>DASRWD010000096.1:0-15236 GCA_035654755.1 Trueperaceae bacterium
ACCACCTTCAACGACGTCGCCGGGCACAAGGAAGCCAAGCAGGAGCTCGTCGAGGTCGTCGACTTCCTCAAGAACCCTCAGAAGTACCTGCGCATCGGCGCCGAGATCCCCAAGGGCGTGCTGCTCGTCGGCCCGCCCGGCACCGGTAAGACGCTGCTCGCCCGCGCCGTCGCCGGCGAAGCCGGCACGCCGTTCCTCACCGTCAGCGCGTCGGAGTTCATGGAGATGTTCGTAGGCGTCGGCGCCAGCCGCGTTCGCAGCCTCTTCGAGGAGGCTCGCAAGGCTGCTCCGGCCATCATCTTCATCGACGAGCTCGACTCCATCGGCCGCCGCCGAGGCGCCGGCATCGGTGGGGGTCACGACGAGCGCGAGCAGACGCTCAACCAGATACTCTCCGAGATGGACGGGTTCGAGAAGGACACGTCGGTCATCATCATCGCGGCCACCAACCGGCCAGACATCCTGGACCCTGCCCTCCTGCGCCCCGGCCGTTTCGACAGGCAGGTGACGATCGGCCTGCCGACGCAGCGCGAACGCGAGGAGATCCTCAAGGTGCACGTGCGCAACAAGCCCGTCGCCGAGGAGGTAAGCCTCAGGCGCCTGGCCGAGGCCACGCCCATGTTCTCCGGCGCCGACCTCGAGAACCTCACGAACGAGGCCGCGCTCATAGCGGCGCGCGGCAACAAGCAGGTGATCAGCTGGAACGACTTCAACGAGGCGTTGGACCGCATCACGCTCGGCCTCAGGCGCGGAAGCCTGGTGCCGACCGAGGACGAGCGCAAGATCCTCGCCTTCCACGAGTCAGGTCACGCCGTGGCGTACGCCGCCAAGCCGGTCCTCGGCGAGATACGCAAGGTCACGATCATGCCCCGTGGCGGGGCCGGCGGCTTCATGGCGCCGCTCGCCAAGGAGGACATGTTCTACGACGTCGCCCGTTACCGCTCGCAGCTCGTCGTGGCGTTCGCGGGTCGCGTAGCCGAGAAGAAGGTCACCGGCACCATCTCCTCCGGCGCCAGCAACGACCTCAAGCAAGCGACGGACCTCGCCAAGCAGATGGTCCTCGACATGGGCATGGGCGACTCCGAGTACGTCGCCTGGGGCTCCGACCAGGGGCCAATCTTCCTGGGCGGCGAGATCTCGCGCCGTAAGGACTTCAGCGAGGAGACCGCGCGCGAGCTCGAGGAGCAGGTGCAGCAGATCCTGGCCGGTGCCTACGAGGAGACGAAAACGCTGGTCGATGAGAACTGGGTCGCGGTCGAGGCCATAGCGCAGTCCCTGCTGCGACGCGAGACCATCGACGGCAAGCTCGTCCACAAGGCGTTCAAGATGGCGCAGGACGGCGCACCCGCCGAGGAGATCGTCGACTGGATTGTCGACACCTCGGTCGAGGCCGAGCGTCGTCTGCAGGAGGCCGAGGAGCGCGAGCGCCGCGCCGCCGAGGAGGAACGCGCCCGCCGCAGCGAGGGGGCAGGCAGGGGCGTCACGGGCACCGGCATCGAGCCAAGGCCGGCGCGCGAGCCGGGGGCGTAGACGCAAGAGCTACCCTGATGCTAGAGGGGTAACGGTTGCCGCTGCTCGACGGTAGGTACGAGGTCCTGGGTCAACGAGAGCTGAGCGGGGGACGGACGCTCATCGATGCGATCGCGCCCGACGGCACCCCCGTAAGGGTCGAGTGGTTCGACCTCCCCGGCGTGGAGGAAGCGGCCTTCGAGCGCTACCGCCGGCTGCTGAAACGGCTCAAACGAGAGGACCGCGCCGCGATCCACGACGTGATCTCCCGACCGGGAGCGCGCTACGTGGCATGGCGGAAGCCCGACCCGGCACTCGTGAGGGCCGAGGACCCCGCGCTCACCACCGTGCTCCTCGAGCACGGCTACCCGCCAACGGCTGCTGATGTGCGTGGTCGCGGCGGCAAGCGCATGCTCTACGGGCTGGGGTTCGACGGCTCGGTCGCCCCCACCGCCACGTTCGAGGAGCGCGAGACCTTGCCCGCGCGGCCCTTGCGTAGCGGCAACAAGGAGTCGCCTCTCACCAAGGTCCCGGCCGCGACCCTGAGCTGGCTGATCGCCGGCGCCTTGGTCCTGGTCGCCGTGGTGGTCGCGTACGCCGCGTTCAAGAAGCACGTCGTCGACGGAGCTGTAACCGTGCCGGACGTGCTCGGCAGCGACGTGAGGACTGCGATCGACCGGCTCGCGGAGTTGGGTCTCGGTGTCCAGGTCAGCGCCGTGCCGTCCGAGGCATCTCCGGGAAGCGTCGTCAGCGTTGACCCCGATGTGGGCGTGGAACTACGGCCGGGTCGCTCGGTACGTCTGGGGTACGCGCTCGCTCAAGGTCTGCTCGAGCAGGCGCAGGTGCCCGCTCTCATAGGCCTGGCCTACCCCGACGAGGTGAGCGCCGAGCTCCTGGCGGCTGGCCTGGTCCTAGGCGACGTCGGACGCGTCGGCGCGTCCGCCCCTCCCGGCGTGGTGCTGGCCCAGTCCATCGCTGAGGGCGGGACGGTGGGCGCAGGTGGCGCCGTCGACGTGCTCGTGTCGCTCGGGCCACCCGAGGCGACCACCTTCCTGCCAGACCTGGTCGGGATGAGCGTCGAAGAGGCCACGGAGCTGGCGGTGATCGCCGGGATAGACCCCGGGCGCATCGTCGTCGACGAGGTCTCGTCCGGGACGGGCTTCCCCGGCGAGGTGCTGACCCAGTCCCCGTCCGCCCACCGGCCCATCCCGGTGGGGGACACGACGCTCAGGCTCGTCGTCAGCGCCGGGACCCCAAGGTCCGACGTCGGCGGCACACCGGACGTCGTGGGCTTAAGCCGGTCCGAGGCCGCCGAGTTGGCCGCTGCCGAGGGCTGGAGCGTGGACGTACAGCGGATCTCGGACCGCGCGCTGCCGGCCGGCATGGTGGTGGCTCAGTCGCCACCGCCGCTTACGGCCAGCGAGGACCGCGGCCTGCTGCTCCTGGTCAACGTCCACCCCGTGACGCTCCTGAACCCGGGAGTGCGCGCCATCCTCAGGTCGCCGGAGCCGCGCGACTTCGCGTACGCCTGGACCATCCTGCCCGGCATCGGAAGGACGCAGGCACAGGTCTGGGTAAGGACCCTGGACGGCGAGAGGACGCTCGTGGCGACCCACTCTGTGGAAGGTGGCGAGATCCTGAGGGGCACGTACCGGACGTCGGACCCGGGCCCCTTGACGTTCGAGCTGTTCCTCGGAGACGTACCCTACGGCGACCCTCTCCTAGTGCCCTGAGCGGTTATAGTGGCCGCTGGCAATGTTGGCGCCCACCTATCTGGTGCGCCGGCTGGAAGGGGCGTCTGGAAGCCTTCGGCAGATGAGCGGGCCCGTCCCTAGAACACCCATCTACAGGAGCTAAGTGATAAGTACCTTCCGCGACCTTGCCCCGTACATCCGTCGACACCGGGTCGCGATCCTCATCGGCCTGGGGCTGATCTTGGCGAACGCGTACCTCGCCACGTTCGCCCCGCTCATCCCTGGGCGCGTCATCGACGCGTTGACCACGGGCGGCATAACGATGCCGTTCCTGCTGCGTCAGGTGGGCCTGCTACTGCTGGTCACGCTGCTGGCGGCCGCTTCCATGACCATGGTCAGGCGTCTGATCCTCGGCGCCAGCTGGGAAGCACAGTTCGACATCCGGCACAACATCTTCAAGCACTTCACGAGGCTCGACACCAACTACTACGACAACACGCGCGTCGGCGACCTCATGGCCCGCCTGACGGCGGACCTGAACGCCGTGCGCATGCTCATCGGCGTGGGTGTCATGCAGGGGCTCAACACGAGCCTCCTGCTGGCGTTCACTCTCTACCGCATGTTCTCGCTCTCGGGCACCCTGACGCTGCTGACGCTTACCGTGGTGCCGTTCATCACGATCTCGTTCTACGTCCTGCTACGGATAATCCACCGGCGATACCAGAAGGTGCAGGAGCAGTTCTCTGACATAGCGGCCATGGCCCAGGAGAACTTCAGCGGCATCCGCGTCGTCAAGGGTTTCGGCATCGAGAACCGCGAGCTGGACAAGTTCGGCCGCCTCAACGACGAGTTCGTCAAGCGCAACCTTTCGCTCACCCGCGTCGATGGCCCGCTCTTCCCGCTCATGGAGTTCCTGTTCGGCCTCACCATCTCGCTCCTGCTGCTCGTGGGCGGGCGCCTGGTGCTGGGGGTCGGCAGCGACCTCACGATCGGCGAGTTCTCCAGCTTCGTCTTCCTCTTCGAGGGCATCCAGTGGCCTCTCATCGCTCTCGGCTGGATCGGGAACATCGTCCAGCGCGGCACCACGTCGTGGAACCGGCTTCGCGAGATCCTCGACAGCAAGGCCCTGGTCACGGACACCGAGCTGACCGACTACTCGCTCACCTCCATCAAGGGCCACATCGAGCTGCGCAACGTCTCCGTCTCGTTCGACGGGGTTCGCGCTCTGGACGACGTGAGCCTCGAGATCCTGCCCGGCGAGACGGTCGGCCTGACCGGTCGCACCGGATCGGGCAAGACGTTGATCGCCCGTCTGGTGGCGAGGCTCGTAGACCCCGACGATGGCGAGGTGCTCATCGACGGCATCGACGCCCGCCGCTACCCGGTGGAAGTGCTGAGGCGCTACATCGGCGTGGTACCCCAGGAGCCTTACCTGTTCTCCGACACGATCGCCGAGAACATCGCCTACGGAATCCCGGAGGCTCCGATCGAGGAGCTCATGCCCCGCATCGAGGAGGCAGCACGCATCGCGCAGCTGGCCGGCGACGTGGAGGAGTTCCCTGCCGGTTATCAGACGAGCCTGGGCGAGCGCGGCGTCACGCTCTCCGGCGGTCAGCGCCAGCGCACGGCGATCGCCAGGGCGATCATCAAGGACGCTCCGCTGATGATCTTCGACGACGCGCTCTCCGCAGTTGACACGCAGACCGAGGCCGCCATCCTCGAGGGGCTCGAGAAGGTGCACGAGGGCCGGACGACGATAATCGTCGCTCACCGCGTGAGCGCGCTGAAGGGCGCGGACCGCGTGTACGTCCTGGAGGACGGGCGTGTGGTCGAGCAGGGCACGCACGACCAGTTGGTTGCTCAGGACGGCTGGTACGCCGAGATCGACAGACGCCAACAGCTCGAAGAGGATCTGGAGGCCGCGTGATGCGAGCGTGGAGCACCTCAACCTATGCGGCCAACGGCTCGAAGAGGCAGCACGCTGGAGAGGCCGCCTGATGTCCGACGAGCGCCGCGTCGGCACGGGGGGCGAGACGGCGCCCGGCGCGGAGCACTCCGCCGCCGCCGAGCCGCCGCGTATCCCGGAACGCCCCAAGCGCCTCACGGACATGGACCTGCCCGACTACTCCGTCGAGCAGGCCAAGGCCGAACGCCAGGCGAACAAGCGGGCCGGGCGCACGCGTATGAAGCGCGACAGCGTCCTGGACGAGGAGGGCGAAGCCGTCATCAAGGACTACGACCAGGGCATGATGCGGCGGCTCCTCACCTACCTCAAGCCGTACCGCCGTCAGTTCATCCTGGGCGTCAGCCTGCTTCTCGTCTACAGCGTCCTCGTGCCGGCCTTCCCCGCCCTCATCGCGCTGGCGCTCGACCGCTACGTCGTCGCGTCCCAGGAGCCGTTCGCCTCGCTGACCATGGACGAGCGCCTGAACGGGCTCATGACGGTCGTGCTCGTGTACTTGGGGTTGCGGCTGATCAACTTCGGCTTGCGCTACGGCTATACCTACGTCGTCGCCTGGCTGGGTCAGCACATCGTCTTCGACATCAGGCGTCAGATCTTCGAGAAGATCCAGCGCTTGCACATGGGCTTCTTCGACCGCACGCCGGTGGGAAGGCTCATCACCCGCATCACCTCTGACGTCGAGGCCATCCAGACGATGATGACGGACGGCCTGGTCGGGTTGGTGGCGGACGTCGGCCTCATCATCGGCCTGACGGTCTACATGTTCTCCATCAACTGGCGCATGGCGCTCATCACCCTTGCCGTGATGCCCGTCCTGTTCTTCGCCCTCAACTTCATCCGCATCCAACAGCGCACCGCGTACCGCGCGGTGAGGCTACGCACGTCGATCTCCAACGCCTTCCTCGCCGAGAACCTGTCCGGCATGCGCACCGTCCAGCTCTTCAACCGCGAGCAGCGCAACGCTCGGAGTTACGACAAGCTGAACCTGGACCTGCTGGACGCGAACTTCGAGCAGGTGCGGTGGTTCAGCCTCTTCCACCCCACCGTGCAGCTCACCTCGGCGATCGCGACCGGCCTCATACTCTTCTACGCCGGCAGGCTCATCATCGGCGACCCGTTCACCGAGGTCGTCACGATCGGCATGCTGGTCGCCTACATCCAGTACTCTTCGATGTTCTTCAGGCCGCTGCAGGAGCTATCGGACAAGTTCAACATCCTTCAGGCCGCGATGGCCTCGTCGGAGCGAATCTTCGGCCTGCTCGACACCCCCGAGAAGATCACCGACAAGGACGAGGTGTCTGACTTCGACTCCGGGTTCCGCGGCGAGGTGGAGTTCCGCGATGTCTGGTTCGCGTACGACAACGAGGAGTGGGTGCTGCGCGGCGTTGACTTCCGGATCGAGCCTGGCCAATCCGTCGCGTTCGTAGGGCACACCGGCGCCGGGAAGACCACGATCATCAGCCTGGTCAGCCGCTTCTACGACGTGCAGCGCGGCGCCGTGCTCATAGACGGCAAGGACGTCCGCGACTACGACCAGGTGACGCTGAGACGTCACGTAGGCATCGTCCTTCAGGACCCGTTCCTGTTCTCGGGCACGATCAGGAGCAACATCACGCTCGACGACGGCACCATCCCGCTGGAGCGGGTGATCGAGGCCGCCAAGTTCGTCAACGCGCACGGCTTCATCTCGCGCCTACCCGACGGCTACGACACCGTGGTGCGCGAGCGCGGCGCCGGTTTCTCGACCGGCCAGAAGCAGCTCATCGCGTTCGCCAGGGCCCTGGTTCAGAACCCGGACATCCTGTTGGTGTTAGACGAGGCCACTGCGAACGTCGACACCGAGACCGAAGAGCTCATCCAGGACGCGCTGGAGAAGTTGATGCAGGGGCGGACGAGCATCATCATCGCCCACCGCCTTTCCACCATCCAGAACGTCGACCGCATCATGGTCATGCGCAAGGGCAAGCTGATCGAAGAGGGCAACCACTTCGAGCTGCTCAAGAACGAGGACGGCTACTACCGCAAGCTGTACGAGCTGCAGTACAAGGAGTCGGGCGCAGCGGCCTCCGACTAGGTCCTGGGTGGGTCCAACCCGGCCTCGGCCGGCTTCTATCCCTCGTCCTCTTGGACGGTGACTCGGTAGTAGAACGGCTCCTCCTGCCCAGGTTCCAGGGGCACGAGCAGCGTCCAGCGCACCGCCTGGTAGTCGACCGGTTCGACGACCCTGCGGGCCTCGCCCTCGCCCACGAGCAGTGGCGCCGTCCCGAAGGTCTCGCCGTCGGCGGAGAACTCGGTGAGCACGCGCTCGGAGGACGGGGTGGCGGAGCGCGGTACGAACTCGAACCCATCCATCACGGGCCCCAGTATCGTCACACGCCCGGCCGGGAGCGTCGTCTCGCCCACGTTGGTAGCGAAGACCCGGTACTCGATCACCTGGCCCGGGATGGCCTCGGTGGCGGGCGTGAACCGCTCCTCCTGAGTACCGTCGGCGAGGGTGACGAGGCTGACGATGTAGATCTCCGTGCGCAGTTGTATGGGGTTCGTCGACTGCGCGGAGTCCTGCGCCTGGCCCGTGGCCAGCGCGAACAGGACGACGAGAGCCGACAGCAGGCGTCTTGTCATCATCGGCAGGACCATACCAACGACCGATGGGCTGGTCTTGAGTGCAAGGTTCCGGGCGCTCACGGAACCATCATGCCGGATCGCCCCGCGAGGTGACGCGCGAACGCCAGGTAGTCCGCCGCCTTGGTCGAGCCCGCCGTCGCCGCGGCCTCGAAAGCAGCGATCGCCGCATCGAAGTCCCGAGCGCCGCCTTCGCCATGCAGGGCGGCCTCTCCGAAGCGCAAGAGCGCCGGTGCATAGCCGGAGGCCGCCGCGGTGCGGAGCCACGCCATCCCCGCCTCCGCGTCCGGCTGGACGCCAAGGCCGTCGAGGTACAGCTCTCCCAGTGCCAACTGGGCGTCCGCTAGGCCCGCCTCCGCCGCGACGGCGTAACGCTGTGCGGCCTCGCGGAAGCTCCATGGCCGACCGAGACCGTGCTGCGCCATATGCCCGAGCATGAACTGCGCCTGCGCGGACCCGTCCTCTGCGGCGACGATCCAGGCCCGCCTGGCGCCCTCGAAGTCCCCCACCCGGTACGCCGCCAGACCGTCCTCGTAGGCGGGTCCGGCGCCGCCCTGGTCGCGGTAGACGAACTGAAGCGCCAGCAGCAGCGCGGCGGCCAGCGCAAGGGCCACGAGCATGTAAACCCGCAGGGCGCTCCGACCCCGAGCCTCTGGACGGTCCTCTTGCCAGACGGCTGGGCGGACGAAGCTCGTGGTCTGGGTGGGGGGTAGAGGCCACTGGTCACCGGCAGCCGGCGCCTGCTCTCGCGACCCTTCGGTGTCCGCGGCCGGGGGGCTTCGCTCATCGTGGTCCGTTGGACCGGTGACTTCCTCGACCTGGTTCTCGCTTCCGGGCGGATGGTACGCGGCGTCGCGCCACGGGTCCATGCCGCCCCACGGGTCCTCGCTGTCCCAACGGTCTATGTCAGGGGGCAGGGGCGGGGGCGCCTCGTAGCCGTACGCCCTCGGCTCCCCTTCGGCCTGTGAGGCGTCTTCGGGCGCTGCTGCCTCTTCAGGCTCGTCTGCCGGGGCAGGAGCGGACTCCGCCGCAGGCTCGCGGTCCCACGCCGTCTCGTACGGAGAGGCGTTCGCGTCGTAGACCGCGACGTCCACGCCGGCGTCCTGGAAGACCTGGGCGATGGCGTCGGCCTTGGGGGCGAGGACGGGCTTGGTGACCGGCCCCACCCTGTCCCTCAACAGCGTCGCCACCCTACCTACGTCGAGACCGAGGCGCCGGGCGATCTGCCCCGCCGCCGTGGTCAGCTCGGTGCCTTGCACGGGCTTCGTCAGCTCGACGACGTAGCGGCGCTCGCTCACTCTGTCCCTTTCGCGCGCATCCTACCCTCAGACCTTCCGCGCCCGCTCTGCTAGCATGGGGTGAACATGAAGTTGATCCTCGCTATCGTGCAGGACGCCGACGCCGGCCGTCTGCAGGAGGTGCTGAGGGAGCGCGGCTTCCAGTCCACGAAGCTCGCCTCCACCGGTGGCTTCCTCCGGGAAGGCAACACGACCGTTCTCATCGGCGTAGACGACCACAAGGTCGAGGACGTCAAGGCCATTCTCCACGCCACCTGCCGCGAGCGGTCCAAGGTGGTCACCGCAGGCTCCCCCATCCATGCGTTGGAGGGCGTGTTCGCCAGCCAACCGATGGAGGTGCCGGTGGGCGGGGCGATCGTCTTCGTCCTGAACACCGAAGAGTTCGTCAGGCTCTAACCGCTCCAACCTGGATTAGGTTTCGTCCTCGTCATCCACCGGGCCTTCGTCTATGACGTCCGTGTCCGTGTCGGCCACCGGTGGCTCCTCGATGGCGGGATCCTGTTCAGCTTCATCCTCGGCTTCCGGCCCCTCTTCGAGTTGCGCAGCGACGGCCTGGGCTGCCACGGCGCCGGCGCTCCACTCCGTCGGGTAGTCGCCCGTGTCCTCGGCGTCGGTGGCCACGGACTTCGCCTCTTCGAGGATCTCCTGCACGGCGGCGCTGGCCTTCGGCTTGAGCGCCGCTTGGTCCAGTTCGTGGACCGATCGCATGCCAAGCGCCAGCGTGAACGCAACGACCGCGCAGGCCAGACCCACTCCCAGTAGCACGGGCAGGTCGAGGAAGATGATCATCGCGCCTGCGGCGACCGGCGCGAGGCTGGGCAACGCCAACACGGAGTTGACGAGCCCTATGTAGAGGGCCCTCTCGTTGGCAGGAGCGATGGCGTAGAGCAGGTTCCAGGCCGCCGTCCCGATGCCGGCGTTGCCGACGGCCGAGAGCAGGAAGACGATGGCGAACGCCCGGTAGTCCCGCACCAACAGCGCGACCGACAGCGACGCGACGAGGCAAGCCAGGCCGATCTGGAGCACGAGCAGGTTGCGACCGCGGTTGGACGGCACGCGGAAGGCGAAGTTCGCGACGATCGACGCTGCCGTTGCGACGATCACGTACAGGCCGAGAGCGCCTTCCGGAGCGCCCAGGTTCTCGAGCGCATGGATGCCGTAGAACGGCTCTGCGAGCAGGGCGACGAGGCCGAGGAACCTTACCGACAGGAACTGCCGCAGGACCTTGTCCGTGCGCACCAGCCCGGGGACGTAGCGCAGCATGCCGATGAGCGGCCTGCGCATGCCCGGCTCGCCTGCGGGCTCCCGGATGAAGCTGAACGAGGCGTTGCCGATGGACGCGAGGATCGTTCCGAACAGGAACAGGTAGCCGAAGTTGCGGGGGAAGGAGATGTCCGAGTCGAGGATCGCGCGTAGCACGAGCCCAGACCCCAACGCCAACAGTCCACCGATGACGTTGCGCGCCGCCCAGAAGGTGCCGAGGCGCGAGTGAGGCACCACCTTGGCCGTGACGTCTGCGAACGGCACGCCCCCGATGCCGCCGGCGGTGGCGTTGATCGCCACCATGCCGACCACCACGGCCGCGATCAGACCGGGATCCAGGCCGCTGCCGAACAGCACGACCATCGACATGGCGAGGAACGCCAGGTTCCGGGTGGTGGACGTGATCCGGTAGAAAGGAAGCTTGTGTGACTCCTGCGAGAGCCGGTTCGCGACCAGGAGCTGGGGCAGGAAGTAGAGAGCCACGCGCATCGCCGGTATCAAGCCGATGATCACGGGCGACGCGCCGAGCGCGGCTAGGAACGGCGCCAGTACGAGACTGCTGTTGAAGAAGGCGTCCCCACCCGCGACGAAGACGCCGTTCAGGACTCCGAGCCAGAAGTTCCGGTCCCAGCGTTCTCGAGCCACGTGCGGCCAATGCTAACCCCAGGGGTATGGCGCCTGGTCGGGCCCGGTCCTACCGGCCGCGTCGGCTGTAACGCTCGGGGTCGAACAGTGTGAGGTCGAGCAGTGTGACGTCGCGCTCCGGGCTCTCTCCCGACACCAGCGCGGCCACGACCTTGCCGGTGATGGGAGCGAGACTGATACCCAGCATCGCGTGGCCAGTTGCCACCACCAGGCCTCTCGGGCTGCTCGCTTGGCCAAGGTACGGCAGCCCGTCCGGCGTGCACGGTCGGTGCCCGCGCCAGGCGGTCGCCTGCCTGAACGGCTCGAGCTCGAGCCCCGGAAGATAGCGGCTCACGGAGTTCAGGATGCCGGTCACGCGCCGGTGGCTCGGCGGCGAACCTTCTTGCGGGAACCCGGCCATCTCCATGGTGCCGCCCACGCGCAGCCTGCCCTCCAGTGGCGTGATCGCCACGCGCGCCTCCGTCAGGATCGCCGGCAGTCCCGGCCCTGATCCGGGGGCGGGCGCGGTGAGGCTGTAGCCTGTGCCGGGCTCGAGCGGCAAGCTCAGGCCGACGCCGGCCGCCAAGTTCGCGGACCACGATCCGGCGGCGAGGACCACTCGATCCGCCAGCTCCCGCAGCCCCGGACCGTCGACGCCGATGACCCTTCCCTCCCGCGTCAGCAACCGCTGGACCCGAGTGCGGTGGCGGATCTCGCCGCCCGCCGACGTGACGGCCGCATGTAGGCGCTCCAGGAGTCTGCCTGGGTCCAGATGGGCGTCATCTCGGTAATGGACGGCGCCGGCGGCCGCGTACCCCGCCCTGGGCTCCAAGTCCGCCACGCCTTGCCTGTCCAGGACCCGTACTTCCAGGCCCAGCTTGACGGCCTCATGGGCCAGCTCGGTCTCCTCGGCATGTCCGGCGTCAGTGGCGCTGACCATCAGCAGACCGTCGCCACGCAGGCCGAAGTCGCCAACGTCGTGCTGCAGCTCTTCGTACGCCGCGCGACTCGCACGGGAGAGCGCGAGGAGTCGCGGGGCAGCCGCTTCCACGCGCTTCCTGGTAGCTGCCCTCCAGAACTCGAGTCCCCACCGCATCAGTCTCAGTGATGGACGTGGCGCCACGTGGAACGGGCTCTCGGGGTTCGGCATCCACTTGAGCGCCTGCAGCACGGCGCCCGGTGCCGCAAGCGGGACGAAGTGGCTCGGTACGACCATGCCGGCGTTGCCGTACGAGGTGCCGCGGGCGTCTTCCCCGGCCCTGTCGAGGACGATCACATCGTGACCCGCTCGCAGTAGGTAGTGAGCGCTGGCGAGGCCGATCACGCCGGCGCCGACTACGACGACCCTCACGCGATGCCGTGAACGAACGGGTCGCCCGGTTGAAGGATCAGCGTGGCCTCGGCCGTGACGTGCGCGGTGCCCGTGATCGTCGGCAGCACTCCGCCCTCAGGTGATGGCATGTAACTGGCGTCGAACACACTGCCGATGACGCTCTCCTGACGCCACACCCGACCTGGGGCAAGGACTCCGTCGGCTGCCAGGCAGGCTAGCTTGGCGCTGGTCCCCGTCCCGCACGGCGAGCGGTCGTAGGCATCGCCGGGGCACAGCACGAAGCTGCGGGAGTCGGCAGTCGGGCTTGGCGCCATCAGCTCGATGTGGTCGATCTCGTGACCTTCGCCGGTGTGTCCATATGCCGCCAGCGCCTCCTTGATCCGCGTGGCAACCGTGGTCAACTGCCGCAGGTTGCCCGGCCGGACATCGAGGCCGTGGTCGTCGCAGAGGTAGAACCAGTTGCCGCCGTACGCGACGTCGCCCGTGACCCGCATCGGCGTCCCGTCCGGCCCCTCGAGCGTCACCTCTACGCCCGTCGCGTGCCGGTACGAGCGCACGTTCGCGACGCTTACCCTGCCGTCCGAGCGGAGCGTGGCGGTGACGGTTCCCACCGGCGTCTCGATCACGTGGGTGCCCGGCTCGAGCCTCCCGAGGTGAGCGAGGGTCGCTACCAGGCCGATGGTCCCGTGGCCGCACATGCCCAGGTAACCGACGTTGTTGAAGAAGATCACGCCGGTAAGGGCGGCCGGGTCCTCCGGCGGGCACATGAGCGCTCCTACCAGCACGTCTGATCCGCGCGGCTCGTTCACCACCGCGCGCCGCAGCCAGTCGTGCTCCGCCCGCAGCCGCTCCAGCTGTTCGGCGACGCTGCCGCCTCCGAGGTCCGGAGCACCGCTCATCACGACCCGGGTAGGCTCGCCACCTGTGTGCGAGTCGATCACCTGTATGCGTCCGTCTACCGGCTTGAACATGCCTTGGTGTCGGATTGTATGTGTAGAGAGGTTGCGGGTGCCCGAGGGCGCCGGCGGAGGGAGCGAAAGATGAGGGTCAACTGGCGAGGCGTCATCCCAGCCATCACCACACCGTTCCGTGAGGACATGTCGGTGGACACGGAGCTGATGGCGCGGCACGCGCGCTGGCAGGTGGAGGCTGGCTCTGTGGGGATCGTGCCGTTCGGGTCGCTCGGAGAGGGCGCGACGGTCTCCTTCGACGAGAAGATGGCAGCCATAGAGCGACTGGTCGAGGAGTTGGACGGGCTTGCACCGGTGATACCTGCCGTCTCGGCACTATCGACCACGGACGCCGTGGAGTTCACCCGCGCCGCGGAGCGCGCCGGTGCGAGCGGGTTCATGGTCCTGCCGCCATACGTGTACTCGAGCGACTGGCGCGAGATGAGATCGCATGTGACCGCCGTGCTGGAAGCCACGCAACTCCCCTGCATGCTCTACAACAACCCGCTTGCCTACGTCACCGACTTCGAGCCGCAGCAGATCGCCGAGCTGCACGAGCGCTACCCCCACATGAACGCCGTGAAGGAGTCGAGCGCCGACGTACGGCGGGTTACGTGGATCCGCGCCCTGCTCGGCGACAGCGTGGACATCCTCGTGGGCGTCGACGACGTGATAGTCGAGGCCGCGGCGGCGGGCGCACGCGGCTGGATCGCCGGCCTTGTGAACGCCTTCCCCGAGGAGTCCGTGCGGCTCTTCGACCTTGCCGTTGCCGGGCGTGCGGACGATGCCTTCGAGCTCTACCGCTGGTTCCTGCCGTTACTGCGGCTGGACGTCGGCACCAAGTTCGTTCAGAAGATCAAGCTGGCGCAGGAGATCATGGGCTGGGGCTCGGAACGCGTACGTGGTCCCAGGCTGATCCTGACCGGGGAGGAACGCGAGGAGACGGTCCAGACGGTCGAGAGGGCCTTGGCTCAGCGCCGGAACCCCGGCGTCGCGGCATGAGCGTGATCTCGGACAACGGCGGCGAGGGGCGGCCGTTCAGGGCCACGGACCCGCGTACTGGGTCCTTCGTCGGCGACGAGTTCCGCGTCACCACGGAGGCCGAGCTAGACGCAGCCGTGACGGCCGCGAAGGCGGCTTTCCGCAAGTACACGGGCATGTCGCCGACCGTGCGCGCCCGCTTCCTCCGGAGCATCGCCGACGAACTGGAGGCGGATCGGCCGAAGATCGTGGACGTCGCGGCATCGGAGACCGGTCTTCCGGACGGTCGCATAGGGTCGGAGCTGACGCGCACGACGAGCCAGTTGACGATGTTCGCCGAACTGATCGAGTCGCCAGAGTGGCTCGACGCCCGCGTCGACCTTGGCGACCCTGCCCGCCAGCCTTCGCCGAAGCCTGAAGTCCGCTCGATGCGCCGCGGCTTGGGACCCGTCGCCGTGTTCGGCGCGAGCAACTTCCCGCTGGCGTTCTCGGTTGCCGGTGGCGACACCGCTTCGGCCTTGGCAGCCGGTTGCCCGGTCATCGCCAAGGCGCACCCGTCCCACCCGGGGACCTCCGCCGTGGCGGCCGCCGCGATTGTCCGCGCCGCCGAGGCGACTGGCATGCCCGACGGCGTCTTCGCCGTCGTGTTCGACGACGGCATCGAGGTGGGGGAAGCCCTGGTCAGACACACAGGCATCAAAGCGGTCGGCTTCACGGGCTCTAGAGGCGGTGGAGAAGCCCTGACCCGCCTGGCCGCAAGCCGGCCCGAACCCATCCCCGTCTACGCCGAGATGGGGAGCATCAACCCGGTCTTCGTACTGCCGGGCGCTGCTGCGGCGCGCGCCAAAGAGCTGGCCGAGGGCCTCCACTCGTCGTTCACGATGGGCGTGGGGCAGTTCTGCACCAATCCAGGAGTCATGTTCGTGCCGCAGGACGCCAGCGCGGGCGAGCTCGTCAAACGGCTGACCAAGCTGACCAAGGCGACACCGCCAGGGCCCA
>DASRWD010000097.1:0-26345 GCA_035654755.1 Trueperaceae bacterium
CGCCGGCGTACTTCGCCAACATGGCGTCCAAAGCCGCGAGCAGGTCGTTCCTGTCAGGCAACCCCTTGTCATCGTGAGTGGCAAGCGCGTCGTGTAGCAGCACGATCGCTCCTGGGCGCACGGCCGCGTCCAGTTTGCGCACCAGGTCATCCGGGCTCTGGCGTAGCCAGTCGTCGGCATGCATGTTCCACAGGACGCTCGTGAGGCCCAGACGCTTGGCCACCTTCGCGACCTTGAGGCCGTAGTGCCCGTACGGAGGTCGGAACAGCGGACCGGCGAAGCTTCCCAGCGTTCCATGGCCGTCGGCGATCTCGCGCGCGAGTTCGCCGGGTGGAAGTTTGGGCAGTGACGGGTGCGAGAGCGTATGTGAGCCGATCGCGTGACCGGCCGACACCGTCCTCTCGACGACCTCCGGATGGCCCTTCACCGCTTCACCGACCAGGAAGAATGTGGCCAGAGCGCCGTGCTTGGCCAGCACCTCGAGCACGGCCGGGGTCCAGCGCGGATGCGGCCCGTCGTCGAAGGTGAGCGCCACGTACGGGTCCCGGGTGCGTACACGCGCGATGGCGCCGTACATCGGGCCGACGAGCCCGTCCCTAACCGGCTCCATGACGGCCTGCTTGATGGCTCTCTTCGCGTGGGACACGGGAGAGTGGCTCAAGTCATGCCACCGAGGACGTGCTGCGCCGGTTGCCTCACGTTGCTTTCACCTGCGACGCGGGCGCGTAAAGGTCTGCTCATGTGTTGCGGACCACCCGTTCCGAGCAGGCCTCGGAAGGCCCGACCATGAGTTACGTGAGAGCCTACCTTAGCGTGCTAGGCGTAGATTGGTCACGCATCACGAGAGCGAGCGACGGCATTACTGACGGTCTGACCACACCGAAGCAAAGAATGTTATCGCGGACGTAGACGGTCCTACCTAGACTGCGCGCAGGAGCCCACAAGTGCCGACGCCAGCAATAGAATCCGTAAACCTCACGAAGTCCTACGGCGGTAGGCCGATAGTCAGGGACCTGAGCTTCCAGGTGAACCCTGGGGAGGTCTACGCCCTCGTAGGCCCGAACGGTGCGGGGAAGACCACGGTGATCCGTCTGGTCTCCGGCCTCGCCTTCCCGACGAGCGGCCATGTGCGGCTGCTGGGCCAGGACCCGCATCAACATCCGGCGGTGCGGCGGTCGCTGGGGGCGGTAGTGGAGGCGCCCGCCGCGTTCTATCCGTTCCTGACGGGCCGCAGCAACCTACGGCTGCACGCCGATCTTGCCGGCGGCGTGGAGGAAGGCCGCATCGACGAGCTTCTGGAGCTCATGGAGCTGTCCCACGCCGCCGAGCGGAAGGTCGGCGTGTACAGCCTCGGCATGCGCCAGCGGCTGGGAGTGGCGGCCGCCATGCTCACACGGCCGACCGTTCTCATCCTCGATGAGCCCGCGAGCGGCATGGACCCGCTGTCACTGCACCTGGTCCACTCGGTCCTGCAGCAGGCGGCCCAGGACGGAACCGCCGTGCTGCTCTCCACCCATCATCTGGACGAGGTCGTCGCGTACTGCACGCGCGTCGCGATCATGGAGGAGGGGGCGTTGATCGACGAGGTGAACCTCTTCGACCGAAGAGAGCGCTTCCGCGTCCACGTCACGCATCCGGCGCAGGCCAAGGCCCTGCTAGAGACAGCTCCGTTCGTCAGGCACGTCGCCGTGAGGGGCGAGGACGTCGTGTTCATCCCGGCCTCGCCGGAGGCGATCGGCCGGGTGTCGGTCCTGCTCGCCCAGTCCGAGATCGGCGTTCTCGAGATGAGCCGCGACATCTTCGATCTGCGTGCGTACTACCGCGACCGCGTCTCTGCCGAGCGGGCGAGGCGCACTGGCAGCTTCCACACGGCCCGGCCGGACGGCACGCTTCCCGGAGTCGGACGGGAACGCGACGAGGCGGGGGGCCAGCCGTGAGCACGCTCCTGCGCATGGAGTTCGGCAAGCTGTTCCGGCTGGCCAGCGTGCGGTTCGGTCTCGTACTGCTCGTGCTGTTCCCGCTCCTGTGGGCCTACGCGCCAGGCATCTTCGAGGTCTACGGCTTCTTCCTGGTCTCGGGGTTCCAGGTCCCCGCCCTGTCGCTGCTCTCGAGCATGCAGTTCCTGTTGCCGCTGCTCGTTTCCATAACCGCGGCCGAGCTGCTGGGCGTCGAGCTGGCTCACGGCACGCTCCCGACCGTCCTGCTTCGGCCGGTGACCCGACCTCAGTGGCTGTCCGCCAAGCTGATCGTCGTGGCCATCTATCCGTTCCTCGTCATGGCAGTCTTCCTGCTGGCGTCACTGTTGGCGGGCACCCCGTACGGCTTCGGCGACTTCGTAGGGGGCACGGGGCTTGGCGAGTCCGGTCTCCTGGGCACCGGCGTCATGACCGCAGGTGAGGCCTTCGGCGAGCTGCTGCTGGCCTACGCCGTCGCAGCGCTCGCGCTCGTCCCCATCGGCATGTTGGCGGTCCTCTTCAGCGTACTGTTCATGAACGCAGCCGGCGGTGCCCTGGCGACGCTTTCGACGCTCATCTTCATGCAACTCTTGGTCGTGTTCCCAAGCGTCGAGCCGTACCTGCTCACCACGCAGCTCAACGCGTACTCCTCCCCCGTAGCCAGCCTCGCCTGGGTACTGGCGCTGATACTGGTGTACAGCGCTCTCTTCGCCGCTTCGGCTGTCGTGCTGTTCGAGCGTAAGGACTTCTAGGTGCGTGGGCGAGTCGACAGGCTCGCTCCCGCAAGGCTCCCACTGGCGCTCGCGCTTCTGGGTTGCCTGACGCTGGCCTCTGCCCAGAGCATCGCCTACACCGTTCAGGTCGTCGCGCTCTCCGACAGGGCGGCCGCCCTGGGTATCCAGACCGACCTCCTGCGGGAAGGGTTCCCGGCGTACGTGGTGCGCTCCACCAGCCCGCAAGGCGACGTGTTCCGCGTGCGCGTAGGAGCGTTCGGCGACCGTGCCTCGACGCTCCTGTACGCGGCCGGCATGCCGATGATCGGTGGTGGGCAACCCGTTCCCGCGCTCGCGGAAGGCATCCCGGCAGGGATCACGCCGCTCGCGCCCTCGCTGCTTCTGCAGCAGGACTTATCGGAGGACGCGGACGTCTACGCCTGGCAAGACGGCATGGTGCTGCGCTTCCCCGCGGAGCAGGGGCCAGCCCGGTACGTGATCGTCGACGGGCTAGGTGTCGAGACCCACGACGCCTACCTGCTCGCTCAGGTGGACGGCGCCAGGCTGTGGGTACGGGAGACGCTGCTGTGGCCGCCCACGTGGCGGGAGGAGACGGACGCGGTACGCGACGGCTTCCGGACCTCGCTGATCGGGCTGCTATCCGAGCGCCTCGGGGTCAGCGTCGAGGCCGTCGAGAGGGCCCAGTTCCAGCCAGCGGAGGACGCCGCGCCCAGAATCGTCGTCGTGGAGCTGGAGGCGCCGGAGGAGCCCGACGGCGTGCGGCTCCTTGGTTTGGGCCTGCCCGAGTCGGGTATGGGTGAGTACGGACCCCTCGAGTACGTCGGGATGGAGGCCGCCGACCTGCCGACGCCGCCCGAGTCGACGACCTTGGAGGAGCTTCTCGAGGCGTCACCCGCATCGGTCGAGGCCGAGTCTTACGTCGCCGTAGCCGACGACGGTTACAGCCTGTTACAGGCGAGCAACCGGACGTGGCGCGCGGTCGCGGGGACACCGTTGTGGACTGACGGGTCACATCTGCTCGCGACCCTGGGGGACGACCTGATCGTCTACGGTTTCGTGGCCCGTTAGGTCGCGACCAAGTCAGCTTATAGGTAGAGCTGGACCGGGCTCTTCTCCGCGTTGTCGTCCGCGGTCTTCTCGCCGTCCGTGACCGTGGCGGGCTCGCTCGAGACCGACTCCCAGCCGTTCTCGGCGAGGAAACGCTCGGCCGTCATGGCCGCACGGGTGCCCGCTCCCACCGACGTGCCGAGCTGGCGATACACCTCGTCCGCGACGTCGCCCGCCGCGAAGATGCCCGTGACGTTCGTGTACACCTCGTCGCGCACGTCCAGGTAGCCACTCTCGCGGAGGTCTACGGTGCCCTTCAGGTACGAGGTGTTGGGCTCGTGCCCTATGTAGACGAACACGCCGTCCGCGGGGATGAACCCTTCGTCGCCCGTCTCGACGTGCTTGGTGCGGACGCCCTTCACCTGACCGTCGTCGCCGACGATCTCGGTCACGACGGTGTCCCATACGAAGGACATCTTCGGGTTCTTGAAGGCGCGCTCCTGGGCGGAGCGGTTCGCCCTCAGCTCGTCGCGCCTATGTACGACGACGACCTCGTCCGCGAACCGGGTTAGGAACATGCCTTCCTCGACGGCCGCGTCGCCGCCACCGACGACGACCACCCGCTTGCCACGATAGAAGAAGCCGTCACACGTCGCGCAGGTGGAGACGCCACGCCCGAACAGCGTGTCCTCGCCCGGCACGCCGAGGAGGCGAGGGTTGGCGCCGGTCGCGATGATCACCGCGCCCGCCGTGTAGTCGGCCGACTGGCCCCGCACGACGAAGGTGCCGTCGTCGCGCTGCTCGATGCCCGCGACCTCGTCGGACACGACCTCGGCGCCGAAGCGTTCGGCCTGCTGCTGGAAGCGCATCGAGAGCTCTGGCCCAGAGATGCCCTCAGGGAAGCCGGGGTAGTTCTCGACCTCATCCGTCTGTGATATCTGGCCACCCGGGACCCCGCGTTCTATGACGGCTGTCTTGAGCTGGGCGCGGCCGGCGTAGATGCCTGCCGTGAGGCCGGCTGGTCCCGCTCCGACTATGACGACGTCGTACGGCCTCTCGGCCCTGTTCTCGCGCGCGCCTGACTGGAGCGTCACGGCAGTAAGGGTCTTCGGTGTGGAAGCGTCCATCTCGCTTCAGATGATAGCCCCGCTCCGGCGCCCACCGAGTACCCTCGGGGACTCTCTGACGTGCGTCACGTACCCACTGACACGCCCGCGGCCGATTCCCATGGCATTTGTCATATGAGGCCGTAGTGAGCACGTGATACGTTTCACGCTCAGAAGAGGATGGAGGCGAGGCCATGCACCCCGTTGGCGACGAACCGAGCGCTGACGCAAAGCTAGCTGGTCTGGGCGCCGGAGCGGGAGAAGACCTGCTCGCGTCGGCCCGCGCCTTGTTCCAGGGCGAGAGCTTCGTCGTATCCGATCACACCCAGGTCGGCAACCCGATCGCGTACGCCAGCCCGGAGTTCGAGGCGCTCACTCAGTATCCCGCTGACGAGCTGGAAGGTCGGAACCTCGGGTTCCTCATGCGCGATGACACCGAGCAGGCCGGGGAGGCCGAGACGCGTGAGGCCGTGGCCGAGGGCCGCTCCTCGCTCGTGACCGTCCGCGCGTACCGGGCCGATGGCTCCTTGTTCTATGCCCAGATGCGCCACTACCCGATAAAGGGCGATGGCGAGAAGGTCGCATACGTAGTCTCGTTGGTCTCCGACGCCTCGGAGAGCGCGCACATGGCGGCCGCGCTGGAGGTCGCCAGAGAGCTGAACGCTTCCCTCGACGGGGACGGCAGGTTCTTCAACTACGCCATGCTGGTTCGGGACGATGGCACGTTCACGGTGCCGTGGGTGTCCGAGACCTTCAAGCTTGTGACGGGCTACGAGCCGGGCGACCTGATCGAGACCGGCTTCGAGCGCTTCGTGCACGAGGACGACCGCGAACGCCACGCCGCGCGCGTGTCCGCGTTCCGGCGACAAGAGCGCCGCACAGACCAGTACCGGGTCCTCTCGCAGGGCGGGGCCGTGCTGTGGATCGAGGACTTCGCCGTGCGCAGGTGGCGCTCCGAGGAGGCGGGCGTGACGGCCGTCTACGGCGTCGCCCAGGACGTGACCAAGGCGAAACGGGGCGCGTCCGACATGTGGCGGCTCGCCCACATCGACCCGCTCACAGGTCTGCCGAACCATCACCTGCTAGAGGATCGGGTTCACCAGGCCCAGCTCCTGGCCCGGCGGAACCGACAGTACCTGGCTTTGGCGGTACTCGACCTCGACCACTTCCGATTCATCAACCAGACGTTCAGCAGACGGCGGGGAGACCGCCTGATGCTCGAGCTCAGCAGGCGCCTGAGGCGCACGCTGAGACGCACGGACACCCTCGCGCGTTGGGGCGGAGACAGCTTCGCGTTGCTGTTCGCAGACCTGCCCCACAAGTACGCGGTCCTCGCCACTCTGCGCAAGGTGATGGCCACGGTCGAAGAGCCGTTCGTCGACGAGGGCGTGAGCATACGGCTCGCCGCCAGCTTGGGGCTGGACCTGTACTCACCGGAGAACGACGTCCGCCCGGGCACGGACCGGCCCCGCACCGCAGCAGCCATGATCGAGCGTGCCGCCGACGCCCTCAGGCGCGCCAAGGAGACGCGGCGCGGTGGCTTCCGTTTCTTCGACGACGACGTCGACGCCGCCATGCGCGGCAGGCTCACGCTCGAGGAGGAGGTCAAGGGCGCCATCACCTCCGACCAGCTCGTCCTTCACTACCAACCGCGCATCGACCTGGGCTCCGGCGCCATCGACAGCGTCGAGGCCCTCGTCCGCTGGGTGCATCCGGAGCGCGGGCTGCTCAAGCCCGCCGAGTTCCTCCCGCTGGTGGACGAAGTTCAGCTGGGTCAGAGCCTGTTCGAGTGGGTGCTCGAGCGCGCGTGTCAGCAGGCCAAGCGCTGGCAGGACGGGCTCACGACCCGCCGCGTCGCCGTGAACATCAGCCCGCAGGCGCTCGAGCGGCACGACCTGGCAGCCACGGTCAAGGCAGCTCTACAGAGGCACGACCTGCATCCCGGGCTTCTCGAGATCGAGGTGAGCGAGAAGACGGCCCTCGAGACGCTGGAGGCCAACATCGACCATCTGAGGGAGCTGCGTGCGATGGGTGTGAGGGTCGCTCTCGACGACTTCGGCGTCGCCCAAGCCTCGCTATCTCACCTGCGGGAGCTGCCGCTCGATGGCCTGAAGATCGACAGGAGCTTCGTGTCGAAGATCGGCGACAGGGCTCCGGGCGCCGACATCGACCTGATAAGGGCGATCATCGGCATCGGCAAGAGCCTGCGACTGAGGGTCACAGCGGAGGGCATCGAGACGCGAGCACAGAACGCGCTGCTTCGCAGCCTCAAGTGCGACGAGGGTCAGGGTTACCTCTTCGGGCAACCGGTCCCAGCCGAGTACGTGCCCGCGGTGGCGTGAGGCCGGTGCCGGCCTAGCAGCGTCGGCGCGGCACCGTGGCGGCCACGTCACCCGGATATCATCTCCTGTTGCCGAACCAGACGGCACGTCCCATCTACGGGACGAATTGGAGACCAATGTCAGTAGATGACACGAACAAGGCGGCGCCCCAAGACAACCCGCTGCTGAGCACCGACCACCGCATACCTTTCGACCGCATAAGTCCCCGACACTTCGTCCCCGCCGTGAGGGCGGCCCTCGCAACAGCCGCGGAGGAGCTCGCCGAGCTGAAGCGTCAGGAAGGCGAGCTCACCTACGACTCCGTGATGGGGCGTCTCGAGCGCGTGGTCGAGTGGCCGTCGCGTGTCTTCGGGCTCGTTGGGCACCTCAACGTCGTCATGAACTCGGCCGAGTCCAGGGCGGCACACAACGAGGTGCAGCCCGAGTACACGGCCTTCATGACCGGCCTTCACACCGACGCTGAGCTGTGGTCGGTCATCAAGCGCTACGCCCAGAGCGAGGACGCGTTGGGACTCGACCCGCTGCGGCGACGCGACCTGACGAAGACGGTCGAGGACTTCAAGCGCGCCGGAGCAGACCTCCCGGATGCGCAGCGCAGGGAGGTCGAGGCGGTTCGGGTCGAGCTGGCGAAGCTCTCGACCAAGTTCTCAGAGAACGTCCTGGACTCGACCAACGCTTTCGAGCTGCTCGTCACGGACCCAGGCAGGCTCGCCGGCCTGCCGGACGGCGTCCTGCGCCGGGCGGCTGCCGATGCCGCCTCTCGAGGGCATCCCGAGGGCACGTACCGCTTCACGCTGCAGGCGCCGTCCTACGTCCCGTTCATGAAGCACGCCGAGGACCGCGACCTGCGCAGGCACATGTACGAGGCGTTCTACTCCGTCGCTACGGAGGGCGAGCACGACAACCGACAGGTGCTGAGACAGATCCTTGCCAAACGGCGTGAGCTGGCGAACCTGCTCGGGTTCGACGACTACGCCGACCTGGTCCTCGACGATCGCATGGTCGGCGACGGCGAACGTGCCGTGGCGTTCGAGAAGGAGCTTGCCGAGCGCACACGCCCGTACTTCGAGGTGGAGCGCGGCGAGATCGTCAGGTTCGCCTCTGAAGAGCTGGGTCTCGGCGAGCTACGGCCATGGGACCTAAGCTTCGTGGTCGAGCGCATGCGGGCAGACCGCTTCGACTTCGACGACGAGGCGTTGCGCCCGTACTTCCCTCTCGACCGCGTGCTCACCGGTCTGTTCGAGCTGGTGGAGCGGCTGTTCGGCGTGCGCCTCGTAGAGGTCGAGGGCGTGCCTGCCTGGTACGAGTCCGTGAAGGTCTACGACCTGCACCACGAGGACGGCACCTACCTGGGATCGGCGTACGTCGACTGGTTCCCGAGGGAGTCGAAGCGCGCGGGCGCGTGGATGAGGCCCCTCGCGACGGGCGGCCCCATGGACGGCGCCTTCGAGCCCCACGTAGGCGTGGTAGCCGCCAACTTCACCCCTCCGGAAGGCGCCAGTCAGCCGCAGCTCACGCACGACGAGGTCACGACGGTCTTCCACGAGTTCGGGCATCTGCTGCACCACACCATGTCCCGCGTGCCCGTGAAGTCCCGGGCCGGCCTGGCCGCGCCGTGGGACTTCGTGGAGCTGCCGAGCCAGATCATGGAGAACTGGTGCTGGGAGAAGGAGGCGCTCGACCTGTTCGCTCGCCACCACGAGACTGGTGCCACCATCCCTGACGAGCTGTTCAGGCGCCTCAAGGCCAGTCGCACTTTCATGGAAGCCACGCAGCAGATGCGGCAGCTGGCGCTCGGCACGGCGGACCTCGCCCTTCATGTCGACTACGACCCGGGTTCCGACGTCGACCCGCTGGACGTCGCACAGGCAGCTATGGAGCCGCTGAGCGTGGGTCCCGAGTTCACCCTGACGCGTCGCATGCCGTCCTTCACCCACGTCTTCGCCGGCGGCTACGCAGCAGGTTACTACTCGTACAAGTGGGCAGAGGTCCTGGAAGCAGACGCCTTCAGTCGCTTCCAGGCGGAGGGGATCTTCAACCCTGACACGGGCAGGGACTTCGCGAGGTGCGTGCTGTCCGCCGGAGATTCCGCGGAGGCCGACGAGCTGTTCCGCTGCTTCATGGGTCGGGGTCCGGACGTCAGCGCTCTCATACGGCGCAACCTGGGTCCCGCGCCCGGCGAGCAGGAGCCCCTGCCCGGCGAGCGCGTGGCGGGTTGACCGTAGACGCTTAGAGCGCGGCGGCTTCCCGCCGCCGCGCCAGCAGCCTGACGAGGATATCGGTCGCCCTGTCGTAGTCGCCGATGCCGGCCTCGGTGCCCTGGCTCAGAAGGTAGGCGTCGTACGCCCTCGCGGCCAGGCCGGCAAGCCCAGCCGCCCGGTAGCTCGCCGCTGCCTCGGCAGCTTGCCGCAGGTCTTCGACCGCACTCTCCGGCCAAAAGTCGACGTACGCCGCGCGTTCCGCCGAAGGCAGCCGAGCGGCAAGCGCCGCCGCCGCTCGCAGCGCCGCTGCGTACGTGACACCCGAGACCTCGCAGGAGAGTCCCGCGAGCAGCGCGACGGCCTCGGCTTCCGCCTCGCGGGCGTAGCCCGCGCTGTGCGCCAGCTCGTGCAGGGCCACGCCGGTGAGAGCGGCGGTCGGCAGGCCCGAATCGACGTGAGGTTCCAGCAACCAGGGGACGACGAACCCGGCGAAGCCGAACCGCAGCAACGACCCTTCAGGCACGGCCTTGACACGGTAGGGCAGACGAACCGATCCTCCACGCAGCTCCCTCGTCGTCTCGCTCAGGCAGCTCGCGAGCTGGGTGACGGTAGCTGCTCCACCCGCCGCCGGGCGCCCTGTGGGCGCGGCCCCGAGGAGTGCGGCCAGGACCTCCTCGCGGGCGTACTCGTAGTCGGCGGGCTGGGCGGCGGCGAGGGCCGCTTCAGGTGCCGACGTGTGGTAGCCCAGGCCGAACGTAAGGGGGAACGCGACGAGCAGCGACGCGACCAGCCAGCCGAGCGCCCTGCCGACGCGCCGCCTTCCGCCTGGCCAAACGACCACGGCGACCAACGCCACCAGTGCCAGGAGTACTAGCGCAGCGGTGAAGGAGCCCGGCACAGCGCTCACGACGCGTGATGTCACCTGCGACCAGACCGGCAGGATGGCGCCGTGGTACACGGCGTCCGCCCACTCCGGTGGCCACGGGGCGAACTGGACCGCTACTCCCAGCAGCGCCCACACCCACCAGCGCCGGATCAGCGCCCGCCGCCCTTCCCGCCGCGCCGCCGCTTGCCGCGCCTCGCCCGACGGGGACTCTCTTTCGCGACCGACCAGCCTTCGCCGGCGAGGAAGGTCTCGACGTCGGCGAACCACCAGCCGTCGGGAGCCGGGACGAGGCGCGTGGGACTGACCGGGCGGTCGCCAAGGAAGGCTTGCACGAGCGTGGCGCCCGCGACGGTGAACGCCAGCCGCACGCCGGCGTCCAGCAGCGGCCCCACGCCGTGGGGCAGGTAGCAGGCGTCCTGGGGCTGCGCGAGGGCAAGGTGCGCGACCTCGCCCACCGAGCGCAGGTCCGCAGCCGGATAGCGGGGTCGTTCCTCGGCCAGCTCACGCACCGCGGTCACAGGGTCGGGCGCCGCGACGAGGCGCCAATGACCTGAAGCGATGGCGTCAGCGTGAACGTCGATGCCGGCCTCTCGGAACCTGTAGCGCGGCTCAGGCGGGGCTAGGCCAGCGTCTATCAGCGAGACCAGCTCACCCTCGACCTCCGCCAGGCGCCGGCGGGCACGCGCCCTGTCCCTCTCGGTGGCGCCCACGGGGTCGCTCACCACCGCGAGCAGCCGGTCCCTCTCCGCTTCCAACGCCAGCGCGGGGTCCTCGGCCACCTCGTCTTCAGGCGCCACGTCTCCGGGTGCGTCGGCCGTCCCGACCGCTGCCGACTTCCAGAACGAGGCGGCCGGGACTGGTTCCTCGCCGCGCAGGTAGGCCCTGACGCTGCCGTAAGCGACGAGAGCGCCATCCCTGATCTCCCAAGCGCGTTCGAGCACGCGCGTCGCCAGGTGCCTGTCGTGGGTAGCGACGACCAGCGCAGTGCCGGCCCCCGCGACGTCGTCGAGCGCGGCCTCCAGCGCCTCCACACCGTAGAGGTCCAGGTCGTTGTCGGGCTCGTCGAGCAGCAACAGGTCGGGCTCGAGGGCCAACGCCAGTGCCAAGCCCACGCGGGCGCGCTCCCCGCCGGAGAGTCGCTCTGGCGGCACGGACCAGCTCGTGTAAGGGATGCCAGCGGCGGCAAGGCGCGAGCGGGCGAGGTCCTCGCCGAGCGGCGTGGCCAGCTGGTCGATCACCGGCACGCCCGCAGCGAGACCCCTTCCCTCCTGACCGACGTGCGCCAGGCGCATCCCTGGAGCGTACTCCAGCCGCGCGAGCGGGCCACCAGGTGGGGCGCTGCCGGCCAGGATCGCGAGCAGCGTGCTCTTGCCGCTGCCGTTGGGTCCCAGCAACGCGATCCTGTCGCCGCGTTCCAGGCGTACGTCCGTGCCCGAGAACAGCCCTTCGGCGCTGAGGTCCTCGGCGTGTAGGAGCCAGCCGTGCCGGCGTCGACGGCCGGCAGCGCCGATGGCCCCGCTCGAGAGCCTCACCGTCACGTCGTTCCCGATGCCAGCGCTGAGCTCCGTCGAGCGGCGCGCCAGCTCGGCCGCGCCACGCTCCCTCGCCTTCGCCCGCCTGCCCTCGCGTGCGAGCTCGGCCGCGATGGCCTCCAACCGCACCGCCTCGCGACGCATCTCTGCGGCGCGCCTCGTCCTCGCGGCGCTCTGCGCGGCCTCGCGCTTGGCGGCGCGCTCGTAGCCGCCGGGCAAGCGCTGGAGCTTGCCCGCCGTCAGGAACAGCGTCTCGGTGGTCGCCGCCGTCAGCAGGGCGCGGTCGTGGCTCACGATCACGCACGCCCTGTCACCCCGCGCGAGGTACCCCTCGAGCCAGACGCGGGCCTTCACGTCCAGATGGTTCGTCGGCTCGTCGAGCAGTAACAGGTCGGCCGGGGCAGCCAGCACCGATGCCAGCGCTAGTCGCCGCCGTTGCCCGACAGAGAGCGCGCCAGCGGGTCGCTCCCAGGTCTCACGCGGGAGGCCGAGCGCGTGCAGCACCTCGCGCAGCTCCGACTCCGCGCCGTAGCCTCCCAGTCGGTCGTGCTCGGAGATCGCCAACGCGTACGCCTTCTCGGCGCCGGGCTCGCCGCGGGACAGCCTGGTCTCAGCGTCTCGCATCCTGGCCTCCGCCGCCCTGACGTCCGCCAGAGCCGCCTCGGCGACCTGCCATACGGTCGCCGCACGCGTTTCCGCCTGGGTTTGGGGCAGGTACGCGATCCTCACTCCCGGGGGGCGCACGACCCTGCCCTCGGTAGGGCTCACCCGTGAGGCCAGAACGCGCAAGAGCGTGCTCTTGCCGGCCCCGCTGGGGCCTACCAGCCCCAACCTGTCTCCGGCGAACACGTCGAGACGCACCGCGCTGAGCAGTGGCGGCGCTTCGGTGGCGCCAGGGCGGCCGAGCGTGACGTCGCTGGCGCGGACGAGCAGGGCAGGCGGCTCCGGCCATGCGGGTCTCGGACGGTTCGCGGCGTCCATACACACCACCGTATGCTGGCAGACCGTGAAACGCTTCGTCGGACGCGGCGCGAACCAAGCCTTCACCTGCGCCGTGTGCGGCGAGGAGGTGCGGCCTTTGGCGACGGGCTCCTACCGGAACCACTGTCCGGCGTGCCTATGCTCGCTGCACGTCGACATCAACCCGGGTGACAGGGCGAACGACTGCGGTGGCGTCATGGAAGCCGTCGGTGCGGAGCTGTCCGGCAAGAAGGGTTGGGTGATCGTCCACCGCTGCCGTGAGTGCGGTGAGGTGAGGCGGAACAAGGCCGCCCTCTCTGACCCGGACCAACCGGACGACCTCGACGTGCTCGCACGGCTTGCCGGCGGGTGGCCCCTTCCTGACCGGTAGTAGACTCTCGCCCATGGATCACGAGGACATTCGCGTCACCCGCGAAGGCGGCGCCCTACGCGTGGCCGTGGACCGCCAGCACGTGCTCAACGCGCTAACGCCGCGGACACTCGAGGAGCTGGCTACCGTGCTCTCGGGTGATGCAGCGGGCAACGACGTCAAGGCGGTGCTGATCACGGGTGAGGGCAGGGGCTTCTCCGCCGGCGCCGACCTGGCAGAGACGCCTGTCGACGGCGACATAGGTGCCTTCCTCGAGCGCACCTACCATCCGGTGATCAGGGCGATCGCTGCGCTCGAGAAGCCTGTGATCGCCGGTGTGAACGGCGTGGCTGCCGGGGCCGGTCTCAGCCTCGCCGTCGCGTGCGATCTGCGCGTGGCGTCCAGCGCCGCCGTGTTCGCACTCGGCTTCACGGGCATAGGTCTCGTCATGGACGCAGGCAGCAGCTACCACCTGCCGCGCCTCGTCGGCGTGGGACGGACGATGGACCTCGCCCTCGGCAACCGTCGCCTGTCGGCGGAGGAGGCCAAGGAGTTCGGCCTCGTCGAGCGCGTGCTGCCTGCCGAGGGCTTCGCCGACGCCGTATGGGAGCTTGTCAAGACCCTGGCCGAAGGCCCGACGCTCAGCTACGCGCTCGTCAAGCGGCAACTTCAGTCGACGCTCCTCAACGACCTCGACGCTCAGCTGGCGCTCGAGGCGGGCGCGCAATCCCGCGCCGCCGCGAGCAGGGACGTCAGGGAGGGCGTGGCGGCCTTCAGGGAGAAGCGCGCTCCGCGCTTCGAGGGGCGCTGAGGGTGGCACACGCTGACACGCTCTTCCTGGGCTCGGTGCTGACCATGGACCCCGACATGCCTCGCGCGGGGGCCGTCGCAGTCAGGGCCGGCAAGGTCTCGGCGGTCGGGTCGGCGAGCGAGCTACACGACCTGGCTGGCCCCACGACACGCGTCGTCGAGCTGGGTCAGGGCTGCCTGCTCCCGGGCTTCCACGACGCCCACGTGCACCTCACGCAGCACGGCCTGGAGCTGACGCAGGTCGACCTCTCGGGCACGCGTCGCTTCGAGGAGGCGCTGGACCTCCTACGGCGCTCTTCCGCCGAGTTGGGAGCCGGCGAGACGCTGCTCGCCACGGGCATGGCTCTGAACACCTGGGGCCTTGCCAGCATCGGACGGGCCGAGGCGGACGTTCTCGAGGAGGCGGTCGGAGGCCGGAAGGCGCTGGTCAGCAGCCAGGACCACCACTCGTCGTGGGCCAGCGGCGCCCTGCTGGAAGCCGCGGGTGTCCGAGACGGGACCCCGGACCCCAAGGACGGCGTGATCGTGAGGGACGAAGGCGGCCGCGCCACGGGGTTGCTGTTGGAGAAGGCGCAAGCGCTGGCGGACGCGGCGCTGGAGGCGCCGACGGCCGACGAGCTACGGCGAGCGCTCGACGGCGCAGCGGCCTCGCTGGCGGCGCTCGGCATCACCACCGTCCACCACATGGCAGCAGAGCCGGCGGGCTACTTCCGGGCCATCGCGTCGCGGGCAACCGATGACGACTACGCGTTGCGCGTCTGGGCGTGCATCCCGCACGCCGAGCTGGAGGCCGCTGATGACATCGGCCTGGCGACCGGTCAAGGGGGCCGCAACTTCCAGGTGGGTGGGGCCAAGTTCTTCGCGGATGGCGCCCTCGGCAGCAGGACGGCGTGGATGCTCGAGGCCTACGCAGGTACCGACTCGACCGGCATGGCGGTGGACGGGCCGGACGTGCTGCAGGAACGCGTTCCCATGGCGGTGAGAGCCGGGCTCGTGCCCGTCGTCCACGCCATCGGCGACGCCGCCGTGCGCGCCGTGCTGGACGCCTTCGAGTCCGTCGCGGCCGAGGCGTCCACCGTGGGCCTGAGGCCCCGCCTCGAGCACGCACAGCACATGCATCCGGACGACGTCGCCAGGGCGGGCGCCATGGGTCTCGTGGCGTCCGTGCAGCCGATCCACCTCACGTTCGACGCCGTGGGTATCGGCAGCCTCCTGCCGGACCGGATGCCTCGCGCCTACCCGCTGCGCTCGTTGGCGCTGGCAGGAGCGCGCCTGGCGTTCGGCTCCGACACGCCGGTGGCGTCACCGAACGTGGTGGATGGGCTGAGGGCGGCGTGCAGGCGCATCGGCGCCGACGGCCAGCGCTTCGTTCCCTCCGAGTCGGTCTCGCCCGACCAGGCGCTCCTGGCGTACACCAGGGGCGCGGCGTACGCGATCGGTTGGGAGGAGCGGTCGGGAGCCGTCATCGACGGGTACGACGCGGACCTGGTCGTGCTCTCGCACGACCCGCTCGTCAGCCTCGACGGCCTACGCGTCCTCGCCACGATGAAGGGCGGAGCGTTCACGTACGGCGATCCGTGAGCGCGTGCCGCTGCGGTTCGGCCAGAGCGACTGGATCCGGCGGCGCTCGCGCCGAGACAGCGCTCTCCTAGAACGCGCTCCCCTATACCTCGCGGCGCCAGACCGTGGTGCCGCCGAGCACTGCCTCGGTGAGGTGAGGACTGCCCCAGGCGTAGAGGGGCAGGAGCGCCTCGGAACCGTCGACCACCAGGTAGTCGGCCACCGCTCCTGCCTGCACGCGTCCGAGCTCGGGCCTCCCGAGCGCGTCTGCTGCGTGCGCCGTGGCGCCTATCAGCACCTCCAGGACGTTGAAGCCGTAGACGGCCGTCGCGAGCTGCAGGGCGGGTAGCAGGGAGTAGAGGGGGCTGGAACCGGGGTTGTGGTCGCTCGCGATCGCGACCTTGACACCGCTCGAGCGGAAGGTGCGTGCGGACGGCAGACCCGCCGCCAGCAGCGCGGCCGCTCCGGGCAGCACGGTCGCCACCACGCCGGCCTCTGCGAGGGCGACGAGGTCGCTCTCCGTGGCACGCTCCAGATGGTCGGCGGAGAGGGCTCCAAGCTCCGCGAGCAACCGTGCGCCCCCGGTCCGCGTCAGCTGCTCGACGTGACCCTTGATCGGCAGCCCTTCCGCCATGGCGGCCTCGTATAGGCGCCTCGCCTCGTCGACCTCGAACCCGCCCCGGTCGACGAAGACGTCGAAGGCGTCCGCCAACCCGCTCCGCGCCGCCTCCGGGATCGTCTCGGTCGCGAAGCGCTCTACGTACTGGGCACGGTCCATCTGGGGATCCGGCAGGTGCGCCAGCAGCGTCGTCGTGACCCGCTGCGACCTCTCCTCACCCAGCCGCCTCGCGACCCGGAGCTGCTTGAGTTCGTCCGCGGTGGTCAGGCCGTAGCCTGACTTGACCTCGAGGGTCGTCACGCCTCCTCTGACGAACGACCGGGCGCGCCTCCGAGCCAAGGACAGGAGCCGCTCCTCCGACGCTTCTCGGGTGGCGGCCACGGTCGCGTGTATGCCTCCGCCTGCTTCGAGCAGCTCCTCGTAGTCGGCTCCACGAGACCTCGCGACGTACTCCGCGACGCGGCTGCCGTCCCACACCAGGTGCGTATGCGAGTCGACGAACCCGGGCAGGACGCCGCGACCGCCGAGCTGGACGGGTGGCACATCCGAGTACTGCTCCGGCAGCTCGTCCTCACGGCCGACCCAAGCGAACCTACCGTCCTCCACGACGAAGGCCGCGCTTTCGAGCCGCTCGAAGGGCGTGTACAGCTCGGACACACCCTTCACGAGGTAGGCGCCCCGTTCACTCTTCACTTGCGGGAGACCATACCGTGGGTCGGCGGTCCGCAGACCCACCCGACGCGGCTGCGCACCTGTACTCGCCCAGTAAGCCAGGGCGGGCGCGAGTAGCGGGTAGCCTCTTGCGGGAGGTGTTCGTGAGGCCCGTAGTCCTATGCGCGCTGCTGCTCCTGATCGTCGCGGCCTGCGCCGCACCCAACGACCTGCGCGTCGACGGCTCCTCGACCGTGTACCCCATCTCCCTCGCCATGGCGGAGGAGTTCTCGATCCTCAACCCCGACGTGAACGTCTCGGTGGCGTTCTCCGGCACCGGCGGTGGCCTCGGCAAGTTGTGCAGCGGCGAGGTCGACGTCGCCGGCGCGAGCCGCGTGATCAGGCCGGAGGAGTTGGCTGCCTGCGCCGACAGCGGCATCTCCGTCGTCGAGCTGCCGGTGGCCGCCGACGCCATCACCGTCGTCGTGAACCCCGCGAACGACTGGGCGGAGTGCATGTCGCTGGACGAGCTGCGGGCGATCTGGGAGCCTGGCTCGACAGTGACGACCTGGAGCGACGTGAGGACGGGTTGGCCGGACGAGGGGATCGTGCTGTACGGACCTGGCACCGACTCGGGCACGTTCGACTACTTCACCGAGGCCGTCAACCACGAGCCGGGCGCAACCCGCACCGACTTCTTCCCGAGCGAGGACGACAACGTGCTCGTACAGGGCGTGAGGAGCGACAGGTACGCCCTCGGCTACTTCGGGTTCGCGCACTACGTCGAGAACCGGTCTCAGGTGCGGGCGGTGGCCGTCGACGCCGGTAGCGGCTGCACACTGCCCACGGAGGCGAGCATCGAGGACAACACCTACTCGCCGCTCTCGCGACCGCTCTTCGTCTACGTGGCTGTACCCTCGCTCGAGAAGAGCGCCGTCCTGCGCTTCGCCACCTTCTACCTCGACGACTCCAGCCGCGGGCTCGTCGTCGGCAGCGGGTACGTTCCGTACCCGGAAGCGGTCTACGAAGCGGCCGCGACACGCGTCGAGCGACCCGTCCCCGGATCTGCCTTCCTCGACTTCGAGCCCGGAGACTCCGTGCTCGAGGCGGTGGGTCGGCGATGACGCAGCTGCGGCTCAAACCGGCGGCGCGCGCCCGTGAGCGCATTGTCGGCGGCCTGTTCCTCGCCTGCGCCGGCCTGTCCGTGCTGACGACGGTAGGAGTCGTCCTCGTTCTCCTCAGTGAGACGACGGCGTTCTTCGCGGACCCCGCCGTCACATTCAGGGAGTTCTTCACCGGCACGCAGTGGACGCCGTTGTTCGCTGACCAGCGGTTCGGCATCCTGCCGCTTCTCACGGGCACGCTGATGGTCACGGGCATCGCCCTCGTCGTCGGGGTGCCGCTGGGGTTGATGAGCGCCATCTACCTGTCCGAGTTCGCACAACCGGGTCGCAGGCGTCGCGTCACGTCGGTCCTCGAGCTGCTCGCCGGCGTGCCCACCGTCGTGCTCGGTTACTTCGCGCTGTTGTTCGTCACGCCCCTGCTGCAACGCGTGGTGCCGGGCCTCGACCTGTTCAACCCCTTGTCGGCGGGCATCGTCATGGGCTTCATGATCCTACCGATAGTCTCGAGCATCTCGACCGACGCGATGCAGGCAGTGCCGGCCCCGCTCCGCCAAGCGGCTTACGGCCTGGGCGCGACGAAACGTCAGCTCATCTGGCGTGTCGTGCTGCCGGCCTCGCTGTCCGGGATCGTCGCGTCGGTGATCCTCGCCCTCTCCCGTGCGGTGGGGGAGACGATGATCGTCACGCTGGCCGCCGGGCAGCGGCCGCTCTTCACGCTCGACCCGCGGGAGACGATCGCGACGATGACATCCTTCATCGTGCAGGCGGCCAGCGGCGACCAACCGGCGGGCTCGTTGGCCTCGCGGTCCCTGTACGCGGTGGCGGCGACGCTGTTCGTCATCACCCTCCTGCTCAACCTCGTCTCGCAGATCGTGGTCAGGCGCTACCGGGAGCGGTACGAGTGAGCGCGAGTGGGCGACCGATCAGGCCCGACCTGCCCGACATGCTCGACGTCGGCGGGCGACAGGCGCGACGGCGCAGGCGCGGCATCAGGGCCCTCGAGGCGGCGGTGGCGGTCCCCGTCGTGCTGGCCCTCCTGCTCATCGGCGCACTGTTGTTCGACGTAATCACGGACACCGTGTCCTGGCAGGTGATCGAGCCGGCAGGGTCGGGGCGTAGCTTCTCCTTCGCCGAGGGGTTCGCCGCGCTCGGCGCCTGGGAACGGGTGATGCGGCTGGAGCTCGCGGCCCGGGGCGTATCCGATGCGGATGCCGACGCGTTGCTGGCCGATCCCGACGAGCGGCGCGTGCTGCGAGCACGCAACCGGGTCGAGTTGATGCCGTGGGTGGATGGCCGGCCCTTCCGTTGGCTGGTCACGACGGCGCGTGACGACCTCGTCGCGGACGTGCCGCTGATCGGTGGCGCGGGCGGCAGGAGAGAGCTGCTGGCAAGCGCCGAAGCCGGCCAGGTCGTCGTCCTCAACGCCTGGCTCGACGCCGGCTTCCTGTCGCGGAACGCGTCGCGCAGCCCCATGACGGCAGGGCTCCTGCCGGCGTTGCTCGGCAGCCTGTTGCTCGTCGCCCTCGTCATCGTCATCGCCGTGCCCCTGGGGGTGGGAGCGGCCGTCTACCTCGAGGAGTACGCCGCCGACACCAAGATCTCGCGACTGATCGAGCTGAACCTATCCAACCTCGCCGGGGTGCCGAGCGTCGTCTACGGCATCCTGGGCCTCACGGTCTTCGTGAGGCTCATGCGGCTCGGACCGGTGGTGCTCGCCGGCGCACTCACGCTAGCGCTGCTCGTGATCCCGGTCGTGGTCGTCGCGGCCAGGGAGGCCATCCGGTCGGTGCCTCCCAGCCTCAGGCAGGCGGCGTACGGCCTCGGCGCCGCGCGGTCCCAAGTGGTGTTCCGTGTAGTACTCCCGAGCGCCATAGGAGGCATAACGACGGGCGTGGTGCTCGCGATCGCCAGGACGATCGGCGAGACGGCTCCGCTGCTCGTGCTGGGCGCTGCCGCGTTCGTGCCACGGCCCCCCGACGGCGTCCTGTCTACGTTCACCGCGGTACCCATCCAGATCTACACATGGGTATCGGAGAACGACGTGGAGTTCACGCACGCGGCGTCGGCGGCGATCGTGGTACTGCTGGCAGTGCTCGGCCTGCTCTACGGCCTCGCTTTCTACCTGAGGCGACGGTTCGCGAGGCGTTGGTGAGGCTCACAGGGGTGCAAGGTGACTGACGCGGCGAAGATCCCGAACGAGACGGTACGCAGCTCGTCGATAGCCGCCGAGGAGGCGGCCGTGGTCATAGGGGACCTGAGCCTCTGGTACGGCGACTTCCAGGCGTTGCACGGAGTGTCCCTCACCGTGCCGCGCAACCAGGTGACCGCGCTCATCGGCGCATCCGGTTGCGGCAAGAGCACGCTGCTCAGGTCCATCAACAGGATGAACGACCTCGTAGACGGGGTGAGGGTCACCGGCACCGTGCGGTACGACGGTGTCGAGCTCTACGACTCCGACGTGGACCCGGTGGAGGTCAGGCGGCGGATCGGGATGGTGTTCCAGAAGCCGAACCCTTTCCCGAAGTCGATATACGAGAACGTGGCGTTCGGGCCACGCTTGACGGGCTTCCGCGGTGACCTCGACGCCCTCGTCGAGAGGGCGCTACGGGGCGCTGCGCTGTGGGACGAGGTGTCGGGCAAGCTGCGCGAGTCGGGCTTGAGCCTCTCGGGCGGGCAGCAGCAGCGCCTGTGCATCGCCAGGGCTTTGGCTTCCGATCCCAGCGTGATCCTGATGGACGAGCCCACGAGCGCCCTCGACCCCATCGCGACGGACAAGATAGAGCGCCTCATAGCCGACCTGAAGCGTGACTACACGGTGCTGATCGTCACCCACAACATGCAGCAAGCCGGCAGGGTGAGCGACCGGACGGCGTTCATGCACCTCGGCTACCTGGTGGAGGAGGGGCCGACGGACCTGATCTTCACCAACCCGAAGCACGAGCTGACGGAGCGATACGTGTCGGGTCGTTTCGGTTGACGTTTCACACCGGCCAACTAGGGTCCCGGCGGCTACGCCGCCGCCGTCATGACCACAAGAAGGTGACCCCGCGTGGGAGGCGCGGGGTCTTCTCGGAAGAGGATGGGAAGAGGTAATGGGAGGGTTACCTCGGTCCTCAGGTACATAGGCTACCGACGTGGACTTACAAAGTTCTTACTCGGCGCTGAAAGACCGTCTGTGACGCGGTTTACTCGAGCGCCAAACAGGCGGATGCACATGGCGAGTCGGCGCGCATAGATGCCGTGTACGGCACGTATCGCAGTGATCGGCGCCGGCGGCGAGTCCGGAACGCACAGATGCGCTTCCGAGTACCGCAGCGCTCCCTCCGAGCGTCCGCGACGGGCGTGATCGGTGGGTCATTGCCTAGCGTGTCGCGGTCGACTTCCAGCGGGGCGCTATGCTGGGCACCCTTCAAAGATCGGGGGAAGAGCGTGGACAGCACGTCGGTGGGCGGGCAGCGGGCAGAGTCGCGCGAGCGGCCGCGGCTGGACCGCGAGTTCAGCACCGGGCCGTTGGGCGCCAGCACGCGGGACGACGGGGCTCTAGAGTCCGTAAGGGAGGCCGTGGCGGGGCGCCTCAGGCAGGGCTCGTGGCGCGAGGCGCTTGCGGAATGTCGGGAACGCGCGCCCTCGCTGGTCGCCGAGGTCGTCGACCAGGCGGGCAACCGTGCCTTCAACGAGGGCGACTTCGCCGCGCTGTGGCGCGAGCTCAGCGCGCTGCCGGAGGCCATCCAGTGCGACCCCGCCGTTGCCTACTGGCTGTACGTGACGGCCACGGCGGTGAACAGGCAGGCCGACGTCATGGGCCTCGTCTCGGCCGTCCTGGGCGGTTCCGCTGCTCCGGAGCTGCGCGCTGCGGTTGCCGTCACGAAGCCGGGGGCGGACGCCGGCACAGAGACGCTGAAGGCGTTGGAGGCCCACGAGTCCGCGACGACAATGCGCGCTCGTGCCTTCGCCCTCGCGCTGGAGGGCGACAGGCACTCTCCCATACTGCTGTTCAGGCGCGCCATGGCGCTCGCCGAGCACTCGGACGCCAGCCACCTCGTCGTCGCCTGCGCCATCGACGTGGCCAACCAGGAGCTCGCTCTAGGCCACTACAAGAGCGGACGTGACTGGGCGCGCTGGGCGCTCGACGAGTACGAGCGGCGTGACCTGAGGGAGGAGTACAGGCGCGAGGTCGCCGCTGCCACCCTCGCGTTCGCGTACGTGCTGCTCGGCGACCTGCCGGGCGCCAGGGCCGCGCTGCGCGAGGTGTCGATCCAGGCGTCGAAGCTGGGGATCCCCAGCTACGAGGCCGTGGTCTCCACCGTAGGGGACCTGTACCTCCTGGACGGGCGTTGTGACGAGGCGCTCGAGCTCTTCACGCTGCTCAGGCGCAGCTCGCCACTGACGCAGGTCGCGTCGGCCTCGCTGGACGTCACGAAGTGTCAGCTCGCGATGGGAGACCTCGACGCCGCGCTCGAGTCTGCCGAGTACGCCTTCTCGCTCAGCCGCGGCGCGCCGCGGGCACAGGCGGCCATAGGGACCCTTGGCATGGGCATGGCTCTCAGCTACGTCGACCTGCCCAGGGCCACGACGCTGCTCGAGACCGCGGCCCGTCAGTTCGAGCAGACCAACTTCCAGCTGTTCCAGACCCAGGCCTCCATGTGGCTGGCCCTGTGTCACCTGCGGCAGGGCAGGGTGGACCAAGCCGCCAGGTCGCTGTCCCTCGGCTCTGACGGGCTCAGGGAGCTTACCGACTCCGGCTGGCGTCTACTCCTGGCCTGCGACCCGCAGCACGCTCAGCTCTCGGCGTTGTGGCGTGGCGGCGGCAGCCCGCTCAAGGTCAGGTTGCTCGGTCAGCCGGCGGTCGAGTACAGGTCGCAGGGCCTGTCCCTCACGTCACGTCAGCGCGAGGTGCTAGCGGTTCTCTGTGATCGCGAGGCCGGGGTGACGGTCGAGGGGTTACGGGAGCTGGTGTTCGGTTCCGACGTCCACCTCGGCACCGTGAAGTCCACGGTCTCCCGTCTACGGCAGCTCGTGCCCATCTCCGCGTCCCCGTATCGCCTGTTGGTGCCCTTCGAATGCGACTTCAAGCAGGTGCTGGCGTTCATCGCGACCGGTCAGGCACACAGGGCGGTGCAGCAGTACACGGGCCCGCTGCTGCCCGGATCGCTCGCGCCGGGGGTCGTCGACCTGAGGCTCCACGTCGAGGAGTGTCTCAGGCGCGCTGTGATCGCCGCCAGCGACCCGGACCTTCTGATCCAGCTCGCCACCGCGCAGGGCGACGACCTCGAGCTATGGGAGTCGGCGCGCGCCGCGTTGGCGCACGGTGACTACCGGTTGCCGCTGGTCATCGCTCGCATCAGGCGCATCCGAGAGGCCTGGCGCTAAGGCGCTTTCGGGCGCTCGCCCGTTGGGGCGAGAGCCCCGAGCGGAGCGAGAACGCTTTCTGGCGCTCGCCCGTTGGGGCGAGGGCCACGAGCGGAGCGAGTAGAAATGAAGGACCCTCGCCTGGAAGTGCCGCTCAGGTCGTGAACAACGAGCTGACCGAGGTGTGTTGGTGGACGTTGCGAATCGCCTTGGCCAGTAGTGGTGCCACGCTGAGAACGGTGGCGTTGGTGGCGTCCTGGCGCAGCGGCACGGTGTCGGTCACGTAGAGGCCGGTGATGGCGGGATGGGTGAGGCGCTCCTCGGCCGGAGGCGTGAAGACCGGGTGCGTGGCGGCGACGCGGATATCAGGCTGCGCCCCAAGGCGTATCAGGGCCTCTATGCCCTGTCGCATCGTGCCGGCCGTGCTGATCATGTCGTCGATGATTATGGGCCGCATGCCCTCGACGTCACCGATCACGTGGGTCACCTGGATGTCCGTAGGGCTCGTGCGTCGCTTGTAGAGCATCGCTAGGGGTAGGTTCAGGTACTGCGCCAACCTGCGCGCCTCGGTGGCGCGACCGACGTCTGGGGAGACGACGATGGAACCCTCGAGGTCCGTCAGTTTGAGGTGATCCCCGAGGATGGGCAGCGCCGTGAGGTGGTCGAACGGCACGTCGAAGAAGCCCTGGATCTGGCCGGCATGCAGATCCACCGAGATCACGCGGTCGGCGCCCGCCGTCTCGAGCAGGTTGGCCACTAGCTTCGCGGTGATGGGCTCGCGGGCCTGAACCTTCTTGTCCTGCCTGGCGTAGCCGAAGTAGGGGATGACGGCGTTTATGCGCCACGCCGACGCGCGCCGCAGCGCGTCGATCAGCACGAGCAGCTCCATGAGGTTGTGGTTCACCGGAGCCGAGGTGGACTGAACGATGTAGCAGTCTGCGCCGCGCACCGACTCCTCGATCATGATGCGCGTCTCCCCGTCCGGGAACTGCGAGACGGTGCCGTTGGAGAGGGGTACGCCGAGGTGCTTCGCGACCGAGGACGCCAGTTCCGGCGTCGAAGTTCCGCGGAAGAGCTTGAGATCCTCGCCTATCCTCACCGGGCGTACTCTACCGCCCGCGACTCACGCACGACGGTCACTTGAACCTGGCCGGGGTACTCCATGTCCTGCTCGATACGGTTGGCGATGTCCCGCGCCAGCAGCACGGCTGAGGCGTCGTCCACCTTGTCCGGTTGGACGATGATCCTGACCTCGCGGCCGGCCTGGATGGCGTACGCGTTCTCGACCCCTGGGAAGCTGGTGGCGATGTTCTCGAGCCCTTCGAGGCGCTTGATGTAGCTCTCGAGCGTCTCGCGTCTGGCCCCTGGTCGGGCGGCCGAGATCGCATCGGCGGCGTTGACGATGATGGGGAAGAGGGTCTCGGCGCGGTCCAGGTCGTGGTGGTTGAGGATCGCGTCTACGACATCGGCGGGCTCGCCGAAGCGCCGGCCCAGGTTGGCTCCGATCTCGGTGTGGGTGCCCTCGATCTCGCGGTCTATCGACTTGCCGATGTCGTGCAGCAGTCCTGCACGACGCGCCTGGCTCTCGTCCACCCCCAGCTCCGCGGCGATGATGCCGGAGAGGTGGGCGACCTGCACCGAGTGCTTGAGGATGTTCTGACCGTAGCTGGTGCGGAACTGCATGCGGCCGAGGAGCTGGATCAGGCCGGGCTTGAGGCCCACGACGTTGGCCTCGAGAGCAGCCTCGTCACCGCGCTCCCTGATGTAGTTCTGCATGTCCTGCTGGGCCTTGTGGACGACCTCTTCGATGCGCGCCGGATGGATGCGGCCGTCCGTCACCAGCTCCGATAGGGCCAGCTTGGCGACCTCGCGGCGTACGGGGTTGAACGACGAGAGGAGCACGGCCTCGGGCGTGTCGTCGATTATCAGGTCGACGCCTGTGAGGGCCTCGAACGCCCTTATGTTGCGACCTTCGCGACCGATGATGCGGCCCTTCATGGCGTCGTTGGGGATGGGGACGACCGAGACGCTGATGGCGGCCGAGACCTCGGATGCGCTGCGCTGTATCGCCTGCGAGAGGATGTCGGTGGCGCGGCGCTTGGACTCCGCGTCGGCGCGCTCCAAAGCGGCCCTGACGCGGACCGCCTTCTCACGCTCGAGCTCCCGCTCTACGCGCTCCAGGACCATCTGCGTCGCCTGCTCGCGGGTGAGCTGTGCCACCTCGTGTAGCTGAGCGTTGAGCTGCGTCTCGCGGTCCTGCAGCTCGTCCTCACGCGTCTGCAGGTCGACGGAGCGCTGGTTCAGGCGCTCCTCGGTCTCGTCCAACCTGAGGGCGCGAGCGTCCTGCTGCTCGCCGCGCCGGTTGAGGCGGTCCTCCTGTTGGTCGAGCTTCTCGCGGTCGCGCTTGATCTCCTCGCGCATGTCGCGGAGCTGGACGAGCTCGCGCTCGCCCTCCTCGCGACTGCGTTGCAGCTCCGCCCGCAGCGCGGAGCGCTCGCGGTCCATGTCCTCCTGTAGCCGCTGCCGCAGCCGCTGCTCGTCCTCTTCCCAGCGGCGACGAGCCTGTTCCAGCTCGGTCTGGGCGGCTGACTGCGCCTGCTCTACCGTGCGGCGCGCCTCCCGCTCTGCCTCTTCGACACGTGCGCGGTAGAGCCGCTCCGCCTCGGCCTTGGCGTCGGTCTCCTGGCGCTGCCTCAGCAACCAGACCGCGCCCGCTCCGACGGCAAGGCCCACGACGAGCAGTAGTAGTCCGAGAGCGACGCTCACGACGGTTCTCCCGCCAGGGCCGGAGCGACCTGTCCGCCCGCGGAGATCGACCGCATGACGGCCTGCCTTATGTCGTCCACGAGGTCCGGTCTGGTGGTGAGGAGCTCGACCGCCTTCTCCTTGCCCTGACCCAACCGCGTCTCCCCGTACGAGAACCACGAACCCGACTTCTGCACCACATCCAAGTCAGCGGCCACCTGCACCAGATCACCAAGCCGATCGATACCCCGACCGAACATGATGTCAACCTCAGCCTCACGGAAAGGCGGCGCCACCTTGTTCTTCGTCACCTTCACCCGCGTCCGCGAACCGACCCGCTCAGCCCCCACCTTC
>DASRWD010000098.1:0-5269 GCA_035654755.1 Trueperaceae bacterium
AGCCGATGAAGAGGATCACGACCAGCATGGGCACGCCGCGGATCAGGTCGACGTAGAGCTCGGCGAACACGGCCAGCGGGTGGTTGCGTGTCTGCCAACCGGCGAACGCCAGCAGGGCGAGCGCAAAGCCGAGGCCGATCGCGAGCAGTCCTGGGTTGCGGGCCGAGTCCGGCATGAAGGAGAACCGCCACAGCTCCGGCATGTCCGCGGGCACCTCATCGGGCGGCAACAAGACGGCCGTGACGCGCCCCTCTGCCAGGTACCCGAGGGAGGCCTGCGGGTCCAACGCGCTCAGGAACCGACGCTCCGCCGCACCCTCCGTGTACGCGCCGTCCTGGATCTGCTCGATGACGCGTGCCGGCGTGCCCCTCACGATCGCGACTCGCCCCTCCGCATCGCCCGCGAGCACCAGCTCCGTGTTCGGGGTGAAGAGGAGGAACGCCCCGCCTATCGCCAGCGCGACCGCAGCCAACGCCGAGTAGGTGACGGTCGTTCGCTCGCCAGGCTTGAGCAGCAGGAGGAGCGCGAATATGAGCCCGAGGGTAGCCGCCAGGGCGTAGCCGAGCAGGGTGACCGTGATTGTGTACTGCAGCCCGGGCAGGAGGAACTTGAGCGCTGCTCGGTAGTCGAGGTCGCTGACGAAGATGTAGATGATGAGCGGCAGCAGCGCCAGGAGCACGATGTAGCTCGGGCGCATGCGCCGGAGCGGGCCTCCGGCCCGCCGCGCGGCAGGGTTCTGTCGGCTCACAGGTGGCATAAGGCTACCTTGACGGTGGGCCTTGGCCAAAGAGAAGGGCGCGGATCCGGCCCAACCAGCCGGACCCGCGCCCCTAGGTGCTGGGTTGCAGGCGGCCTAGTCGGTGCCGCCGAACCACTGCTCGATGAGCGCGTCCAACGTGCCGTCCTCTTTGATCTGCGCCAGCCCCTGGTTGAAGTCGTCGACCAGCGGGTCACCCTCGGGGAACACGAGCCCGAGCGGGTCGCTCGAGAGGCCGCGGATCTCGACGACCAGGTCACCGGCGTGCTGCTGGGCGAACGCATCTGCAGTAACTCCGTCGATGATCACGCCGTCGACGTCCCCGTTCAGCAGTGCCTGCACCGCGGAGTTGAAGGTGTCGTAGAGGCGCAGGCGGTCGGAGCCGACGAGCTCCTCGCCCAGGGCGGCGTTCGTGGTGCCGAGCTGCGCCCCCAGAACGAGGCTGCTGTCGGCGGCGCCGAAGTCCGCCTCTGTCAGCGAGGCGTCCTCAACACGCGTCGTGATGGCCTGGTTGACGACGAGGTAAGGGTCGGTGAAGTCCACGATCTCGTCGCGCTCTGGGGTGATCGATACGCCCGAGGCGACCATGTCGAACTCGCCCTGGGCAAGGGCCGGGAAGATGCCGTCCCACGCGGTGGTCTGGAACTCGGCGACGCAGTTGATGCGCTCGCACACGGCGTTCACGACGTCCACGTCGAACCCGACGATCTCGCCCTGCTCGTTGACGACCTCGAAAGGCGGGTACGTTGTGTCGGAGCCGACCACGATCGTGCGACCCTCCAGGTCCTGCGCGGACCCGAACCCTATGAAGGCCAGGACGGACAGACAGGCCAGAACTCTCTTCATCGCTACCTCTCTCCAAGTCCGCCGGGTGGAGTCGAGCTCCACGTGAGGTTTTTCACCGACGGCGACGGCGTCGAGCATAGCTTCACGCGCGGGACCAGGCAACCTGAGGGGGTTAGTAGACTCTTCATGTGCAGGCCAGCGGCGCCAGCCGGCCACGCGTGCCGGTGACGGACGTGACGGACATCCTCGACGACGAGCTGTCCTCGCGGGCCGTCACGCTGGGCGCGCAGGCTCCCAAGAAGCTCGGAGAACTGGGAGTGCGGACGTACCGAGACCTGCTCACGTACCTCCCGCGCCGCTACGAGGACAGGCGCGTGCTGCCCTCTCTGGACGCCCTCGAGGACGGGCAGACCGCGACGGTGACCGGCAAAGTCCTCAGCCGCAGCGCCAGCCGCAGCAGGCGAGGGCTCCATGTGCTGCGAGCGTACGTGCAGGGCGCGAACGGCAGGCGCTTCTCTGCGGTCTGGTTCAATCAGCCGTGGCTCGAGAAGCAGCTCTATCCGGGGATCGACCTGGTATTGAGCGGCCGCGTGCGGCTCCAGGGCGGGCGGGTCGAGGTCAACGTTTCAGGGTTCGAGGTCGACGACGACGAGGCCTCGCTGTCCTTCGGACGCATCGTGGGCGTGTACAAGACCACTCCGGGCACCAGCCAGGCTTACGTGCGGCGCTCCGTCATGCAGCTCCTGGAGGCGTTGCCGACGCTGCCAGACCACCTGCCGAGGCCGTGGCTGGAGCGACACGACCTGGTCGCACTCGACGCCGCCTGGCGCGGCGCGCACTTCCCCGCGGACGAGGCCGAGCTTGGCGCCGCGATGCGCAGGCTCAAGTTCGACGACTTCCTGTTCTTCGAGCTGGCGGTCATCAAGAGCCGCGATCCCACGCGCCTTGGCAAGAGCCAGCCGGCCACTCCCGATGACCTGGAGCGCTTCGCCTCCGTGCTGCCGTTCGAGCTCACGCGAGCGCAGCGGGGAGCGCTTGACGAGATCCTCGCGGACATGGCCGCGCCCAGGCAGATGGCACGGCTGCTGCAGGGCGACGTGGGCTCAGGCAAGACGGCGGTGGCCGCGGCAGCCATGTACGTGGCGGTTCGGGGCGGCAGGCAGGCCGCACTCATGGCTCCGACCGAGATCCTCGCTCGTCAGCACCTCGCCAACCTGCAACGCTACCTGTTCCCGTTGGGGTTGCGAACCGAGCTACTCACCGGCGCGATGACCGCGGGAGAGCGAAGCGCCGCACGTGAGCGGCTGCGCTCTGGCGACTCCGACGTAGCCGTGGGCACGCATGCGTTGATTCAGGACGGCGTCGAGTTCAAGGACCTGGGCCTCGCGGTGGTGGACGAGGAGCACCGCTTCGGGGTGGCGCAGCGCCGTAAGCTCGTGAGGGGCGTGCCGGACGTCCTCGTCATGTCCGCGACGCCGATCCCGCGCTCGCTGGCCCTGACGCTCTACGGCGACCTGGATCTGACGGTCATAGATGAGCTTCCGCCGGGCAGGACACCGGTCACGACCCGCCTCATGACGGCGTCGAAGCGGCACGAGGTGTACCGGTTCGCGGCCCAGCAGGTCGCGGAGGGCAGGCAGGTCTACGTCGTCACGCCGTTGATAGAGGAGAGCGAGGCTCTCGACGAGGTTCTGGCCACCACCCAGCTCTTCGAGGACCTGCAGCAGGTCTTGCCTGCGGGCGTAAGGACCGAGATGCTTCATGGCCGCATGCCGCAGGTCGAGAAGGACGCGGTCATGGACCGGTTCCGAGCGCACGAGACCGACGTCCTGGTGTCTACGACCGTTATCGAGGTCGGCGTCGACGTCCCGAACGCGACCGTGATGGTCGTCGAGAACGCGGAGCGGTTCGGGCTCTCGCAGCTCCACCAGCTTCGCGGCCGAGTGGGCCGGGGGGCGCACGCGAGCTGGTGCCTGCTCGTGGCAGGCGACGCCAGCCGCAACACTCGGAAGCGACTCGAAGCGCTCGTCAAGCATGCTGACGGGTTCAAGGTGGCGGAGCTCGACCTCGAGCTGAGGGGACCAGGCGACCTGCGTGGCACCCGGCAGTCCGGCCTGCCGGAGCTGACCGTCGGTGACCTGGTGTCGGACGGTCAGATAATCGAGCAGGCCAGGGAGCTGGCGCAACGGATGCTGGAGGCCGATCCCGACCTGAGCGCGACGTGGGCTGCGAGGCTCAGAGCGGAGCTGGCGCGCCGAAGCCGCGCCGTCATGGTCAGGGAGGTGATGTAGTGATCACGCGCTTCGGGGCGTTGATGATCCTCACGGGACTGGGCGTGGGCTTGCTGCTGCGCGTGATCCTCGGTAGGCGCCGCATGCCGGCGCTCGCGACCGTCGCGCACCTGCCGCTTCTCGTGCACATCGTCCTCGTGGTCGACGCCGGCCGACGCGCCGGCATAGAAGCGGCGCCGACGCTCCTCTTCGCCGCGGCCGGCCTGCTGCTGTTCGTCGTCGGCGTCCTACTCGCCCGTTGGCTCCATGCGCAGCGGCCCTGGCTCGCCGCCGTCACGCCGGCGCTCACGGCCGCCGTCTACCTTGCTCTGCCCGTCGTGCTCTTCAACCACCTACTGAGCCAGACGCCCGTGCGCCTCGGCAGCCTCGCGTCATTCGGGTACGGCCTGGCGACCGTCTTCTTCGTCTGCGCGCTGCTCACGTTCGCTCCACGGGGTGGCCGGGCGGGCGCTGATAGACTTCTGCCGTGAAGCGCAGGGCTTACGTTCTCCTTGCCGTCGCCTGGGCGGCGGTGTTGCTCGCGGCCTGCGCGCCCCGAACCGAGATCAGGCGAACGGAGCAGATCGAGGACATCCTGCCGCCCGTCTTCGAGCTGGTGCCGGGCCAGACGTCGATAGAGCGGTTCGACCCGCCGGGAGCCGGCGCGTACCTCGAGATGACCGTTGGCGCCCTCGTCAGGAACCCGAACCAGTACTCGGTGAAGCTCGAGTCGATCACGTACGACGTCTTCCTGGAGGGCGTGCGTGCGGTCCGAGGGGCCATCGCGCCTGACGTTTTCCTCGAGCCGGACGCGACCGCCCCCGTCTCCTTCCTCGTCACCACGGACCTCGCCAACCGGAACGAGCTGTTCGTGGCCGCTGCCCGTGCGTTCGTAGACAGGCCGCTCGAGTTCCGCATCGAGGGCAGCATCCGCTTCAGCTCGGCCTCGTACGCTTTCGAGTCCCGGCCCAAGGAGCTGCTGGCAGGTTCCACCTTCGCCCGCCGCACGGCGCAGGCCCCGCTTCTGAGCCTCGACGAGCAGGCGAGCCGCGTGTACGAGCTGAGCCCAGGTGTGCCCGTCGCTCAGGTCGTGCTGCTTGCCAGCAACCCCGGCGACATCGGGTACTTCCTCCACGGTAAGGACCTGACGCTCATGCTGGGCGGGTGGCCGGTAGCGGTCGAGGACATGAGCCCGGTGCCCATCGCGGCCGGTGACACGACGCGCGTGGACCTCCTCTTCTACCCGGCCACCGCCTCTCTGAACGAAGAGTCTTTGGCGGGCCTGCGTGCCGCGATGGACGGCTACGCCACGCTCATGCGAATCGAGGGCGAGCTGTTCATGGACGTGCTCGGCGTCGATTCGTTCCCCGTGCCGAGCGGTTGGTCGGTCACCGGGTTCGTGCACTGAGGAACGCTTCGGGCCGTGGGCCGTGGGCCGCGGGCCCAGGGCCCCGAG
>DASRWD010000099.1:0-8568 GCA_035654755.1 Trueperaceae bacterium
TTCCTCGTCGCCAAGGCGCGAAGCCAACACGTACGCTCGGTACGCGGCGTCGTCTGCGTACACGCTCTGGCCCGCGGCGAGGCGCAGGTAGACGGGCACGGCCTCGGCGTACCGGTCGCGGCCCTCGAGGATCCCGCTCGCTAACCACAGAAGGTCGGACCTGCCCGAACCGATGAGCAGTTCGAGCGCTCTATCCACATTCCCTGCGCGGTTCGCGAGTAGCGCGAGACCGTACTCACCGTCGGGGCCCAACGCCTCGAACGCCGCGCTCGCCTGGGCGTCACGACCCAGGTAGTAGAGCGACCATGCCTCTCCGGAGAGTGCCGTCTCGTCGCCAGGCGCCTCTAGTAGCCAGCGCCTGTAGGCCTCGAGCGACTCCTCATAGCGCCCGAGGGCCCGTAGTGACGGCGCTTCGATCGATGGCGCGTGCAGGTCGCCAAGCGTATCGAGCGCCCTTGTGTACATGCGAGCGGCCTGGAAGGCAGCCGCCAGCCGATAAGCATCGGGCGCCGTGCGGGTCACTCCCTCGATCGCGCGCTCGTACGGCAGGGCGTCGGTGTAGGCGCGGAAAGCCGCAGCGTGATCTCCCGCCGCCTCGTGCAGCCGCCCCAACTCGAGCCGCATGAAGCGCTCCTCGGCCCGCCGCAGCGCGTCGTCGATACGGAGGTCCAGCGCCCGCTCGAGCGCCTCGGCCCTCACGGAGGCAGGTTGCGACTCCATGCCGGAGAGCTCGATGGCGGCGAGGTACGAGCTGTAAGCGTCGTCACCGAACGCCAGCGCGCTCAGCGCGTCGGCGTCGCCGTCCGCCACGGCGGCGCGTAGTTGGTGGTAGGGGGCGAGTCGCTCGTCCTCGAACGGGTCGTAGACCGCCTGCACGAGCAGGGGGTCGGAACCCTCAGGATCGCGCTGGCCCAGTGACAGCACCAGGGCGGCCAGCACGGAGAGCACCAGTGTCACTAGGGCTGCGCCGCGGAACGTCATCCTCCCCGCGAGCGTAACTCAGGCCGCCAGGCCCCTGGTGAGCAGAACCACGCGTCACGGCCGGGGTCGTGACCGCGGTTGGGTCGGCCCGGCAAGCTTCGCCTCACGTCGTCCGCGGGCCCAGCATGGCCCGCGCGTACGCTAGAATCAGGGACACAGATCGGGTACCGCACGGCTTGCCTTCGAACGGAGGCAAGCCGCTTCCTAACGGGGCCGACAACATCTCCCGGAGGTTCCTTATGGCGATGAGAGTGCGAGTCACTCAAGAGGGGTACGAGCGTCTGCAGGCGATCTTGGAGCAGGAGCGTGAGCGTCTCGAGGAGGCAACGCGCATCCTGCAGGAGCTCACGGGCTCGTCGGACGACTACGACGACTCCGGGCTCGAGGACGCCAAGACCGAGAAGGCGCGCATCGAACAGCGCATCGACGACCTGGAGGACCAGCTCAGCCGGGCCCAGATCATCGAGGACCAGGCGTCGGACAAGGTGGACTTGGGCTCGACGGTGAAGCTGGCAGAGGCGGGCAAGAAGCAGGACGAGTTCTCCGTCCAGCTGGTCTCCTCGGTCGAGGCCGGCGTGCTCGAGGGCGACATCCCGCGGGTGTCTGACGAGTCGCCCATCGGCAAGGCGCTCATGGGCCGCGGGGTGGGCGACCAAGTGGACGTGACGATCAACGAGAAGACGACGCGGTACGTAGTCAAGGAGATCGCTTGAGCCGCCCGCCGGCGCTCACCAGCTAAGCTGGGCGCCGCATGGACGAACCCAACGACCAACGCGACCAGCGCCTGCGCAACCTGCAGGCGCTGGTCGAGCGTGGGATAGACCCGTACCCGTACTCCTTCGAGCGCACCCACGACGCGAGCGCGTTGCATGCGGCTCACGGCGATCTTGCCCCCGGCGAGCGAGTGGCTGGCGAGACCGTGACGGTGGCCGGCAGGATCATGCTGCTCCGCATGCTGGGCAAGCTGACGTTCGCCACCCTCCAGGACTCCTCCGGCCGTATCCAGGTCTCGTTCGAGAAGGCGAAGCTTGACCAGTACAACGCCCTGAAGCGCTTCGACATCGGTGACTGGGTGAGCGTGACGGGCGAGCTGTACGCCACCAAGACGGGCGAACTGACAGTCGACGCTTCGAGCTTCACACTGCTGGCCAAGGCCCTGCGGCCGCTGCCGAGCAAGCACCACGGCCTGGTCGACAAGGAGGCGCGCTACCGCCAGCGCTACCTGGACACGCTGATGAACCCCGAGTCCCGCCGGGCCTTCGAGCTGCGGGCCAGGGCGATCGGCTACATACGGCGCTACCTGGATGACGCGGGTTTCATCGAGGTCGAGACACCCGTGCTCCAGGCGCTGCCGGGTGGGGCCGAGGCGCGGCCGTTCGTCACGCACCACAACGCCCTAGGGCACGACTTCTACCTGCGCATCTCGCTCGAGCTCTACCTGAAGCGTCTCATCATCGGCGGCTTCGAGGCCGTCTACGAGATCGGCCGTAACTTCCGCAACGAAGGCCTCAGCTACAAGCACAACCCCGAGTACACGATGCTGGAGCTGTACTGGGCCGGCCGCGACTACCTGGACATCCTGGCGCTGGTCGAGGACCTCTACTCCAAGCTGGTCGCAGACCTCACCGGCGGCACCAAGTTGAGCTACCAGGGCAAGGAGCTCGACTTCACGCCACCGTGGCCGCGGGTCGATTACACCGGCGAGCTCGCGACCCGCGCCGGGCTCGACTTCGACCCGTTGGACGAGGAGCGCCTGAGGGCCTGGGTCGCGGAGCGCTACCGCGAGCCGGGCGCAGGAGGTGAGCCTCCCCTGGCGGACAGGCCGCTCGGCGACGTCTACGCCAAGCTCTACGACCAGTTCGTGGAGCCGCACGTCGTGGGACCGGCGTTCGTGATGGACCATCCCGAGGTGATAAGCCCGCTGGCCAAGCGGCACCGTTCTCGCCCCGGGCTGGTGGAGAGGTTCGAGCCCGTGGCCGTTGGCATGGAGCTGGGCAACGCGTTCAGCGAGCTCAACGATCCGCTGGACCAGCGCCGCCGCTTCGAGCTGCAGGAGCAGCTTCGCCAGGGGGGCGACGAGGAGGCCCAGCGGCTCGACGAGGACTTCATCGCTGCGTTGGAGTACGGCATGCCGCCCACCGGAGGTCTCGGCCTTGGCATAGACAGGTTGGCGATGCTGCTCGCCGACGTACCCAGCATCCGCGACGTCGTGCTGTTCCCGCTGCTGAGACCGCTTTGAGCGCGCCAAGGGCGGCACGTCCCACCTTCTCGGGCACGCCGGACTGGGTGAAGGACGCGGTCTTCTACCAGGTGTTCCCCGACCGTTTCGCCACCTCGGACCGCCTGGTGAAGCCGGCGAACCTGGAGCCCTGGGGTTCACCTCCTACTGTCTACGGCTACAAGGGCGGCGACCTCTTCGGCGTCGCCGAGAGGCTGGGTCACATCCAGGCGCTGGGGGCGACTGCCATCTACCTCAACCCGGTGTTCCAGTCGACATCGAACCATCGCTACCACACGCACGACTACTTCCGTGTCGACCCCCTGCTGGGCGGCGACGCAGGCCTACGAGAGCTCCTCGACCGCGCACATGAGCGCGGCATGCGAGTCATCCTCGACGGCGTTTTCAACCACGCTAGCCGCGGCTTCCTGCAGTTCAACGACGTGTTGGAGAACGGGGAGAAGAGCCCATACCTCGACTGGTTCTTCGTGAACAGGCACCCGCTGAACGCCTACGGGGGCGGTGACCTCGGCTACCTGGCCTGGTGGGACCTGCCCGCCCTCCCGAAGCTGAACGTCGCCAACCCGCGCGTGCGCGAGTTCGTGCTCGACGTGGCCGAGCACTGGTTGCGCTTCGGAGCGGACGGCTGGCGCCTGGACGTGCCAGCGGAGATCGACGATGACGACTTCTGGCGCGAGTTCAGGCTCAGGTGCCGCGCCACGCGCGAGGACGCCTACCTCGTCGGCGAGATCTGGGACGAGGCCGGCAGATGGCTGCAAGGCGACATGTTCGATGGCGTCATGAACTACCCGCTGGCGAGGGCCATCTACGGGCTCGTCGGGCGCGACGTCGATACGGCGGAGGCCGCGAAGAGCGGGCTGGGTCGCCTGGAGCGAATGGGCGCCGCCGCGTTCGCGGACCGCACGGGCAAGCTTCTCGCCGCCTACCCGGAAGAGGCCACCCTCGGCCAGCTCAACGTGCTCGACTCGCACGACACGCCGAGGATGGGCACCGTGCTCCGCGGCGACGAGACCGCGATAAGGCAGGCGCTCACCCTGCAGTTCGCCTTCCCGGGGTCGCCGTGCCTGTACTACGGCGACGAGATCGGACTGCGTGGCGGACATGATCCGCGCAACCGGGGCACGATGCCATGGGCCGAGCAGGCGACCTGGGACGTCGACCTGCAGGCGTTCGTCTCGCGGCTGGGGGCCCTGCGCGCCGAGGTCGAACCGTTGCGGCGCGGCCGGGCGCACGTCCTGAACGTGCGGGGCGCCGTCGTGGTCAGGCGCGAGTCAGGTACCGGCGTTGCGTGCGTCTGCGTCAACGCTTCCGACGAGCCGGTCGAGCTGACCGGCACGGCCCTGCCGGCGTCGCGCTTCCTGGACCGGTTGGGTAGTGGTGAGCCCGAGGACGGCGCTTTCACGCTGCCGGCAAGGGGCTGGGCGCTACTGACCCAGGCCTGAAGCGGGCCTAGCCCTCCGTCAGCTCGATGCGGCTCTCGTCGCCCACGATCAACCTGTGCGAGCTGGGCCGGCCGTCGTGGCCGGAGACGATGACGTCCTCGCCGATCAGGCTCGACTGCAGCCGCGCCCCGACGCGTTCGATGCTGGACCCGGCGCCCACGACGGTGTACTCGAGCTCCGCGTCCACAACGCTGACGTCTCGGCCGATCGTCGTGAACGGCCCGATGTACGCGCGCTCGAGCCTCGAGCCGGCCGCCACGATCGCCGGCCCGAAGATCGTAGAGCCCTTCACGACCGCGCCCTCTTCGACCAGGACCTCACCCACCAGCTCGCTGTCCTCCACGGTGCCCTCGATACGACCGCGCAGGCGCGCCAGCACGAGCCGGTTGGCGTCGAGGATGTCCTCGGCCTTGCCCGTGTCCTTCCACCAGCCCGAAACCACAACTGGGGCGACCGTGTGTCCGACATCGATCATGCGCTGGATGGCGTCGGTTATCTGGTACTCGCCCTTGGCGCCTGGCTCCAGACCCTCGATCGCGTCGTGCACGTTGGCGTCGAAGACGTACACGCCCGCGACCGCGAGGTTGCTAGGCGGGTCCGCCGGCTTCTCGACGAGCCGCTGGATCTTGCCGTCCTCGACGACGGCGACGCCCAGCGCCCTGGGGTCCGGCACCTCGACCAGCGCGAGCACAGCGTTGACGCCCGACGCCGGGTCGTAAGCCTTCACGAAGTCCTGGATGCCGTGCTCGAACAGGTTGTCCGAGAGGTACATGACGAACGGGTCGTCGCCGAGGAACGGTCTGGCGACCTTGACGGCGTGCGCCAACCCCATGGGCGGGTCCTGCATCACGTACTCGTAGCGGGCGCCACGGTAGCCCTCCAGCGTTTCGCGGATGGCCGCGACGGTGGGAGGGCCTACCACGACGCCTATGTGATCGACGCCCGCGTCCACCAGGTTGTCGACCGCGTAGTGGATGAGCGGCTTGTTGGCCACGGCGATCGTCGGCTTCGGCCTAAGGCTGGTTAGAGGCCGCAGCCTCGTGCCCAGGCCGGCGGCCAGGATGAGTCCCTTCATCTGTTGCCCTCTCTCGGATGTCGTGTCGGCCGAGAGGATAGCCCCCGGAGTCCACGGTCCGTATGCGGCAGACCATACCGCTTGCGTTCATGAACCTCGTTCCCGAGGCCTCGGCCTGGTGGCGAGTGGCGCTACACGTCAAGCGATGAACCTATCGGGTAGACGATCGGCTGCTCCGTGCCCGCTGTCAGCGGCGAACGGGGCCGCTGTTAGCATGGCCGGATGACGAGCTCGGAGATCACACTGCGTGTCGTGCGGTCCGACGACGGCGTCGAGGCTATAGGTTGGCGCGCCGACGAGGGCACCAGCGGCAAGGAACAGGCTGCGCAGGCGTTCATACTCGCGCTCTGGGACGCCGATGAGCGGAACGCGCTTCGTATCGACCTGTGGACGAAAGAGATGTCGGTCGACGACATGAACGACTTCTTCTTCCAGACCCTGATGACGATGGCGGACACGTACGCGAACGCAACGACCTTCGCGCCGCTTGCGGGGGAGATCAAGGTGTTCGCCCAGGAGTTCGCGGAGAAGGCTACGCGTGCGGCGAGGCGGAGCATCGGGGAAGCGGGGTAGGCAGCCGGGGGGATACCGCCGCGGGCGTCAGGAGTCGTCGCCATCCAACGTGAGCAGCGGACCGTACAGCTCGGGCCGACGATCGCGGAAGAACCCGAAGCCCGCCCTGAACGACCGTGCCCTCGGCAGGTCCAGGTCGGCGTATATGACGGTCTCCGAGGTGCGGTCGGCCTCGGCCAGGTAGTCACCCTTGTAGTCGCAGACGAACGAGCTGCCGTAGAACTCGGCGTCGCCCTCCTTGCCGACGCGGTTGGCCGCTGCGACGTAGGCGCTGTTCGCTACGGCGTGACCCAGCATCGCGCGGCACCACATGTCCCTCGTGTCGAGGCCGCCGGTCTCGTCCGGTTCCGAACCGATCGCCGTGGGGTAGAGCAGGACGTCCGCGCCCTTCAGCGCCATGGCCCGCGCCGCCTCGGGGAACCACTGGTCCCAGCAGATGCCGACGCCCACGTTCCCAACCTGCGTGCGCCAGGTCTTGAACCCGGTGTCGCCCGGGTTGAAGTAGAACTTCTCCTCGTAACCCGGTCCGTCGGGGATGTGGCTCTTGCGGTAGACGCCCAGGACCTCGCCGGTGGCGTCCACCATCGCGAGGCTGTTGAAGTACGCCTGGCCGGAGTGCTCGAAGAACGAGACGGGCAGCACGACGCCGAGCTCGCCGGCTAGCCTCGCGAACCGCTCGATGAACGGGTGGTCGTCCACCGGATGGGCGAGGGCGAAGAGCTCCTCGCGCTCGAGCTGCGGGAAGTAGAGGTTCTCGAACAGCTCCTGCAGCAGGACGAGGTCGGCGCCCCCGGCCGCGGCCTCGCGCACGAACCCCTCGGCCTTGGCGAGGTTCTCCTCGAGCACGTCCGTGCAGCTCATCTGCACCACGGCCAGCCTGAAGGTGCCGGGCGCCCGCGCGCCGCGTTCTTCTCTCATCTTTCGCTCCTCGCTACCGGCCCTGCCGGCTGCTGCTGTGTCACGCAATGGAAGGCCCCGCCTCCGGTTATGAGCCCGCTCGCGGGCAGGCCGATCACGTCCCGCCCCGGGAACAGAGGCCTGAGGATCGACAGCGCACGCTCGTCGTTGGGGTCGTCGTAGATGGGCACGACGACGAAGCCGTTGCCCACGTACCAGTTGGCGTACGTGAGGGGCAGGCGGTTCTCGCCCGAATACGCGCTCTCGCTGGGCAGCGGCAGCTCGACGATGCGGTACGGCGAGCCGGAAGGCGTGCGCAGCGACCGTAGGACCTCGAGGTTCGCTGCCATGCTGGCGTGGTTGGGGTCGCTCGTGTCCTCCTCGACGCTGGCGACGATCACGTCGTCGGCCGCGAACCTGACGATGGTGTCGATGTGGCCGTCTGTATGGTCGCCCTCGAGCCCGTCCTCGAGCCACACGACCTCGTTGGCGCCAAGCCAGCGCGATAGGAGCGCCTCCAAGTCGCCCTCCGTCATGCCCGCGTTGCGCGTGGGCGTGAGAAGGCAGGAGCGGGTCGTGATGCAAGCGCCGCGGCCGTTGAACTCGAGGGAGCCGCCCTCCATTATCGCGTCGATCGGGTAGCGGCGCATGCCGAGCGTCCTGGCTACTGACTGAGGAGCGCGGTCGTCGTCTTCCCACGGCGCGTACTTGCCACCCCAGGCGTTGAAACCCCAGTCGGTGAGGGCGACGCTACCGTCGTCCTCGTGCACGAAGAGCGGGCCGTTGTCGCGGAACCACACGTCGTTCAGTGGCACGCGGTGGAAGCGGATCTGGCGCAAGTCGGCGTCCGCTGCGCCCAGCCTGGCGCGGGCGTCGGCTTCCGTGTCTTCGTCCCTGACGTTGAGCACGACGGGCTCGTAGCGCGAGACGGTCGACACCAGGCCGGTGAAGTCGTGCCTAGCCCTCTCCAGCTGGCCCTCCCATAGCTCGTCGTCGAACGGCCAGCTCGTCCAGGTCGCGGCGTGCGGCTCCCACTCCGCCGGGAACGAGAGACGTGGTGTGGTGCCGGGGGAGGGGTTTCGCATCGGATTGAGATGCTAGCAACACGGGGGCGCCCGTCACGTTCCGGATGGTGTCGAGCCGGCGCCGACGGCCCCCTCGTACGCGCTGGCCGGACGGCATCCGGACTAGGTCGCGGCCGACGTGAAGGCGGTGCCGTGAGGCGCTACCCTTACCGGGTGACGCGACTCTCTCTCGACCCCGGCTTCACCGTCTCAGACGCCGACGAGCTCTACGGTGTCCGTTCGTGGTCGACCGGTTACTTCGGCATCTCCGACCGTGGTGAGATCACGGTTTCGGAC
>DASRWD010000100.1:0-8110 GCA_035654755.1 Trueperaceae bacterium
GACTCGACCACTTCGCGGTCAGACCCGCGTCAGGCGAGCGCGAACGGCGCTGAGTCGCCGTCTTCCAGCCGACGTACGCGGCCCTCGGCCTCCAGCTTCTCCAGGTGTGCCATCACCGACAGTCGCGCCAGCTCTCGCAGGTCGCCGTCCACGCCGGGGTAGATGGTGGCCGTGATGCCTGCCGCGTCCAACGGTCCGGCCTCCAACGCGGCGACGACCTGACCCTCGCGCTCGAGCCTGTGGGCGCGCTGCTCCGCTAGCCGGCCCGCCGGGTCGTCGACGAGGGGGCCGTGCCCCGGGCCGAGCGCCGGCGGCGCGAGCTCGAGTAGCACGTCCAGGCTGCGCAGGTAAGCGCCGACGTCGCCCTCCGGCCTGCCGACCCACACGGAACCGCTGGCCGTCACGAGGTCGCCGGCCAGCACGGCTTCCACCTCGCCCCGGCTGTCCCGGACGACGACCGAAACGTGGCCGGGGCTGTGCCCAGGCGTGTGTATCAGCTCGGCGGTCACGTCGCCAACGGTCAGGACGACCTTGTCCTGGACCAGGATCTTGTGCGATTCGACGCTCACGCGCGCCTCTTCGGCGACGTGGACGTAGACGCTCGGCCCGTCGAAGCGCGCGATAGCGTCCGCCAGGCCCTCCCAGTGGTCGGGATGGCCGTGCGTGAGGACGATGCCCTTGACGGTGCGCGCGCCGGCAGCGGCGACCGCCGTCGCGAGGGACTCGGTGGCGGAGGCCAGGGGCGAGCCGGGGTCCACAATCAGCGCGACGCCACCGTCTGCGACGACGTAGGCGTTCGTGTGGTCGTAGGGCGGCAACGTCGCAACGGGCACTGGGACCCGGGTTACGTGGGCACTCGCCTTCTCCGGTGCGAAGCTCACAGGTCCTCCCCAACGAGCCGCAGGGCGGCGTCGAGCGCCTCGTCGGCCGGCACGCTCACGTCCGGCTCGACCCCGCGGCCCTCCCAGGTCGCTCCCAACAGCGGAGCGAGCACGCCCGTGGCGATCCAGGCCTGAGAGCCGTCGCGCAGGCAGAAGGGGAGGACAGCCTCTACGTTGCCTGCCGTCGTCTCACCCACTACGACGGCCCGGCCGTTGTCCTGCAGAGCGCCCGCCAGCCCCTCGGCGGCGCTGTTCACGCCCTTGTCGACGAGCAGGTAAAGCGGCAGGTCGGTCGCCGGGTCCCCGATCGCCGGGTACGGGACCGGAAGCGACCAGCTGAGGACGGCGCGCCACAGGAAGCCGCGGGTGAACACCCCGGCCACCTGCATCATGGTGACGAGCCGCCCGCCGGGGTTGCCCCGCAGATCGACGACAATGGCCTCTGCGCCCTGCCGCTGGAGACGTGTGACGGCCTGCCTCACAGCTCCCGCCACGCCGTCGGACGCGAGGTCGGGTATCCGCACGTAACCGACCGACGTGCCGTCGCCTTCCGTCATGCCGAAGGCGACCACGCCGATCTCGTCCGTCACCACGTCGGCCGGCTCGAGCGCCCAGCTTCCCAGCGCAGTACCGTACGCGCCCGGCACCGTGGCACGGGCGTCGAACACCGCGAGGCACGGGAGGTCGCCGTACTGCTGCCTTATGTCGTCGACGCGCGTGGGACGCACGTACACGGAGTGGTCGTCGCCGATCTCGTCGTACATCTCCTCGAGAAGCTCGTAGAGTCCTTCTTCGGTGCCGACTCCACTCATGCGCTCGCGGTACTCATCACCGACCTCGTCCCAGTCGACGGGCAGTGAGTCCAAGTCCCAGTACCGCTCGGCAACGAGTCGCCATGCGCTCTCGAACCTGTCGTGCAGGGTTCGCTCCTGAACGTTGCTGAGGGCCGCGGCGTCCGCATCGGCGCCGAAGGTGGGACGAGAGGTTCCGTCGACCGTCGCTGCGAGGGCGGTCGGGGCGCTGTCGACCCCGGCAACTCCGGGCGGGCAACAGGACACGAGCGCCAGCGCACAGGTCAGGACCGCGACTACGCCCCTCACGCCGGCGCCGTCGCGAGGCCTGCACCCGCGCTTGCCAACCGGTCGGTATCGAGGACCACGGACTGCGCTCCGACCATCGTGGTGTTGAGGGCACCCGCGACGTTCGCCATGCGCGCGGCCGTGAGGACGTCATGCCCGCTCATGACCGCGTGGGCGAAGGCCGCCGTGTAGTAGTCGCCGGCACCAGTGCTGTCGATGACGCCGTCCACGCCGTGGGCCTCAACCAGCTCCGCGTGGTCGGCCGTGAACAGGATGGAGCCGTTCTCGCCCACCTTCACGACGACGTTCTCGAAGCCCTCTTCCTTCAGGCTGCCGACGGCGTCCGTGATCGTGGGCTCGCCGGTGATCGCGTAGAGCTCGTACTCGTTCATCAAGAGGAAGTCGGCCGGCCGGACGTGGTCGAGCAGCCGGTATCCGAGGGCGTGCACGGCGCTGGTACCGAGGTCGACGAACACTGTGACCCTGTGACGTACCGCGAGCTCGAGCGTCCGGAGCGCGTACTCCTTCTGCCTGCCCCCGATGAGCGAGTAGGCGCTGAGCACGAGGGCGTCGCGGTCCGCGACGTGCTCCTCACGCAGCGCGGCGGAGTCGAGATACCGGCTAGCTCCGGCGGCGCTGATCATCGTGCGCTGCGCGTCCGGCGTGACGATCAGCGTGATGCTGCTGGTCTGGCGTTCCTCGTCGTGCTGGACGAGCGTCATGTCAACGCCCGACGCCACCGCGTTCCGCAGGGCCAGTTCGCCGAACGGGCCCACCCCTACACGTGTCGCGATGCGGGTGTCGTTGCCCAGTCGCGCCAGCACGGTCGCGACCGTGCCACCGGATCCGCCCGGCTCGAGAAGCGCCCTGTGCGCGCTTACCTCGCCGCCCGGGTCGGGGAAGTCGTTGACGAAGTACATCTGGTCGACGGTGGCGTCGCCGACCACGAGGAACTTGGGCATCTAGGCTCCGCTCCTTGGCCGCTTGCCTTGGCGGCATGCGCGTGCGGCGACCGGAGCTCGGCCGCCCTGCCTGGCGCGTTGGTTTGCCGGCACATTCTAACTAGGGCGGCGCTGCCTCCCGTCGTGCTGCGGAACAGGACCCAGGAGGGCAAGCAGGTCTTCGAACGTCTTCAGGCCCAGGCGCTCGGCCCTCACCTTCGGGTCGAGGTCGAGACGAGACATGGCATCGTCGACCTGCTCCGCGCCGTAGCCGGCCATCAGCAGGTTGCGCTTGAGGGTCTTGCGACGATGGGCGAAGGACGTGCTTATCAGGGCGAACAGCTCCGGTGCCGGAGTGGCCGCCCTGTCTATCTCGAGTGATACGACGGCGGAGCGCACCTTCGGCGGCGGGACGAACGCTCCCGGCGGCACGACCTTCACGAGGTGGGCCCTGGCGAAGTGAGCGACGAGCAGCGAGAGTGCGCCGAACGCCTCGTCTCCCGGCTCGGCGACCAGGCGCTCGCCGACCTCGAGCTGTACCAGGCACGCGATCCGCTCGAACCTTCCGGACTCCAGCGCCCGGGCGATAACGGGGGTGGCCACGTTGTACGGGAGGTTCGCAGCCAGGACCGAGCCCGGCGGCAACGTGCCCAGGTCGAACCGCATGGCGTCGGCGTTGACGACGTTCACGTTCTCCAGGCCGTCTAGCGTCTCTGCGAGCACTGGCAGCAGGCGCCGGTCGAGCTCCACGGCGATGACCTGCCCGGCCTCGCGCGCCAGCTCCCGGGTGAGAGTGCCCAGGCCCGGGCCCACCTCAAGCACCGTGTGGCTGGGGTCCAGCCGGGCGGCGCCAACCACCGCAGAGAGGACGCCAGGGTCAACGAGGAAGTTCTGACCGAACGACTTGTCGGCAGCCAGACCGTGACGCGTCAGCAGGTCCCTCACGACCGAGCGGTTCGTGAGTGGAGGAGGTTCTATACCGATCCCGTCTTCTGGGTCTTCAGGTGCCGTGGAAGCCGATGGCCTCGTTGAGCTGACGTTCCGCCTCGTCGAGGGCCACGTCCTGAACGACCGCAAGTTCGCTCGCGAGCATGGTCTTGGCGTTCTCGAGAACCTCGCGCTCGGTGGCGGCAAGGCCCTTCTCGACGTCCCTCTTCGCCAGTACCCCGATGAGCCTGGCGAGGTCGTAAGCGCTGCCGGTGGAGAGGATCTCCTGTTCGGCGCGGAAGCGCGGCGGCCACTGGTTGGGCAGGGTCAGGTCCGCGGAGCGGATGGCCTCCAGGAGCCGGCCGATCTCGTCGGACTCGACCGTGTGGCGTAGACCGACCTCTTCACCCTTCTTCAGAGGGACGAGGACCTCCATGTCGCCTCTTATGAAGACGACCTTGAGGTACTCATGGGACTCGCCCAGAACTACGCGCGTCGTCTTCTCTTGCACGACCCCCGCGCCCTGGGACGGGTAGACGACGTGGTCACCCACCTTGAAGGTCACAGTGGCGCAAGAGTAACACGCGAACAGAAGAGCCTTGTTTGCACGTCAGAGACCCACGAACGGCGCCCAGATGCGGTAGTAGGCGAAGGACCATACCGTGAGCCCGACGAGGACCGTGGCTGCGGACGAGGCGAGCACGTGGAGCTGGACCTCGCGGTCCGCGCCCCGGGTGATGAGATGGCCGACGACCGCTCCGATCAGCAGTGTCACGACGAGTCCGATCAGCGGCCCGGGCTCCAACAACCCCAACGCCGGGACCCGAAGCGCGACCAGAGCGACGATGAGCGGGGGCACGACGACGCCGAGCCAGGCGCCGACAACGAGCGGCCGGGCGCGCACGGCCTGGGAACGGGCCAGGAGCAGGCTGAGAAGGAAGAGCAGAGGGGCGAGAGCGACGGTGCCCATGATGCCCACGATCGCCGCCGTCAACGCCTGACCGGCGGCCTCCTGCCCCACGTTCCAGGGGCTCCATCCCATGGCTGCCGCCACACGGTCGCTGAGCGAGGGCTCGAACGGCACGCTGTCGTCGCTCGCGAACAACGCTACCCGGCCACCCTGCCGGCGGCCGTACCAGGCGAGGCTTGTGACGCCCGTCGACTCGTCGTGGGCAAGGGCAGCGTCCGCTATAAGCTCGGGGGACCATGCGACGCTGACGGGTTCGGCGTCGTCGCTCAGAGGCGCTGCGCGTCTGAGGTACGGTCCGTCGAGCCAGAACGACTGCTCATCCACCCACGCGAGCGGGCGGCCGACCTCGCCGGTGGGCACGGTGCGTACGACCTCGAGCGTACCGTCCGGTCCGGTGGTCATCAGGCTCGCTCGCAGGTCCGCCTCCTCGGCGCGCCACAGCGCCATCACGCTCGCCGGTTCGCCTTCGACGGTGCCAAGCGCGACGGTCTGACGTTCATCGATGACGTCAGCCAGCCCCAGGTCGACGGGCTCCGCGACGCCGACCCGCATCACGTACGCGTGCCACTCGGCGTTCGGGCCCAGGGCCGTCATATCGGTGAAGCCCTCGAGCCACGAGATCCAGGCGGGGCCAGTTTCGCGCTGATCGGTCGCCTCGACCGCGAACATGCCCCGTACCGCCAGTTCTGTCGCGTACACCACCTGCGCTTCGCCCGGTCCGTCACCGTCCCAAGCGAAGACCGAGAGGTGCGCCTCCCCGCCCTCGCGCACGGGCGCGGCCACCCACGGTCCGTCCGCACCAGGGCCGACCGACAGCGGCGTCTCCTGCACGTGCGTGAAGAGCAGGTGGTCCTCCCCGCGGTATGTGAGGTGGTGCAGCGTTCTCCCGGTGCGACGGTCGCGCTCCACCCAGGCGACAGCCAAGTCGCCGTTCGAGACCGTCGCCCAGGCGCCCCTCACGGTGTCAGAACGCACCAGCAGGGAAGGTTCGCCGCCGTCGGCTTCCGCCCACACGCCTTCGCCGTCGGCCCAGATCAGGTGGGACTGCCCGTCCCCGGCCGCAACGGCTGCTACGGGAAGCACGCCGGCGGTGACCTCCTGCGGGGCCCCGAACCCACCGGATGCGGCGTACGGCTGCGCTAGAGAGTTGGCGGAGATCAGCGAAGCGACCACGGCCAGGACCGCCGCGACGCTGGGTCGCGGCGCGCGGATCACGGTCTTCACGCCGACGCCTTCTTGGCGGTCGACGCGACGGCCGTGCTTCTGGGCGCCGTGCCGGGTATCACCGCGACCTTGACGTCCTTGCCCTGCAGCTTCGCTTCGATCTCGCGGATGCGGTCGCGAACGGCCGCGGCGCGCTCGAAATCGAGGGATTCCGAGGCCGACCACATCTCGTTCTCGAGCAGCGCCAGCTCCTGACGCAGGTCGTCGAACGCGAGCTCGCGCTCCCACGGGTCCAACTGAGGTGGCGGGCCCTCGGCCTCGGCTTCGGCCTCGCCTCTTATGACGTCGTGTACACGCTTGCGCACGGACTCGGGCGTGATGCCGTGCAGTGCGTTGTAGGCGAGCTGCTTGTCGCGCCGGCGCTCCGTCTCGGCGATGGCCGCGGCCATGGCGTCGGACACCTCGTCGGCGTAGAGATATACCTCGCCGTTCACGTTCCTGGCCGCACGGCCGATCGTCTGGATCAGCGCACGCTCGCTCCTGAGGAAGCCGGTCTTGTCTGCGTCGAGGATCGCCACCAGGCTGACCTCCGGGAGGTCGAGGCCCTCGCGCAGGAGGTTGATGCCCACGAGTACGTCGAAGTGACCCAGCCGCAGGTCGCGGATGATCACCTGCCGCTCTACCGCGTCGATGTCCGAGTGCATGTACCTCACGCGGACGCCTTGCGCCGCCAGGTACTCGGTGAGGTCCTCAGCCATCTTCTTCGTCAGCGTGGTCACGAGCACACGCTCGTTCTTCTCGGCGCGCGCTCGCGCGGCGAACAGCAGGTCGTCGATCTGGCCCCGGCTGGGCTTGATGACGACGCCTGGGTCCACGAGGCCGGTTGGCCGGATCACCTGCTCGACGACGGAGTCGGACAACCCGATCTCGTGATCGGTTGGCGTGGCGGACACGAAGACCACCTGACCGACACGAGCGAGGAACTCCTCCTCCTTGAGCGGCCTGTTGTCGAGGGCAGCCGGCAGGCGGAACCCGTAGTCGACGAGGGTCTGCTTGCGTGCCCTGTCGCCGTTGAACATGCCGCGCACCTGCGGCAGCATGACGTGCGACTCGTCGAGGAAGACGATGAAGTCGTCGGGGAAGTAGTCGAGCAGCGTGTTGGGCGCCGAGCCCGGCGGGCGGTTCTCCAGGTAACGCGAGTAGTTCTCGATCCCGTTGCAGTATCCCAGCGTCCGGAGCATCTCGAGGTCGTACATCGTCCGCTCGCGCAGGCGCTGCTTCTCCAGCAGTTTGCCGGTGTTCTCGAAGTAGTCGAGCTGTCTGCCGAGGTCGCGCTCTATGGCTTGGATCGCCGGCTGCAGCTTGTCGTGAGGCGTCACGTAGTGACGGGCGGGGAAGACGGTCGTGCTCTCGACCTCTGCCGTCTCGTCTCCGGTTAGCGGGTCGACGAGCGACAGGCGGTCCACCTCGTCACCCCACAACTCGATGCGCAGCGGCTGCTCCTCGTACGCGGCCCAGACCTCGATGACGTCGCCGCGGGCGCGGAAGCGGCCCGGCTGCAGCTCGATGTCGTTGCGCTCGTACTGCTGGGTGACCAGGGTCTCGAGGATCTGGTCGCGCGGCAGCTTGCGCCCTATGTCGAGAAGCAGGTGCATCTTCTCGTACTCGTCAGGCGAGCCCAAGCCGTAGATGGCGGACACCGACGCGACGACGATGACGTCCTTCCGCGTGAGCAGGCTGCGCGTGGTGGAGTGCCTGAGTCTCTCGAGCTCCATGTTGATGTTGGAGTCTTTCTCGATGAACAGGTCGCGCGCCGGCACGTACGCCTCCGGCTGGTAGTAGTCGTAGTAGGAGATGAAGAACTCGACGGCCGCGTCGGGGAAGAACTCCTTGAACTCGGACGCCAGTTGGGCGGTGAGGATCTTGTTCGGGGCGAGGATCAGAGCGGGGCGCTGGACGGCCTCGATGACCTTCGCCATCGTGTAGGTCTTGCCCGTGCCCGTGGCTCCCAGCAGCGTCTGGAACCGCAGGCCGTCGCCAAGGCCCTCCACCAGGCCGGTTATGGCTTCCGGCTGATCACCCTTGGGCTCGAACTGTGACCTGACCTCGAGCGACATGACCCCTAATCATATAAGGCTCGTTCGCTTG
>DASRWD010000101.1:0-2662 GCA_035654755.1 Trueperaceae bacterium
GGGGTTGTGCGTCACGAATACGACTGTGCACCCGAGCTCTTGCCACAGCTCCAACAGCTCCTCTCGCATACGCGAGGCGGTGAGCTCGTCGAGAGACGAGAACGGCTCGTCCATGAACAGCACGTCCGGCTTCACGAGCAGCGCCCTGGCCACCGCGACACGCTGTCGTTGGCCGATCGACAGCTGGCGGGGGTAGTCGTCGCCGCGACCTGCCAGTCCGACGCGGTCCAGCCAGTAGTCGACCTTCTCCCGGGCTGACTCGCCGCCCTCGTCGAGGACGAAGTGGAGGTTGCCGCGCACGGTGCGCCAGGGGAGGAGCCGAGGTTCCTGGAACATGTAGCTCGTGACGGGAGGCGCGGCAGGGTCGCCGACCGTCACGTGGCCGGTGTCCGCGGTGTCGAGCCCCGCGAGGATGTTCAGCAGCGTCGTCTTGCCGCAGCCCGATGGCCCCAGTAGGCACACGAACTCGCCGGCGGCCACGTGCAGCTCGATGTCTCGCAGGGCCGGGCGGGTGCCGCCGTCCCTGAGCGGGTATGACTTGCTGAGCCCGCTGACGTGGATCTCCTCCATCAACCGACCGCGTTGACCTTGACCGGGGCACGCCAGCGGAACGCGACCCGCTGCAGCGCGCCCATGACGCCGAGGTCGAGGAGAGCGAGGAAGACCATCATCGTCACGCCGTACGCCAGTATCCCTGTCATGTTGAAGAACTGGAAGTAGAACGAGATCTGGTAGCCCACGCCGGAGGTGCGGCCGAGCAGCTCACCGAGGACGACCATCTTCCACGAGAGCGCCAGCGCTCCGCGCGCCGTACCCACCACGTAGGGAGTGAGCTGCGGGAAGACGACGTGGAGCCAGGTCGCGGTACGCGAGCGACGGAAGGCCTTGGCCATCTCCACGAGCGAACCGTCGATGGCTCGTGCACCCTCCCGCACCGCCACGACGATCGTTGGGACTATGGTGATCACGAGGGCCACGACCAGTGCCCGGTCTGAGAGCCCGATCGTGAGGTAGGCGACGACGAAGAGCAGGATGCGCGGGATCGTGAGCAGCACCACCAGCCACCCCTGCAGCAGGTCGTCGACGCGTTTCGAGGCGCCCATCGCGGCCCCTGCGGCTACGCCCGCCACCATGCCGATCGCGAAGGCGCTCAGGACCCGTTGGGTCGTGACCCACAGGTGGCCGAGCAGCACGCCGCGCTGGTGCTCGCGGACGATGAAGTCGAGCGTCTCGAGGGGCCCGGGGATCAGGTTCGGGGCCGAGGCGGCGCCGACGATCCACAAGACCAGAAGCGAAACGTAGGACGCCAGCGTCAGCCAAGGGCCGACGCCGGCGCCGCCGCTCCGCCGCAGGGGCTTGGGCCGGACGACGGCAGAAGCCGCGGTATCAGCATCTACCGCCACCCGGCGAACCTACTCTCAGCGGGGCAGGAACTCGGTCGTATACGCTGCCGGGTCGATGCTCTCCACACCGACTGCCTCGGGGCCCGCAAGCTCGACGAGGCGCTCGACCATCGCGACTAGGCCGTCGATCGACTCCTGGTCCCACTTGTCGGTCGTGCCGGCCTTCCAGCGCTCGATCACCTGCGGGAACTGGCTCGCATCGGGCAGGGAGTAGAGCCCCTGGTCGAGGATCGTCTGCCAGAACGGGTCGTCGGCCGGCGTGTTCCTCATCACCTCGAACGTGTCTTGCAGCGCAGCGATGAACGCCGTCTTGAGCTCGTCGGGCATGTCGTCGCGGGCGACGACCACGAGGTTCGGCAGGTCGCGCGGCAGGCCCAGCTGCTCGAGCATGTCGGCGACGCTCATGATCTCGCGTGCCACCCCTGCCGCCTCCATGCGAGCGACCCAGTGCCACAGGGGCAAGGCGGCGTCGACTTCGCCGGACGAGGTCAGCTCCATCATCAGCGGCGGCGCCGCCTGGACGACCTGGCCGTCGGCGACGTCGAAGCCGTGCTCGGAGAGGGTCAACGTGCGCAGGATCAGGATGCTCTTGTCGCGCAGGGCGCCCGCGGCGATCGTCTTGCCGTCGAGGTCTTCGACGCCCTGGATCGAGGAGTCGGTCGGTACCACGAGCCCACCGACCGCCGTCGCGTACGGGTAGATGCCGCTGGCCTGGATGCCGGCCTGCCTGAGCAGCACGGGGGCGAGGAAGTCGTCGACCTTGACGTCGGCCTCGCCGCTGCGCAGCGCGATCTCCGTCGCCTGCTTGCTGGCGTACGGGGCGCCTACGACCTGTATGCCGTTCGCTTCGGCAGTGCCGAAGTAATCCATGGCATGGACGATCCAGGAGAAGGTTCCGGTCGCCTCCATGGCGGCGTTGACGATCGGCAGGTCGCCCTCCTGGGCGAGCGCCGGCGCCGTCGCTAGGCCTAGGGCTAGGGCGACTCCAACGAGACGCAGGCTACGCATAGACCATCCACCTCCGTGATTTCCGCTTCGTCCGAAACGGCTGACGCGGCGCGCGGGCCGAAGAAGAGGGACATTCGTCCCGATGATATACCGGACTGCCTATATGTTGGCGTCCATGCGCCTCCTACGCGCGTTCGCCGCCGTCTTGACCGTCCTCGTCGCCCTCTACCTGGTGCTCGCCGCCTTGGCCAGCCCCCGCCCCGCGCACGCCTACGAGCGCCTGCTGCCGTCGGGCGGTCCCGCGGTGCTGG
>DASRWD010000102.1:0-9103 GCA_035654755.1 Trueperaceae bacterium
GCCGAGATGCCGAGCAGTGAGAAGAGCACGATGCTAGCTAGGAACGTGGCTGCACGACCGGCCATGAATGCTCCTTTCGATGTTGACGGCGACGTACGCAGTTGGCTTCGCATGACGCCGACGCCACTCTAGCCAAGACGCGTTCACGACGCCCCAGCGGTTCGCCTATTGACAACATATTCTAATATTGGAATATGATGCGCGCATGGCGAGGACGCCAACCACCAACGACGTCTTCTCGGCGCTCTCGGACCCTGCGCGCCGCGAGCTGATCGCGGCGATCGGCGAGGGCGAGACGACGGTTAGCGAGCTGGTGGAGCGACTCGGCATAGCCCAGCCGCAGGTGTCCAAGCACCTGGCAGTGCTGCGCGAGAGCGGGCTGGTACGCGTCCGGCCCGAGGGCAAGTGGCGCTACTACAGCGTCAACGGCCCCGCTCTCGGGCCGGTCATCGACTGGGCACAGAGGTTCATCGGCGTCGTGAACGAGCGGTACGACCGCCTTGACGACCTGGTGACGGAACTGAAGGAGGAGGAAACAGAATGACCAAGACCGACCGCAAGGGAAGTGCCAAGTTCACCGTCGTGTCCGACACCGCATACGAGGTCGTGCGCCAGTTCGACGCACCCGCCGACCTCATCTACCGGGCGCATACCGAGCCCGAACTGGTGAAGCGCTGGTGGGGCTTCCCGACGTCCGAGTGGCAGGAGTGCACGGTAGACCCGCGCGTTGGCGGCAGGTGGCGGTTCTCGGTGAAGGAGCAGGACTTCGACGTCTCGTTCCACGGCCGGTTCACGGAGATCGCCCGTCCGAACCGGATCGTCCAGACCGAGATCTACGAGGGCATGCCCGGCGTGACCCCGGACACCGAGGAGGGCGGCACGCTGAACACCGCTGTGATCACCGAGCAGGACGGCGTCACGACGCTGCACGTGCACGTCGAGTGCTACTCGCCCGAGATCCTGAAGGCCATCTTCGACAGCGGTATGGAGAGCGGTGCTCAGGTCTCGTACGACCGGATGGAGGAGCTCGCCCACCAGTTGGCAGCTTGATCTGCTGGTCGACCGCCGTATCGTTGGGGTCACGTTGGAGCGGGGCGCCGGGGAACTTGGCCGGCGCCCCGGGTCCATGGAGGTGACCATGGGGTTCGAGTACTCCGAGGCGGCGCAGGTCCTCAGCCGCACGCCTTCGACCTTGCGCGAGATGCTCTCGGGCCTGTCCGAGGCGTGGGTCAACGGCGACGAGGGCGAAGGCACGTTCAGCCCCTTCGAGGTCGTCGGGCATCTGGTCGAGGCCGAGACCAGCAACTGGCTGCCTCGGGCGCGTGTGATCAGGGCCGGAGACCCGAGCGCGGCGTTCCCACCATTCGACCGCTATGCCCACCGCTCGTTGCACTCCGGCAAGGCGCTGTCGGAACTGCTCGATCTGTTCGCAAGGCTGCGCGCGGAGAACCTGAGAGAGGTTGAGTCCTGGAACCTCACGGGTGCAGATCTGAGGGCCACGGCACAGCACCCACAGTTCGGTTCGGTGACGCTGGGCCAACTGCTCTCGACCTGGGTCGTACACGATCTGGGCCACCTCGCTCAGATCGCTCGGGTCATGGCCAAGCAGTACCGCGAGGCGATCGGCCCGTGGGCGGAGTACCTGCCGGTCGTGAACGACCGCCCGCGGCCCACCGGCTGACAGCGAGCGAAGCTGGGTGAACCAGCACATGGCGCCGATGGCGTCCGGCGCTAGGCTGCAAGGAACGTGACCAGGACGTTGAACAAAGCGAACCGGCTCAAGGAGTTGGAGAAGCTGCTGGCCCTCAAACCGTACGGGGTGAGGGAGCTCTCTGCCATCTTCGGGGTGACCCGCAGGACCATCGAGCGTGACCTCAACGACCTGCGTGAGACGACGGATCTGGACCAGGACGGCTCCCGATACTCCATCCTAGCCGCGGCCACGGCCTTGAACGACGTAGAAGCGCTGGCCGTCCACAGCGCGACGCGCCTGCTCGTTCACACTGGGGTCGGCGAGTCCCACTATCGCAGCGCGCTCAGGAAACTGGCGAGCCAGTTACCGGAGCCTGCGAGGACAGCCTTGGCGTCGGCGGTGGACAACCTGGCCACCGGCCGTAACGACCGCACGCTCGATCTGGTCGCTCAGGCCTGGTTCGGCCGCAAGGTGCTGCGCTGCGACTACCGGCCGGCAAGCTCGGAGAAACGCTACCGGCACGAGTACGAGATCTACTTCTACGAGCTCAACCGCCGCAACCTCCAGCCTTACGTGATCGCGCGTGAGCGCCTCTACTTCCGCCGGGTCGGCGCGTTCCGCCTCTCACGCATGCACGCTGCACGGCTCACGGAGGAGAGCTATGACATCCCGGCCGACTTCGACCCCCTCGAGTACTTGGGCGGCGCCTGGGGCATAACGGTCGAGGGACGACCGGTCGAGGTGATCCTCAGGGTCGACCCGTCCGTGGCCCCATGGTTCGAGGAGCAGCAGGAAGTGGACAGGAGCCTAGAGGTGCTTGTCCGCCACGAGGATGGCTCCCTCGAGGTCAGCCTCAAGGGCAGGTTGGCCAAGGACGGCGAGGCGCACGAGATCTTGTCGTTCGTCCTCGGCTGGGGATCCATGGTCGAGGTGATCTCCCCGCCCTCCGTCCGGGAGCGGGTTTCCGCCGAGGTAGCGGCGGCCTCGAGCCTGTACGCAGACAGCTGACCCGGCCGGAAGTACAGGGCCTTCCCGTCACACGACTGCGGCTCGAACAGCGGCGAACAGCGACGCTTCCTGTCGCCCCTCGGGGTTACGTTTGTTGCCGAAGGGGGACATGCGTTGCGCTTCATCCACACGGCGGACTGGCACCTGGGAAAGCGGCTTCACGACTTCCCGTTACACGAGGTGCAGAAGGAGCTGATCGAGTCGTTCGTCCGGCTCGTGAACGACGTGGAGCCGGACGCCGTGATCGTTGCCGGAGACGTCTTCGACACCCACGTTCCGCAACTCACCGCCCTCGAACTCTGGGAGAACGCGGTCGAGGCCATCGTGGCCGAGGCTGGCGTCCCCATGCTGGTGATCCCGGGGAACCACGACCACCCGGACCGCATGTCCGCCCATCACGGCATCGCCAAGCGTGCGGGCCTCCACTTGGTGCGGTCGCTTGCCGAGTGCCCGACGCCGGTCACGATAGCTAACGTCGATATCTACGGCGTGCCGTTCCACAAGCCCGTGCACGTGAACGCTGCCTACCGCGATGAGCCACCGGGCGTGGGTGACTTCGACTACGGCTCCGCCATGGCGTGCGTGCTGGCGCGGCTGAACCGTGCTGCCGGACGGCCGGCCGTGCTGGTCGCGCATGCGTTCGTCGAGGGCTCCGGCGACGAGCCGGACGGCGAGGACGCCATCATGGTCGGTGGCGCCGGGGGCGTGCCGGTGTCATCGTTCGATGGCTACGCGTACGTTGCGCTTGGGCATATCCACGGCCCCCGCAGGCTGGGCAAGACAGGCGAAGTCCACTACTCCGGATCGCTCTTCCCGTACTCGTTCAGAGAAGCGGTCTCCTCAGAGCTCGACGGTGTCGTTGCCCTGGGCGATGGCGCAAAGGGCGTGAACGTCGTAGAGGTTCGCTCGGACGGTGCGGTGGAACGCGAGTTCGTCGCGCTCGCTGCCAGCCGACGGGTACAGGTGATCGAAGGGCTCACGTTCGATGAGCTGATCAAGCGGGCCCGGACCCTGGACAGTCGTGAGCGGCTGCACTACACGCTCGCGCGCATTACCGACCAGGGTCCCGTGCAGAACGCCATCGCGAAGCTGCGCGAGGTGCTGCCCAACGCGGTGCTGGAACAGCCGAACGTCTCGGTCGCGGAGACGGTCGCCCGCTTGCGCGGCGACCACCGGACGATCACGCCACAGGACGCGCTCAGGCAGCTATACGCCCAAGTGTACGACGAGGCCATGTCACCGCTCGAACTGGAGATCCTCGACGAGGTCGTCGGAGACGACCAGGAAGAGGCGGCGGCATGAGGCCCATCCGCCTGGTCATGCGAGCCTATGGTCCTTACGCGGGCGAGCAGGTGGTCGATTTCGAGAGGCTCGGTGCACACGGCCTGTTCCTTATCCACGGCCCGACCGGCTCGGGCAAGAGCACCGTGCTGGACGCCATGTGCTTCGCGCTGTACGGCGAGACGAGCGGGAACGAGCGTGAGGGCAGGGACGCCGTCTCGACCTTCGACCAGTTCGGCGGCACCCTGGTAGAGCTGGAGTTCGAGCACGCCGGCAAGCGTTACCTCGTTCGACGCGGCCCCGACCAGGAGCGTCCCAAGAAGCGCGGTACCGGGACTACCACGCAGAAGCACTGGGCCGAACTCCTCGACGTGACCGAGGGTGAGCGCGACGTCGTCTCCGACAAGGTCACGGCCGTCACCGCCGCCGTTACCGAGCTCCTTCGCTGCGACGCCGGCCAGTTCAGGCAGACGATCGTGTTGCCGCAAGGGGAGTTCCGGAAGGTCGTCACCGACGACGGCTCGCGGCGCGCCGTACTGACCAAGGTATTCGGCACCGGCCGCTTCCAGAGGTTCATAGACGCTCTGAAGGCGAAGCACAACGCCCTCATGCGCGAAGGCCAGATGAACGAGAGCAAGCGGCGCGACATCCTCGAGGAGTTGGGGGTCGAGGACCGTGAGGCGGTGGCGAAGCTCCTCGCGGACGCGAAGAAGGCGACGTCCGTCGCGCTGTCCGAGAAGCAGCGGCTGGATGTCCAGAAGCTGACCGCACAGGCTGCCATGACCGCGGGGCAGGCGCTCGCCGCTGAGTTCGACGCGCTTATCAGTGCGCGGGACCAGTCGGCGCAGCTCGAGGCGCGCGCTGAGGAGATGATGGCGGAGGCGGAGCTGCTGGAGGCGGCGCGCCGGGCGGCGGCACTCGTCGACGCCAGGCGCCACCTCGAGGACAAAGTCGCGGAACGCGACGAACTGCTGAAGCTTCTCTCCGATGCCGAAGAGCAGGAAACGATCGCAGCGGACCGGCAGTCGGCCGCCGAAGAGGCGACCGCGGCGCTGGAGCCCGAGAAGCCGCGCCTCAAGACGCTGGAAGACGAGGCCTCACGCCTCAGGCATCTCGAGGCGGCCGTGATCGGCGCCGAGCAGACGAGGAAGGAACTGGAGAAGGCGAAGGCCGCTCACAGCGAAACGCAGGCCGAGCTGAAGCGGGTGCGCGAGGAGCTCGCCGATGTCGAATCCGGCGTCAAGGAGGCGAGGGCCAGCCTGAAGGCCGCAACCGTTGTGGCCAGCCAGGCGCACGAAGCGCGGGAGCGGCACCGGAAGGCGAAGGAGAGCCTCGAGGCGGCCAAGAAGCTTTCCGGGCTCGCAAGCAAACTCGCAGACACGGATGCCGTGCTGAAGCGAGTGACGGAAGGCGACGACCCGCTGGCCGCCGCGCTCGCCCAGATCGTCCTTCACGCGCCAAGCCTGTTGGCTCAGGACCTGGCTGACGGCGACGCCTGCCCCGTATGCGGAAGCACGGAGCATCCGGCTCGTGCACGCGGCGACGGGCGCGAGAGCGTGTCCGCCGTAATGGCTCTATTCGGAGCGAGCGCGGGCGAGGTGGCCGAACTGCGTGCCAGGAAGCAGGACCTCGAAGAGAGGATTCATGACGTCCTTGCGCTTGGCGATTGGGGCGACGGGGCGCCCGAGGAGTCTCGCCTTGCCGAGGAGCTGGAGCAGGCGGAGGCGGCCGTCCGCGTAGCCGAGGGCGCCGCAGGCGAAGCGACTACGCTGGAGGCGGCCGTAACACGCCTGGAAGGCGAGGCCGAACGCCTGGCAACGGTCATAGAGAAGCATGCCGAGGCGGAGAGGAAGGCCGCCGAGCAGGTAGTCGAGCTGGAGACCGAGGCCAAGACTGCGGTCAAAGACCTGCCGGAAGACCTGCGGGACCCGGAGACCTTCGCCAGGGCGTTGAGGGAAGCCACGCAGGCTCACACAGCCCTCGAAGGTCGCTTCAAGTCGGCTACAGAGGAGCTGGAGGCGGCGAAGCGGGCTCTGAGCGATGCCCGCAAGGACGTTACGCAACTTCGTGGTCGGCTGAAGACGGCTGACGAGGCCGTCTCCGCCCGCTCAGCAGAGTTCGCAGACCGCCTGAAGGCATCCGGCTTCGCCTCGCTCGAGGAGCTCGACGCGGCGGCGCTGCCGGAACAGGTTCTCCGGGAGCGCGAGAAGGACCTGAAGAGCTACGGGGAGAAGAGGACCTCCGCCGCCACCACCGTGGCGGACCTGGAGAAGAAGCTCAAGGGCCGCGAGCGACCGGATTCGGTCGCGCTCGCCGATGCCCTGGACGAGGCGACCGCCGCTGCGGAGCGAGCCGCCACCGAGTGGAACATAGCGTCGAGCAGAGCTGCCTCGATCACCGACGACCTGGGTAGCTACGACGCGCTGGCGAAACAGGACGCCGCGCTCGAGGAGCGCAAGCGGGCTGCCAAACGCCTCTACGACCTCGCGACGGGCCAGGTGAAGGGCGAGTCCCGGATGGACCTGCAGACCTTCGTGCTCCGCTCGATATTCGGCGAGGTGCTGACGCACGGCAACGCCCACCTCAAGCACATGACGGCAGGGCGGTACCAACTGGCGCTGAAGGAACCGGAAAGCGCCTCGGACACAGGCCTCGAGCTCGACGTCCATGACTCCTTCAGCGGCGGCGCGGTAAGGCCCGTTCGTACGCTCTCCGGCGGCGAAGGTTTCCTCGCGAGCCTGGCCCTGGCGCTGGGCCTCGCCGAGGTCGCGCAGCAGCAGAGCGGTGCGGTCGACCACGGAGCGTTGTTCATAGACGAGGGCTTCGGCAGCCTCGACCCGGCCGCCCTCGACAACGCGGTCGGCATCCTACGCGGGCTGCAGGAGAGCCACCGGATGGTCGGCATCATCAGCCACGTCGACGAGCTCAAGAAGCGGATCCCGGTTCAGCTACTCGTAGAGGCCGGCGACCAAGGCAGCACGCTGCAGGTGCGGGTCAACGCGTGAACGGATCGGTGCAGTCCAACCTCATCGCCGACACTGGAGGCGAGAAGGCCCGCTACGTGATCCTCGCAGCGGACCCTCTGGCGACCGCCAGGGCAGAGCTGTCCCGTAAGACGGTGCTGACTCCCAACGACAGGGCCGCCAGGGCCTTGGGTGGAGGTCGCGCTACCTCGGTGAGCCTTTCGACGCGCGCCATGCGCTCGTTGAGGTCCAACGGGATCCTCGTCTCGTTGCCTCTGTCGCGCTTGTTGGCGCTGAGGCAGGTGATCGCCGACGACGGTGGTTGGCCCGACGTGCGCGGGACGGCTCGGCGCTTGGAGCCCGTGGTGAGCGAGCTGCTCAGGGCGGGGATCGCGGTGGAGGCGCGATCGGCAGCGGCGATCGCCGGCAACGCTGCGGTTGGCCCCCGTACCGAACGCGTCGTGCGACTGGCGCTGGCGTACTCGCAGCTCCTCAGGGACAACGGCGAGGTGGACGCAGCGGAGGCTCTCTGGCAGGCCGCTACAGCGATCCGCAGCAGAGAACCGTTGCTCGTTTACGGCTACTCGAGGTTGGGTGCCGGCGAGGTCGCTTTCGTTGACGCCCTCGCCGCCCCCGGTTCCGTCGTCGTGCTCCCGGCGGGGTTCAGGGCCAGTGAAGACGCGAGTTCGGAGTTGGCTGCCCACGGCTGGGAGGTGCGGCAGGACGATCGCATGGGGTCCGAGACCGGCCCGCCGTTAGCAGCACGTTTCACCGCCACCGTAGCTCGGCTCGTCGACGGGCGCCCTGCGGCGCCTCCGATCGACGGACCCAACGCCGGTCTGGCGGCTCACACCCTGGCCGACGTGGAGGACGAGGTCAGGTGGGTGCTCGCGCGGGTGAAGAGGCTGCTCGCGTCCGGTGTCCCGCCGGAAGACGTCGTGCTGGTCGCCCGCGACGAGCGGGCGTACGGCCCGCTGATCCGGTCCGTGGCCGCCGAGTTCGAGGTGCCTGTGAGGCTGGCATATGGCGTGCCGATCAGGGAATCTCGCCTGGGTGAGGTAGCCGCGGGTCTGATCGCCGCCGTCGGCCGAAGGCTTCCCTTCGAGGAGACCGCGCGTCTCCTCCGTCACCCGCTGGTCCAGGGTCTCAACGACGCCTCTTGGACGACCGCACGTGCCTGGCACCCGGAGGGTCCGTCGGAGTGGGCAGAGGCAGGCGCCTCCGCCGCCGAGTTGCTCGTTTGGCCGACCAAGTCGTCCTGGACGGAGTACGTGCGGTTGCTTGGCTCCACGCTCGAGGGCCTGGGAGTGATGGCGCGTGCTGAGGGGCGAGATCAGCGCCTTCTCGCCCACCTGCTGAAGACGCTCGAGCGTTCGACGAAGGGTTGGCCGACGCGCGACGCGAACGGGTCCGTCGATCTGACGGAGTTCCTGGCGCACTTCACGGACGTCCTTGACACGGTCAGCGTCCCGGTAGACCGGCCGGGCAAAGGCTCGGTCGAGCTGCACACGCCGCTCGCCGTGTTCGGTGCCCGATACCGGCACGTGTTCGTCCTCGGGCTGTGCGAGGGCACGTTCCCTCAGGCCGTGAGAGAGGATCCGGTCATCGACTTCCAGGAGCGCGCGCTCCTGACGGCATGCGGTCTGAACCTCGAGGACGCCGAAGGAGCTGCCGAGCGCGAAGAGCTGTCTTTCCTCGCCGTCCTGCACGCCGCCGGCAACGACGTGACCCTCACCACTCCACGGGTCGCTGGCGGCTCCGAACAGTTGCCCAGCCCGTACTTCGCCGCGTTGGGCGTCCCGGCGCCCGAGGGGGTAGGCGTCAGAGCAGCCGCGAGCGACCTCGAAGCTCTCATCGCGCGGCTCCCCGAGACCGACGGGCCGGCCGCGCACTCATGGCGCGTGGAACTGCGCCGGGAGAGCGCGCAGGCTCCGGACGCGCACGACGGCGTGACCGGGGTGAGCTTGCCTGCCCACGGTCCGTTCAGCGCAACGCAGCTCACCAGCTTCGGGCAATGCGCGTTCAAGTGGTTCGGCCAGTACGGGCTGCGGTTGACCGAGCTGACGGAGGCCGAGGAGGACGTCAGCCCGCTGACGGCCGGCTCCGTCTTCCACGACACCCTGGCGAAGGCTGTCAGTGCGGCCGTCGACCAGACCTC
>DASRWD010000103.1:0-13288 GCA_035654755.1 Trueperaceae bacterium
GAAGGTGGGGGCTGAGCGGGTCGGTTCGCGGACGCGGGTGAAGGTGACGAAGAACAAGGTGGCGCCGCCTTTCCGTGAGGCTGAGGTTGACATCATGTTCGGTCGGGGTATCGATCGGCTTGGTGATCTGGTGCAGGTGGCTGCTGACTTGGATGTGGTGCAGAAGTCGGGTTCGTGGTTCTCGTACGGGGAGACGCGGTTGGGTCAGGGCAAGGAGAAGGCGGTCGAACTCCTCACCACCAGACCGGACCTCGTGGACGAGATCAAGTTGGGCGTGCTGGCCACTCTTCAGAAGGCCGGCGCGGTCAACCTGCCTGCCACCGCCACCACGGACCTCTCGGAGGACGACGACCCCTACGGCCTGGAGGCCTGAGGCATAGGGGGGCGCGGCCCGCGGGGGTGGCCAGGCTCCGACGGGATCCGCGCTCTCACCGTGTGACAACGCGGACGTCTGACGACCACCGAGTGCGGGGTACTATGCCGCCAATCGACGGGGCGGACGACGGATAACGTCGTCTGCTCCCTGTCGTTCGTGGAGCGTGGAGCCGGTCACGCCCGAACGCGGGCTAAGGGGCCGAAGCCCCGCCCGCCGGAGGTGTACGCATAGGCATGGGCGTCCCCGAAACCTTGATCAGCCCGAGCGTCGGCCTGGACACGGGCCTGGTGGTGAACGACTTCTCGATCGCAGTAGCGACCGCCAACGGCACGGGCAGCCAGACAGCGAACCTGGCCCTCCTGCGATCTTTCTTCAAGATGGGGATCCCCGTGCACGGGAAGAACATCTTCCCGTCGAACATCCAGGGCCAGCCGACCTGGTACCACATCCGCGTCAGCCGGCAAGGCTACGTCGCCCGCCGGCCACCCGAGCTCCTCGTCGCCTTCAACCCTGCGACGGTGCATGCGGACGTAGCCGGCCTGCCGCCCGGCGGCGTGTGCGTCTACAACGCAGACATCAAGTACCAGCCCGAGCGCACCGACCTCACCTACTACCCGATACCCGTTAAGGACCTGCTCACCGAGGTCGAGGTCAAGGGCAAGCTCAAGGACTACATCACGAACATGACCTACGTCGGGGTGGTCGCACACCTGCTTGGCGTGCCGCTCGACGTCGTCGAGCAGGCGCTGTCCCACCACTTCGGTGGCAGGGCCAAGCTCATCGACAGCAACATGGACGTGGTCCGCAGGGCCCAGGCGTGGGCGGCCACCAGCATCGACAAGGTCGACCCGTACGTCGTGGAGCCCATGAACGCCACCGAGGGCCTGATCCTCATGACGGGCAACGAGGCCGGAGCCCTCGGCTCAGTGTTCGGGGGCGTCAGCGTCGCCGCCTGGTACCCGATCACCCCGTCGACCAGCTTCATAGACGCCCTCAGGGAGTTCCTGCCCAAGCTGCGCGTCGACCCCGACGGCCATCCCACGTACACCGTCGTCCAGGCCGAGGACGAGCTCGCGGCGATAGGCATGGTCGTGGGAGCGGGCTGGGCCGGCGCCAGGTCCGTCACCGCGACCAGCGGGCCCGGCGTGTCGCTGATGGCCGAGTTCCTCGGCCTCGCCTACTACGCCGAGGTGCCCGCGGTCCTTTGGGACATACAGCGGGTCGGCCCCAGCACGGGTCTCCCGACGCGCACGAGTCAAGGGGACGTCGCGTTCGCATACGGTGTTGGCCACGGCGACACCCGCCACGTCCTGTTGTTCCCGTCCTCGATCGAGGAGTGCTTCGAGTTCGGCTACAAGGCTCATGACCTTGCGGACCAGCTCCAGACGCCCGTACTGGTGCTCTCTGACCTCGACCTGGGCATGAACAACTGGATGGGCGAGCCGTTCGGCTACCCGGAAGCTCCTCTGCAGCGGGGCAAGGTCCTCACTGCGGAACAAGTCGAGGGGCTCGAGAAGTTCAGGCGCTACGCGGACGTCGACGGGGACGGCATCTCCTACCGCACGCTGCCCGGCAACCCCAACCCGCGCGCCGCGTGGTTCGGGCGCGGCACCGGTCACGACGAGGACGCCCGCTACAGCGAGGACGGCCAGGAGTGGGTCCGCAACATGGACAGGCTGGCACGCAAGCACGACACGGCGAGGTCGTACGTCCCGCCCGCGGCCATCGAACGCGACCCGGGCGCGCAACTGGGGCTCGTCTACTTCGGTACCACGCGGTACGCGATCGAGGAGGCCCGCGATCAGCTCGCGGCTCGCGGCGTGACCCTCGACCTCATGCGCCTGCGCGCTCTGCCGTTCGGCCCGGAGGTCGAGTCCTTCATCGCCGAGCACGACGACCTGCTGGTCATCGAGATGAACCGCGACAACCAGCTGAGGAACATCCTCAGGGCCGAGCTGCCCGACCACGCCGCGAAGCTCGCCGGCGCCGGCTTCCTGGACGGCATGCCGCTCACGGCTGCGTGGGTCGTATCCACGGTGCTCGCCCACCTCGAGAGGAATCAGAACTGATGGACCGGGTGCAGAAACTCAACCTCGCCGGGCTGTCCAAGGGCGACTACGCGGCCAGCCCCTCGACACTGTGCAAGGGCTGCGGCCACAACTCGATAGCCAGCCAGATCATCCAGGTGTGCTACGACCTGAGCCTCAGGCCGCAGGACGTGATCAAGCTCTCGGGCATCGGCTGCTCGAGCAAGTCCCCCGCGTACTTCCTTGGCCAGTCCCACGGCTTCAACAGCCTGCACGGCCGCATGCCGTCCCTCGGCACGGGAGCACTGCAGGCGAACCATCGGGTGCGTGCGATCGGGATAAGCGGCGACGGCGACACCGGTTCCATCGGGCTCGGGCAGTTCAAGCACATGGTCAGGCGCAACGTCCGCATGGCTTACGTCGTCGAGAACAACGGGGTCTACGGCCTCACGAAGGGCCAGTTCTCGGCCACGGCCGAGCACGGCCAGGACCTCAAGTACGCCGGCCACAACGACTTCCCGCCCATAGACGTGGCCGTGGAGGCAATAGTCGCGGGCGCTGGCTTCGTCGCACGGTCGTTCGCGGGGGACGCCAAGCAGGTACGCGAGCTCCTCAAGGCCGCGATGAGCTTCCGCGGTCTTGCCGTGCTCGACATCATCAGCCCGTGCGTGGCCTTCAACGACGAGGACGACTCGCGCAAGAGCTACGCCTGGGGTAGGGCGAACGAGAGGGCGCTGCAGGAGCTGGGATACGTCGCCCCGCAGGACGAGATCTTCATCGAGGACTACGACCCCGGCACCACCAGCGTCGTCGAGCTGCATGACGGCTCGCGCCTCACTCTGCGCAAGCTCGAGGCCGAGTACGAGCCGAACGATCGGCTGAGGGCCCTCGAGCGGCTGCGGAGAGGCGAGGAGAACGGGGAGCTGGTGACCGGCCTGCTCTATTACGACGACTCGCGGCCGTCCCTCGCCGAGGTCAGCGGCTTCGGCGAGACGCCGCTCTCCCAGCTTCCGGACGGCTCGCTGCGCCCCGGCCCGGAGGCGCTCAGCAGCTTCCTCGCGTCGTACGCCTGACGGACGGTGCTGGCAACCACGGAAGATCCGTCGCGCGCCACCCTGGCGTCCCAGGCGGACGTCGAGGGCGGTGACCGTCTGCGCATCGCGCTCGTAACCGAGACGTTCCTGCCCAAGGTCGATGGCGTGGTCACGCGGCTCGTCGCCACCCTGGAGGCGCTCGAGCGCCTCGGTCACGAGGTTCTCGTTCTCGCTCCGCCGGGGGCTCCCGACACGTCCGCCGGAGCGCGGGTGGTCGCCGCCAGCGGGCTGCCCTTCCCGTGGTACCCGGAGCACACCATCGCCCTACCGTCCAACAGGCTCAGTCGGGAGATCGAGGACTTCGCCCCTCACGTCGTGCACGTCGTCAACCCCGTCCTCTTCGGAACGTGGGGAGCCTTCATCGCGAGGCGGCGGCGCCTGCCTCTGCTCGCATCGTTCCACACCGACCCAAAGGTCGTGAGGGACCTCTCTCTCGGCTGGATAGAGCGGCCGCTCGAGGTGCTGGACCGAGAGGTGCACAACCTCGCGCACGTGAACTTGGCTACCAGCCCGCAGATGGTCGAGCTGGCACGCGGCCTCGGCATACGGCGCGTGAGGTTGTGGCCCAAGGCCGTCGACGCCGAGCGTTTCCACCCGCGGCACCGCAGCGACGAGATGCGGGAGCGGCTGTCGGGCGGCGAAGCCGGCTCACCTCTCGTCGTCTACGCCGGCCGGGTCTCGTTCGAGAAACGCGTCGACGTCCTCGCCGAAGCGGTCAAGCTGATGCAGAACGAGGCTCGGTTCGCCGTAGTCGGCGACGGCCCGGCCCTCGACTGGCTGAAGGCGCAGGTGGAGGGGACGGGCACGGTATTCACTGGGTTCCTCGACGGCGACGACCTCGCCGCGGCTTACTCCTCGGGGGACGTCTTCGCCTTCCCGTCCGACTCAGAGACACTTGGGTTCGCGGCGCTCGAGGCCATGGCGGCCGGCGTGCCCGTCGTAGCGGCGCGGGCCGGCGGCATCCCTCACGTGGTGGACGACGGTAGGACCGGCATACTCGTCGAGCCCGGAAGCGCTGAGGCGTTGGCGGAAGGGGTCCGTAGGCTGTCCGGCGAGGAGGGCCTCGCGCAGCGCCTCAGGACAGCCGGGCGCCAGGAGGCCGAACGGTGGTCCTGGACGGCCTCGGCCGAGAGGCTCGTCGAGCTCTACCGTCAGGCGATGCGGCTTCGCGGCTGGGAGTCGGCGCGGCGGACGTGACACGGCCGCCAGGGCCGGGCACGCCGGGCAGGGGAAGGTTGGGACTGAGCGAGAACGGCCGCCGGTTGGCGCTGGCGATCTACCTGCCAACCGCGATCGTCGCTATCGGCGACGGGCTACTCGTACCTACGCTCCCCTTGTTCGTCGCCTCGTTCGAGTCGTCGCTCGCCCTCGTGGGCCTCGTGCTCGCGGGCGAAGCGCTCGGCATGCTCATCGGCGACGTGCCAGCCGGTTGGTTCGCGGGACGCGCGTCTCCCAAGACCGCCATGCTCGTCGGTTGCGGGATCGCGATGATCGCCGTGCTGGCCACGGCTGTCGCGCGCGACGTATACGTCGTGCTGGCCCTACGCATCGCCGCAGGCGTAGGGATCGCTCTCTTCAACCTGGCGAGGCACGCGTTCCTGACAGGGGCAACGAGTCTCGGCGGGCGCGGACGTCTCATCGCCCTCTACGGCGGCGTCAATCGGTTCGGTGGCTTCATCGGGCCGGCCATAGGCGGCGCCGTCGCTGCGCTGCTGGGCCTCGCCGCGCCTCTGGTCCTGTACGCCGTCGTTCTGTTGGCCGCGCTCGTGCTCGTGGCGATCGCGTTGCCCGGCGGGCGCCCCCCGGCCGCGGCACCGGAGCGGGCCGCGTCGCGCCAGGCGATGCGCGCCGCCGTCCCCACGCTGTTGAACGCGGGGTTCGGTCAGGTTCTCGGTCAGGCCGTTCGGGCCGGTCGCCGGGTCCTGATCCCGCTCTTCGGCGCAGCGGTGCTCGGCCTCGACGCTCTTGCCGTAGGGCTGGTCGTCAGCGCAGGGGCGCTGGTCGACATGCTGATGTTCTACCCAGCGGGCTGGCTGATGGACCGCCACGGGCGGAAGGCGGCGATCGTGCCGTGCTTCGTGCTCATGGGCCTCGCCATTGCCTTGGTCCCCCTTACGACGGGGTTCTGGTCCCTGCTGGGCGTGACGGTGCTGGTGGGCTTCGGCAACGGGCTGGGGTCGGGGACGATGATGACGATCGCCTCCGACTTGGCGCCGCCCGCGGCGGCCGCGCAGTTCCTCGGCTGGTGGCGGCTCATCGGTGACGCGGGCATGGTGGGTGGCCCGGTGGTCGTAGGCCTCGTCGCGCAGGTCGCGGCGTTGGGTCCGGCGGCCATCGCGGTCGGCTTGGTTGGGGTGAGTGCCGCTGCCTGGTTCGGTTTGCGGGTGCCGGAGACCCTCATCCCGGTATCATCTAGCGCCAAGGGCACAGGCGCCGCCTGAACCACGCGCCTCACATCGAGGGGGGAGCGTTCACGCCCGGAACGGGACAGATGGAGGAGCGCACGCACAGCCCGGGTCGGGCCACGGAGGCCTTCTTCCGCACTCATCCGCAGGCTGTCGTCGTTTATGACCCCGATTCTCTCGAGCTGCTCGCGGTGAACCCGCGAGCCGGCGAGGTCTTCGGCTTTCCGACCGGCGGTGCGCCAGGACGGGAGTTGGCAGACCTCCACGCTGCCGAGCTGGCCGCGACGGTGCGCCGTGAGTACATGAGCGCCCAGACACCCTTCATCGCAAGCGAGAACGGCGCGGCGACCATGCGCCTCAAGGGGAGACGCGGCGACTTCGAGTCCGTGGTCAGCGTCTTCGAACTCGTCTACGGCGGGAAGATCGCGCGCATGGCGATCTTCGCGGAGCCCGGAGCCCGTCGGGCGGACGACGCCTTCTACGAGGAGCGGCAGGCCCTCGAGCAGCGGGTCGACTACCTCGCGAACAACGACCCCGTCACCGACCTGCCGAACAGGCAGCGCTTCGAGACCCTGCTGCTGGATGCGCTCGCCGCCGCGAAGTCTGCCAAGCACAAGGTCGCGGTGCTGTACCTGGAGCTACACGGGTTCCGCCTCATACACGACGCCGTGAGCCAGGACGCGGCGGACGACATGCTCAGGCTGGCGGCGAGGCGCCTGAAGTCGGTCACGCAGGGTTCTACGGTCGCGCGCTTCGGCACCGACGAGTTCGCCATCGTGACCCGGCCGCTACACGACACCGTGGACGCCACCGACATCGCCCAGCGCGTCGTGAGCGGGCTGGTCGAACCGGTCGTGCTCGAGGGCCGCAGCGTGACGTTCAGGCCACGGGTCGGCGTCGCGGTGTTCCCCGACCATGCGGAGACGCCGGGCACGTTGATGAAGGCGGCGTCCCAGGCCAAGTACCGCGCGAAGGCGGCGCGGGGCCCGTCGTTCGCGGTGTTCCGGCCCGCCATGCAGGTGAAGGTGCAGGAGAGGCTGGAGCTGGAGGACGAGCTTAGGCAGGCCTTCGGGACGGGCCAGCTCATCCTCTACTACCAACCGCGTGTGGACCTGCGCAGCGGCAGGCTGGCCGGCGTCGAAGCTCTCGTCCGGTGGCGGCATCCCGACCGGGGGCTCCTCAGCCCGGACACGTTCATCCCGCTTGCCGAGGAGACGGGCCAGATCCTCGCCCTGGGCCAGGAGGTCCTGAACCTGGCGCTCGACCAGATGGTGAAGTGGCAGCAGGGTGGCTTCGTGGTCCCCCGTGTCGCCGTCAACGTCTCACCACTCCAGTTACGGGGTGGGGGCCTCTTCCAGGACGTGAGGAGAGCGCTGCAGCGCTCTGGTCTCGCGGGCGCCAGGCTCGAGGTCGAGGTAACGGAGACCGCCGCCCTGGCAGACAAGCGGCGCGGGTCGGACGTCCTCTCAGAGCTGCGCAGGTTGGGCGTGAAGGTCGCCCTCGACGACTTCGGGACTGGTTACGCCTCGCTCGCCCACCTGCAGGAGCTGCCGGTGGACGCGATCAAGCTCGACAGGGCGTTCCTGGAGCAGGGGCAGGCCAGAGCGGCTGCCGGTGGTGAGCTGGCGATCCTCAAAGCCGTCGCCGCCCTAGGCAGGGCGTTGGGCGTGGAGGTGACGGCCGAAGGGGTCGAGACCGAGGAGCAGCTACACCATGTGATAGAGGCTGACTGCGACTCGGTGCAGGGCTATCTCGTGTGCCAGCCAGTCGCCGCTGGCATGGTGCAGGATGCCGCCCGCAAGGGCATGGGCGTGCTGGAGCGCGCCAGGGTCAGGGGCCGCTAGACCGCGTCACCCTCCCCAGGTCTTCCGCAGCACCCTCAGCCAGTTCCGGTAGCCGATCTTCTCCAGCGTTTCGCGGTCGTACCCGGCCGCCTCGAGCGCCTCGAAGAGGCGTTGAACACCCGCGACGTCGGCGATGGCGGAAGGCATGGTTGCGCCGTCGAAGTCGGAGCCCATGCCGACACGGTCGGGTCCCAGCTTCGCGACGAGGTGATCTACGTGGCGCACCATGACGTCGAGCGGCAGCGCTGGGTCCGACGACCCGTCCTCGGCCAGGAAACCCACGTTGAAGTTGATGCCCACGAGCCCGTCCGACTGGGCGACGGCGTCGAGCTGCTCGTCCGTGAGGTTCCGCGGGGAGGGGCTCAGCGCGTGCGCGTTCGAGTGGGTCGCGACGAGGGGCGCGTCGGACAGGTCGGCGACGTCCCAGAACCCTTTCTCGCTGATGTGGGAAAGGTCGATCATTATCTTCAGCTCGTTGCACCGCTGCACTAGCCGCACGCCGTGTGCCGTGAGGCCGGGTGCCACGTCCGGCGAGGACGGGAAGGCGAACGGAACGCCGTAACCGAAGGCGTTGGCGCGGCTCCAGACGATGCCCAGGGAGCGCAGCCCGGCAGCGTAGTAGACGTCCAGAGCAGCCAGATCCACGTCTATCGCCTCGGCCCCCTCGAAGTGCAGGATCGCTGCCAACGAGCCGGCGGACATCGCCTCCTCGATATCGGCCACACTGCGCGCGATCCGCAGCCGCCTTTCCGGGTCGGCGTCCCACCTAAGGAGCTGGGCGACCATCGCGTTCGTGGTCGTCACGGCGTGGGCGTGATCGACGACGGGCGGCACCGGCCTCGCCGTGGTGCCGTCGCGGCGCACGAACGAGGTAGGCGAACCCGTCACCTTGCGCGGCGGTGGGAACACGGCGAAGAAGGCGCCGGCCAGGCCGCCCTCGCGGGCGCGCTCCAGGTCGATGTGCCCGCTCTCCTGCCGGGCGAAGAAGTCGCGTGTGGGCTCCTCGTGGTGCAGGAGGAGCGTGTCGTTGTGTCCGTCGATGACGGGGATCATGCGCAGAGGCTAACCCGGGCGCCGCGAGCTCGATCCGGGCGCAGCGCCCTTACTCTCGCGGGTCGAAGGCGTCACGCAGCCCGTCCCCCAGGAGGTTGAAGGCCAGGACCGTGAGCGAGATCGCCGCGCCGGGGTACAGGAGAAGCCACGAGGAGTCCGGCAGGTACCTGCGGCCGCGCGAGAGCATCTCGCCCCAGTCCGCTGTGGGCGGTTGCACGCCCAACCCGAGGAACGACAGGCCGGCCATGCTGAGGATCGCGAAGCCGATGCCGAGAGTCGCTTGCACGGTCATAGGACCGATCGTGGTGGGCAAGACGTGCTTGACCATCAGCCTGACGTCGTGCGCTCCGAGCGAGCGTGCGGCGTGCACGAACTCCTCCTCACGGGCGGCGATGACGACGCTGCGCGCCAGGCGGGCGTAACCCGGGACGGAGACGATCGCCACCGCGATGACGGCGTTGCCCAGCCCCGGACCCAGCGTGCCGACGACGGCCAGGGCGAGAAGGAGCGACGGGAAGGCGAGCAGCACGTCCATGACCCGCATCAGAAGGTCGTCGACCCAGCCGCGGTAGAACCCCGCCAAGAGCCCCAACGAAGTGCCCACGACGAGCCCGCTGATCACTGGCACCAATCCCGTGAACAGGCTGATGCGCGCGCCGTACAGCACGCGGCTCAAGATGTCGCGGCCGAACTCGTCGGTGCCGAACAGGTGGGCTCGGCTGGGGGGACGGAGGCGAACCCTGAGGTCCTGGGCGTCAGGAGCGTAGGGCGCCAGCACCGGCGCGAGGACAGCCACCACGACAAGTAGCGCGACAAGCGCGAGGCCGATGACGGCGCCCCGGTTGCGTCGGAACCGTCGGGCGGCCGGAGCGTTCAAGAACCGGGACATCGGCCCCCGGGCCGATCGCGTTTCGACGAGCGTCGCGTCGGCCAACGTCACCCACCTCCCACGCTGGGCGCTTCGTGCTCAGCCATAGCGGACCTTCGGGTTCAGGGCGGCGTACGACAGGTCGACGAGCAGGTTGACCAGTATGAACGCGACGGCCACGAGCAGCACCGAGCCCTGCACGAGAGGCAGGTCGCGGGTGCGTATGGCGTCGACGAGTAGCCTCCCTACCCCGGGCCAGGCGAACACGGTCTCGGTTAGTACAGCGCCGCCCAGCAGGCCGCCGAACTGGAGGCCCACGACCGTCACGACGGGCAGCATGGCGTTCTTCAACGCGTGCTTGATGCGCACGCCGCGCTCACGCACGCCCTTGGCGCGCGCGGTCCTCACGTAGTCCTGCCGCAGCGTCTCGATGAGGGATGCGCGCGTGACGCGGGCTATGAAGGCCGCCGACGAGAACCCGACCGCGGCGGCGGGCATGATCAGGTGACGCCAGCCCCCGAACCCGGACGCGGGCAGCCAGCCGAGCTGCAGGGCGAATACCAGCATGAGCACGAGCCCAGACCAGAACACAGGCACGGAGACGCCGAGCAGCGCAACCACGATCGCGACGCTGTCCACCCAGGTCCCCCTGTAAACGGCCGCCAGCACGCCGAACGACCCGCCGACAACGATGGCGATGAGCATCGCGCTGCCGGCCAGAGCGAGTGTGGCCGGGAAACGCGACAACACCTCCGAGCTGACCGGCTGCGAGCTCCGCAGCGAGTCACCGAGGTCCAAGCGCAGGACGCCCGTGAGGTACCGGGCGAACTGCTCCGCGAAGCCGCGGTCCAGCCCGTAGGCGCGCCTGAGTTCCTCCACCTGCGCGCTGCTCATTCCCTGGGCGCTCTCGCCCAGCAGCGCCAGGACGGGGTCGCCGGGCGCCAGCCAGACCATGCAGAAGACGAGGAAGATGACGCCCAGCATCACGGGCACCAGCCCAGCCACGCGCTTGAGGACGTACGTCAGCATGAGGTCATTCGAGTATGGGTTGAGGCAGGCAGACGTGGCGAGCCCCGGCGGAACCTAGCATGACCTGGGGACCGGCTAACACGGTCGCCGGCCCCCAGGTCGTGGAGCTTTCGTTACTCCTGCAGCGTGGCCTGACGCAGGTCGAGGTTGATCCAGGAGAACCTGACGACCTCACCCTCCAACCCCGGCTGCTTCGCGGCGGTCGACAGAGGGTAGTACAGGGTCACCATGGGCACGTCGGCCAGCACCTGCTCCTGAACCGAGCGATAGAGATCTGCCCGCTGGGCGTCGTCGGGCGTGGCCCGCGCCGCCTCCAGGGCCGAGTCGACCTCGGGGACGCTGTAGCGCGAGACGTTGTTCGCCGGGATCTCGGATGAGTGGAAGAACGCGTAGAGCGTGTAGTCGGCGTCCAGCGTCACGGTGCCCCATGTCGTGCCGTACAGCTCGACCGAGTCCTGCTGCACGGTCTCGGCGTACGCCGCGTACTCCTGGACGCGTACCTCCAGGTTCACACCCACGTCGGCGAGCATCGCCTGGAGCACCTGCGCGACGGCTTCGAGGTCCGGGTTCTGGAAGACGTCGATGGTGAGCGAGACGCCCTCCGCGCCCGCCTCGGCCAGCAGCTCGCGGGCTCTCTCGGGGTCGTAGGGGTACGGTTCCGGCAGGTCCGAAGCCGCGAAGCGAACGGTCGGCGGTATGGGGGCAACGCCCACCTCGGCGAGGCCGCCGAGGAACTCGTCGACGATCAGCTGCTTGTCGATGGCTTGGGCGATCGCCTGCCTGACGCGCACGTCCTGAAGCTTGGGGTTGCCAACGTTGAAGCCCACGTGGACGCTGCCCCAGCCGAGGAAGGAGCTCGTCACCAGACCCTGGTCCTCGCGGAGCTGCCTGAAGTTATCGGACGGGATGTTGTACAGGACGTCTAGGCCGCCGCTGCGCAGCTCCACGACCTGGGTGCTCACCTCGGGGATGACGCGGTAGACGACCTCGGGTATCGCCGGTGCGCCGCCCCAGTAGTCCTGGTTGGCACTCAGAACGAGCGAATCGCTCTGCGTCCACGACTCCAGGACGTACGGGCCCGAGCCGACGGGCTGACGCGCCAACGAGTCGCCCAGCGCCGCGGGAACGATGGCGGTCACGGGGTGGGCCAGGTGCGCGAGGAGCGGCGCGAAGGCTTCACCCGTGACGATCTCCAAGGTGAGATCGTCGACGACCTCGACGGCGTCTATCGCCGAGACGACGAACCGCCCTGGGGCGGCCGTCTCCGGAGCCAGCAGCCTCTCGAGCGACGCCTTCACCGCCGCGGCGTCCAGCGGCTCGCCGTTGGAGAAGCTAACGCCGTCGTGGAGCGTCACGCGCAGGCGGCTGGGCTCGAGGAACTCCCAACCTTCAGCCAACAGACCCACGATCTCGCCGTCGGTCGTGACCGTGAACAGCGTCTCGTAGATGTGAGTCGTTACCGCGAACGAGAAGCCGTTGAAGGTCTTCTGGGGGTCGAGGGTCGGCGGGTTGGAGCCCATGGCCGTCGTGAGCGACTGTGCCGAAGCCAGTGGGGCGAGGAGCAGGGCGAGTAGCAGAAGGATACGTCTCATCTAACCTCCAAGGATCGCTGCAGGCTGGTGGCCGGCCCGGGTTTCTCGGTGACGGCCGAGGGTTAACCCGAGGTAAGGGCGCCACGCGCCGCCGCACCGTGGATGCTAAGCCTCGCACGCCCGACCCCAAGGTGCGCTAGGATGCCCACGACCCACCAGGAGAGGCGGTGAGCGGACTATGAACGAAGGAACCCCTGATACCAGCAAGGCGCCGCGCTGCCTCGTCGGTGGTCACCACTCGCGATAGGCCTGAGGCCCGAACGAGAACCCTGACAACCTGACGAGTACCAGGCGACGGCGGCGCTCCGAAGCGGAGCGCAGTTCGTCGACCTCGCACGGCACGGCGCCAAGCACGAGAGTCGGCCCACTACACACGACTTCCAGCCCCGTCCGTGGAGGACACGACTTGCCTAGGTACGAAGATGACGGCGCCTACGCTGGCGCCTTCCTGAAAGCTCGAGCCGCTCGCAGCGCTGAGAAGACCAAGCGCCGCGAGAAGCGGATCAAGAAGCGAGCCGGCGTCGCCGACCTCGTCTGGGACAACGACGCTGCCCCAAGGCCCAGCAACGACACCCAGTTCAACGACCCGGACCTCCAAGAGCTCTTCGAACGCGGCTACATCGAAGAGCTCGGCAGTCGGTTGAGGGGCGGCAAGGAGGCCACGGTCTACACCGTCAGACGCGGTGATGAGTGGTTGGTCGCGAAGCTTTACACGGACAGGTCGGTGCGCTCGTTCAAGGACGACGCGGCGTACTGGAGCGGTTTCTGGATCGGCGACAAACGCATCGCCAAGGCGATGCGCAAGGGCACGCGCGCGGGTGACGAGGCGAGGCAGGCGATCTGGGCGTTGCGCGAGTACATGATGCTCTGGCGGCTGTTCGAAGCCGGCCTGCCGGTGCCCAAGCCGGCCGTAGGCCCGGAAGCTAGCGAGCTGCACAAGTCGGGCAGCGTGGTGTTGATGCAGCTGATCGGAGAGGACGACCTGCCAGCGCCACGCCTC
>DASRWD010000104.1:0-6897 GCA_035654755.1 Trueperaceae bacterium
CTACATGACCGACGAGTACGCGGACGCGGTGCTGGAGCGCTTCCCACAGACCGAGCGCCTGACGCGTCAGGGCAAGCCCCTGGGTGTGCGGGTCCCTCTGGATGCCGTCAACGGCATGGTGCTCAACTCGTTGGTGGAGAAATCGTGGGCGAGCCGCGCCCCCAAGCGCCTCGTCGCCCGGAGGCGCGAGGCCCTGCGGGGGGAGGCGCCCAGCGGACCGGACGCGCTGCCGTCCAGCATCGGCAAGCCAGCCACCCGCGCGCTGCTCGCGGCAGGTGTCAACGATCTGAAGGACGTCGCTGGCCGCAGCGAACAGGAACTGCTCGACCTCCACGGCGTGGGCCCGCGGGCCATCAAGATACTGGCAGAGGCGCTCAGGGAACGCGGCCTCGCCTTCAAGCGGTCGGCCTAGCCGCTACCGCCCAAGGTAGGCAGAAGCCACTCGTGGATCGCGCGCGAGCTCATCGGCCGGCGCCGAAAGCAGCACGTTGCCCGTCTCCAGGAGGTAGCCACGGTCGGCCAAGCGCAGTGCAGCGCGGGCGTTCTGCTCGATCAGCAGTACGGTGGCTCCGGACTCCCGGAGGCGGGCGATGACCCGGAAGATCTCCTCGACGATGAGCGGGGCCAGACCCAGGCTGGGCTCGTCCAGCAGTAGCAGCCGGGGCTGCGCCATCATCGCCCTGCCCAGCGCGAGCATCTGCTGCTCGCCACCGGACATGGTCCCGGCCAGCTGCCTGCGGCGCTCGGCTAGCTGCGGGAAGGTCTCGTAGACGTGTTCCAGCGCGCGCCGCTGGTCGCGTTCACCCCGCACGTAGCGGCCGTACGCGCCCAATAGCAGGTTGTCGGCGACGCTGAGGGCGGCGAACAGCTCTCGCCTCTCCGGCACCAGCACGACGCCTCTGCCGACCATCCGCTCGGGGGTGTGGTCCGTTACGTCGTCGGCCTCGTGCAGCACCCTGCCGCCGGACTTGGGGACGATGCCGACAACGGCGTTGACCAGGCTGCTCTTGCCGGCCCCGTTGGCCCCGATCACCGCGACGAGCTCACCGCGAGGCACGGTGAGGCTCACGCCGTCGAGGGCGACGACCCCGCCGTAACGGACGGTCAGGCCCTCGACTACCAGAGCGGCGTCGCCCGTCTGCCCTAGGCCGCCGTCCGCGCTCACGCTTCCTCCTTGCCCAAGTACGCCTCGACGACGGCCGGGTCGCTGCGCACCTCCGCGGGCGTCCCGCGCGCCAGCCTCTCGCCGTGGTTCATGACGACGATCCTGTCAGCCAGGTCCATGACGACGTCCATGTCGTGCTCGACGAGCAGGACTGTCACGCCCTCGGCCTGTAGGCGCCGGACGAGGGCCTTCAGGTCCTCCTTCTCGTGGACACGCAGGCCGGCGGCCGGCTCGTCGAGGAGCAGCAGTGTCGGGTCCGCCATCAACGCCCGTGCGACCTCGAGGAGGCGGAGCTTGCCCAGGGGCAGGCTGTCCGCGCGGGCGAACGGGTCGTCCGCCAGGCCCACGCGCTGGAGCTGCCTGTAGGCCTCGGCACGCACCCTCTCCTCCTCCGCCCCACCCAGGCCGATGAGCCCGCTCCACAGGCCAGACCGTGTGCGCGAGTACGCGCCGAGCGAGACGTTCTCGATCAGGCTCATGCTTGGGCTCACGTTCAGGTGCTGGAACGTGCGCGCGAGCCCGAGCCTGGCGACCTCGTGCGGCTGCTTGCGGGTGATGTCGGTGCCGGCGAAGCTGATCCTGCCGCCGTTGACGCTGAGCACGCCGGTGATGAGGTTGAAAGCCGTCGTCTTGCCCGCGCCGTTGGGGCCGATGAGCCCGACTACCTCGCCCAGCTCGACCTCGAAGGAGAGCCGGTTCACCGCGGTGAGGCCTCCGAAGGAGCGCGTGACCTCCTCGAGGACGAGGAGTGGACCCGTCACGTTGACCGCAGGGCGTGCCGGCAAGGGCGCGGCGCCCGCGTTGACCGGCCGCGCCGGCCGGCGCGGCAGCAGGCCGTCGATCATGGGCACCAGCCCGCGCCTGGCGTACTGGAGCACGAGGACCAGGATGAGGCCGAAGGCGATGATCTCGTAGTTCCCGGTGCGGCCGATGAGCCCGGGCAGCACCTGCTGCAGTTGCTCCTTGAGGAGCACGAACACCGCCGACCCGGCCAGCGCCCCCCAGATGCTGGCGAGGCCACCGACGACGGTCATGATCATGTAGTCGATGCTGGCGCCCAACGCCGCGAGGTTCGGGACGATGAACAGTTCCCTGTAGGTGTGCAGACCGCCGGCCAGGGCCGCCAGCGCGGCGGCGATCAGGAACGTGATCATCTTGATCCGCTGCACGTCGACCCCGAAACTGGCCGCGGCGATGGCGCCGCCCCTCAGGCTCTTGATGGCGCGTCCAACCCGAGAGCGCATGAGGTTGAGGACCAGCCACACCGCCAACAGCAGGGCGCCCCACACGAGCACGAAGTACTCCCTGTCGCCACGGATGGCGTCACCGAAGAACGACAGCGGCGGGATGCGGTTGCCGGTCGCGCTGCCGAACCCGGTGTTGCCGCCGGTGACGTCCATCCAGTTCCTCAGGATCCCGGTGATGACGAGGCCCCATGCCAGGGTGGCGAGCGCAAGGAAGTGGCCCTTGAGGCGCAATGTGATGAGGCCGATCAGCCAGGCGATGACGATCGACGCCAGTATCCCCGCGACCACGGACAACCACGGGTTCATCCCGTAGGTGCTGGCGAGGATGGCAGCCACGTACGCGCCCGTGCCAACGAACGCGGCCTGGCCGAGGGATGCGAGCCCGGCGTAGCCGGCGAGCAGCACGAGTCCGAGGACCACGAGCGCGTTCATGCCGATGACGTTCGCCAATCGCAGGGTGAAGGCGTCGGCGACGAACGGCAGGGCCACGAGTCCCGCGAGCAGCGCGATCAGCAGCACGCGCCGGATCCATAGCCCGACTCGCGATCCGCCGCTTGTGACGACGGTCGGGCTGCTGGACGGAGGCACCTGGCGCGTCACTCCACGTGCTCCTCGAAGTCGACGTGCTGGAGCGACCTGACGAGCAGGACGGGGATGATCAGCAGGAACACAAGCACGTCCTTGTACGCAGAAGATATGTAGAAGGCGCTGAACTGCTCGGCCAGGCCCACGAACACAGCGCCTATGACGGCAACGAGAGGGTTGGAGAGGCCGCCGATTATGGCGCCGACGAACCCCTTGAGTCCGATGAGGAAGCCGAAGTCGTACGCCATCTTCGTGATCGGCGTGATGAGCACGCCGGCCACCGACGCCAGGAAGACCTGCAGGGTGAAGGCGGTCCTGCCAGCTCTCACGACGCTGATGCCGGAGAGCCTGGCGCCCAGCTTGTTCACGGCAGCCGCGCGCAGCGCCTTGCCGTGCAGGGTGCGGCTGAAGAACCACCACAGTAGGACGAGCAAGAGCAGGCTGACCGCCAACAGCCAGATGTCCTGGTGGTCCATGAGGACCGGGCCCAGCCGCAGCCTGCCCTGTGAGAACGGCGGCAGCGTGTACGGCTGCGGGCCCCAGAACGCGAGGCCGAGGCCCGTCAGGGCCAGGTGGAGACCTATCGTCAGGATCAGGTAGACGAGCGCGGAGGCACGCGGCAGCGGTTGGACGATCACGCGGTGAGCCACCGGGCCCAGCGCCGTCGTGAGCAGTATCGCCACGGCGATGTGCGCCAGGTACGGCATGGCCGTGCGGCTGATAGCTAGGACGAGCAGATAGGCGACCGCGCCCGCGAGCAGCGGCCATGCCAAGGACCACAGGGCCTTGGCGGCACGGCGAGCCCTCAGGTCGGCGATGGCGCCGTACACGGCCCAAAGGACGAGGCCCGCGATCAGGAGATAGATGGTGCCGGGTACGCTGCCGTCGCGCAGGCTGGCTACGGTGAGAGCCGAGATCATGACGAACTCGCCGATCGCGACGTTGATGACGCCCGTCACGGAGTAGAGGACGACGAGGCCGAGAGCCATGAGGGCGTAGATGGCCCCGTTCGTGAGGCCCTCGAAGAAGAGGATCAGCGGGATGTCGAGCAAACAGCCTCCGCCTACGGGCGTCGGGGAAAGGGGCAGGCGCTGGTAGCCCGCCCCTTTCCCTCCAGTGAAACTAGGAAGTGGCCCTCAGCGGGCCAGTGTCCAGTCGCCGTCTACGATCTCGACGATGACGAGCGCCCGGGTGTCGAGGCCGAGGTGGTCCTCGGCCGTGAAGTCGAACACCCCGCCCACGCCGGTGAACGCCGGCATGGCCTCCAGCGAGTCGCGGATGGCCGTGCGTACGGCCTCCGTGTCGTTCCAGTCGATCTCGCCCTGCTCCATGGCGTGCGTGACGGCGAGCTCTATCGACTTCACGGCGTCCCATGCGTGGCCGCCGAACGTGCTGGCCGTGCCCTCGCCGTAGATCGCCTCGTACTCGTCAACGTACGCCTGCGCCACGGGGGCGATCTCGCTGTCGGCCGAGAGCTCGTCGACGACGATCATCGGTCCGATAGGGAGGCGCACGCCGTTCGACGCCTCGCCCGCCAGCTCGAGGAAGCTGGGGTTGCCGACGCCGTGGCTAACGTACACCTGCCCCTCGTAGCCGCGGTTCGCGAGCTCCTCGACGACGAGCGCCGTGTCGCGCACGACGCCCCAGATCAGCACGGCATCCGGTTGGCCGGTGACGGCGGAAAGCACCTGTGCCGTCACGTTGGTGTCCGACCTGCCGTAGCGCTCGATGGTCACGACCTCGATGTCCGTGCCCTGGATGGCCGTGTTCAGCTCGTTGAGGCCACCCTCCCCGTAAGCGTCGTCGATCGCCAGGTACGCGAGCGTCTGCATGCCGCCAGCCACCATGTCCTCGACGATGCCCGTGATCATCAGGCGGTCGGTCTGAGGCGTCTTGAAGACCCACTGACGCTCGGAGACGGGCTCGATGATGTTGGCAGCGGCCGCCAGGCTGATGTTCGGCACGCCGGCCTCCTGCACGGTGTCGATGATGGCCAGGCTGTTAGCCGAGATCGTGCAGCATATGACGACGTGGACGTCTTCCTCCTGTATGAGGCGGTTGACGTTGGTGACCGCCTGGCCGGTGTCGGAGGCAGTGTCGAGGAAGATGATCTCGACCGGGATGCCGTTTATGCCACCGGCGGCGTTGATCTGGTCCTGCAGCATCCGGAACGTGTTGGCCTCCGGCTCACCAAACGCCGAAGCTGCACCAGTTGCAGCGGCCGCGGCGCCGATACGCAGCGTCTGCGCCAGCGCTGCGGGTGTCAGGAACAGCAGGAGCGCCAAACCGATTCGCAGTGTCCTTCTCATCCACTTTCCTCCCTTGGTGTAGACGTACACGGCGGGGCGAGTCATCTCGCCACCACCGGCCTTACCGGTAGTCGTGGCTGCCGAGGCTCGAGTCCCTCGAACTGGCTGCCTTCGTCGAACCAGCTCTTGGGGGCTGCATGCCCCCAGAGCGTCTGTCTGCGTGGGTCGTCCAGGTCCCATCTTATCGGGGCGAACTCGGGGTCCAGGGTCCGGTAGTCGCCTGTGAAGAGCTCGATGCGGTGGCCGTCGGGGTCGCGCAGGTAGAGGAAGAACGCGTTCGAGATGCCGTGCCTCCCGGGTCCTCTCTCGATCGCCGCGCCCATGCCCGAGGCCGCGAGCACATCGCATGCGTGGATGACGTCCATCTCGCCCCGCACCCACATACCGACGTGATGGAGCCGCGGGCCGACGCCGTTGGTAAGGGCGATGTCGTGAACGTTGCCCTTGCGGTGCAGCCACACTGCCCATAGACGTGGCGTGTCCTCAGCGGTCTCGGTGTACTCGCTGACGCGGAACCCAAGCTCGCCCGCCAGCCAGTCGTACGTCTCCTGCAGCTCGGCCGCGAAGACGTTGACGTGGTCCAGGCGTTGGACCGCTGCCCCCCTGTACCGGTCGTAGCGCTGCAGGTGTCGCTCTACGGCGTCCTGGCGGTGGTAGAAGGCGAGCGGCGTCCCGAACGGGTCGTGTACGTGCAGCGTCCTCCCCTGGCCGCGCGGCGTCTCCTCGGTCACCTCGGCCGAGCGCCCTTCGAAGTACCGGGCGACAGCGTCCAGGTCGGCCTCGGTGCGCACCCGGAACCCGATGCGCAGGCACTTGCCGGGCGACTCCCTTCTCAGCAGCAGGGCGTGGTGGCAGGTGTCCTCGAGGCCGCGCAGCCACATGCCGCGCTCGTCTTCCGCCGTGACGACCATGCCGAGGGCGTCCTCGTAGAACGCCCGCGATGCGTCCAGGTCGCGGACGCCCAGCTCGACGTGCGAGACGCGCAGGACGTCGAAGGGCGGCTCTGCGTTCGGCTCTGTGAGCGGCACGTGCTAGTCCGCCGCTCCTCGGGACAGTGCCTGCTCCAGCTCGTCGCGAGGCTCCGCTGTGCGGGCGAGGAACTCGTCGACGCGCTCGACCATGGGGCCCGTGTCGTAGCCCTGGTACAGCGCACCCTGGGTCCTGACCGGGTCGCCGAAGAAGAACTTCTCGTAGAGGTTCTGCCTGCCCCCGAACGCCGAGATCGTCATGTCCCACGCGAGACGGAAGAGCTGGATGCGGTCCTGTGCGCTGGCGTTGCGGGCCTGGAGGAACCGGTCGACGGCGTCGGCCATGGGCCCGGTCTGGTCGGCCTCGGTAGGGATCATGATGAGCCCGCTGGCCGCGAGGAGCTGGAGTATCTCTACCATCCGGGGATAGACCTCGGGGAAGTAGTTCCGCGCCGCGTTCAGCGCGTCCTTGCCCGGCGTCATCGTCCCGAACCTGTCTGGCGTCGCGGTCTCCTCGGCCTGAGTGCGAAGCGCCTTCATCACCTCGAGGACGATGATCAGCTCGGCGACCTTCTGTTGCACGTGCTGGAACTGGTCGGAACCGATCGTGTCGACGATCTTCT
>DASRWD010000105.1:0-7034 GCA_035654755.1 Trueperaceae bacterium
AACTAGCAACGTGCCCCACGACACGATGCTGCACAAGTTAGTCCCCTCGTCCAGACGATCTTCGATGTTGAGTGTTCATTCGCTCGTGTTCTCGCTCGGGATCGCGGTGGCTTCCGGTCCCCTCGGCTGGTTGGCCAGCGCCACGTCGCCGCGGCTGGCGCTCTGGATCTCGGGCCTACTCACGATCAGCGCTTGCGCCGCGTACGCTGTGATCGGCCGCATCCAGAGGGCCGAGGCGGGACATCGCGCCGCTCAGGTCACCTCGCCGGGCAGCGGCGGGGGCGGCTTGACCGATGCGCTCCTGCTCGACGACTCCTCGGTGCCCGACGGCCCCTTGGACGGCGTCCGTAGATGACTGGATCCGACCCAAGTCGGCCCGCGGCAGATCCGAAGGCCACTTTGGCGGGGCTCGAAGCACGACTAAACCTGGCCTTCGCCGCGACCGCCCTCAAGGACGTGGAACGCGCGGGTTGGGTGCTGAGGGGCGTCGAGCGGCCGGAGTCGGTCGCCGACCACTCGTTCGGAACCGCGATGCTCTGCCTGCTCTACGCCGACGAGGCCGGAGTGGATACCGGCCGCGCGCTCGTGGTTGCCGTGGTCCACGACATCGCAGAGGTGGTCACCGGCGATCACATAGCTCGCGCCGACCCGTCGGATCGCCAGGTAACCGAGGCGGAGAAGGCGGCCGCAGAGCAGCACGCCATCGAGGTGCTGCCGGCTTCGGAGGCGATCCTCGAGGTCTGGCGCGAGTACGAGAACCGGTCTACGCCCGAAGCGGTTTTCGTCAGGGACATGAACCTCCTCGACATGTGCGTTCAGGCTCTGCGCTACGAGCATGAGCGCCGGTACGACTACTCTCGGCCGGTCCCGTCGGTGGGCGGGTACGTCCACCTGGACGAGTTCTTCGCCAGCGCGGAGAATCGACTGGCTACGGAGGTCGGGAAGCGCCTCTTCTCGCAGGTGGAGGCCGCCTACCGGGCAGAGCGTGCCCGGACCGGCCCTGAGAGCCGGTAGCACGCGTGGCCGCTCGCCCCCTTGCGGTCCGAGTGACTTTTCCGACATGCTGGCTGCGCGAACATGAGCGGAATGAGCCAAGACTCTGCCCCCTTCTACCTGAAGGCGCAGCTCAGGTCCGCCCTGGAGCTCGTCGACGACCTCGCTAACCAGAAGGGCTTGGTACAGGCCTTCGAGATGGACCTCTTCTCGCTCAAGCGCTCCGCGGAAGAGGCGCTCGACTCCGGAGAGAGGGAAGCGATCGATCTCGCCATGGAACAGGCCAAGGCATTGGAATCGAGGCTCAGGTCGACACCCGGCAAGAGCGACCCCTTGCTCCTCAGGTAGCGCGTGCACCACGTGGATACGATGTCCGCGTGGAGATCCTCATCGTTCCGACTGCCAGCGACGCTGAGCACCTAGCCGCCCGTATCGTCGCCGACCGACTGCGCGACAAGCCCGACCTCGTGTTGGGATGCGCCACGGGCGCGACCATGGAGGGGATATACGCGGAGCTCGTCGAGCTGCACCGCACAGCGGGCCTCTCGTTCGCGCGGGCAACGACGTTCAACCTCGACGAGTACGTCGGTCTACCCGCCGACGACGATCGCTCTTACCACCACTACATGCGCCGCCACCTCTTCGACCACGTAGACCTCCCAGCCGAGAACACCCACCTGCCAGACGGCATGGCCGAGGACCTTGCGGCGGAGGCGCGCGCGTACGAGGCCGCCATACAGGTCGCGGGGGGCGTGGACCTGCAGTTGCTCGGGCTCGGCCGCACCGGACACATAGGGTTCAACGAGCCGCTCTCTGCGTTGATGTCCCGCACCAGGCAGGTCGCGTTGACGCCCACGACACGGTCTCAGAACGCCCCGATGTTCGGAGGTGACCCCGAGGACGTGCCTCTGTACGCCCTTACGATGGGCGTAGGCACGATCCTCGCGTCGAGGGAGCTGCTCATGGTCGTGACAGGCGAGCGCAAGGCGGACATCCTGGCGACCGCGACCGAGGGCCCGATCACCGCGATGGTCAGTGCCACCGCCCTGCAGCTACACGCCCGCTGTGTGGTGATCGCGGACGAGGCGGCCGCACGCAGCCTCGTGGGCCGCGAGCACTATCGCTGGGAGTTCGAGCACGACCCCGAGTGGGCGCTCTACCGCTGAGTGGCGGTGAGCGCGGCCCGCGCGAGTTCCACGACCTCGTCGACACGCGCCAGCACGAAGCCGGGCATGCAGTCGTCCACGCTCGCCTCCAAGTGGAAGCGGCGGTGGGGCGAGGACGTGAGTGAAGCTCGTACCAGGTCCGGTACCGCCGGGTGCTTCGCTCTCTGAGCCGGCTTGAGGTCCGCGAGCCAGTCGGGTAAGGCCGGTGGAAGCCAAGCCGAGGGAACACCGGCCTGGTTCGCCCCGAGCACGTCGTGGACGAGCGTGTCCCCCACGAAGAGGTCGAGCCGACCAGCCGCCGCGAATATCTGCGGCTCCGGTTTGGCTGCACCGGCCCTTTCAGGGGTGATGACGGCGTCGAAGTATTCGAGCAGGCCGAGCGCCTCGAGGACCGGCTCCTGGTAGGCCGCGAACCCGTTCGAGATCACGACGGTCCTCACCCGCAGGTCGGCCAGACCGCCGAGGGCCTCCTCCGCTCCCGGGAGCGCCTCTATGTGGCCGTCGCCGCCGCAGCACTCGACGACCCAGGTCGCGACGTCGATCTGGCCAGCTAGCTCGGGATCCCCACCCAGCTCCTCTGCCACCTCGCGGTAGATCCCGTCCCAGTCGTACGCGCCGACCAGGTCGGCGGACCGCATGCGTCTCTGCCAACCATGTGACACGCGCTCCCGGACAGCCCGCGCGGCCTCGAGCTCTTCGAGGTCCGCCAGCCCCGGCGTCGACTTCAGCAGCGCAGCCAGCCGCGGAAGCACACACGTCTCGAACGGGTTGCGCATGAGCACGCCGTCCAGGTCGAAGCCTACCGAGAACCGCCCTTCGGGCGGCATCTAGCGAGCTACCTCTCTCACCCCTTGAGCGCCCCAACCGTCACCCCGCGGAGGAAGTAGCGTTGGAAGGCGAAGAACACGACGACCACGGGGATGGCGGCCATCACCGCTGCCGCCATCTGCAGACCGAAGAAGAGCGGCTCCTGCTCGCGGATCAGAACGAGGCCCACCTGCAGGGTCCTCATGTCGCTGGAGCGCGTGACGACCAACGGCCACACGAAGAGGTTCCACTGCGCCACGAACGTGATGATGCCGAGGAATGCCAGACCTGGCCTGACGAGTGGGATGACAACGTCCCAGAAGATGCGCGGCTCGCTCGCTCCGTCGACCCGCGCGGCGTCCATGAGCTCCGTTGGCAGCGTCTGTATGAACTGCTTCATCAGGAAGATCGCGAACGGGGCAGCCATGAGGGGCAGGAGCAGGCCGGCGTACGTATCGACCATTCCGAGTCGGGTCACCACGAGGAACAACGGCACGAGGATCGCTTCGAACGGCAACATCATCGAGAGGATGAAGAGCCAGAAGAGCAGCTTCGAACCACGGAACGGCAACTTCGCGAGCGCGTAGCCCGCCATGCTGGCCGTGGCCACGATAACGGCAGTGACGCTGATGGCTTGGATCGTCGAGTTGATGACCCAACGCCAGAAGTTCGGCTGCCTGAGCACCGCCCGGTAGTTGTCCAAAGTAGGGTCGGACGGGATCAGCTCGGGCGGGAACTGGACGGTCATCGCCGACGGCGTCAACGACGTTGCGAACATCCAGTAGAGCGGCACGAGCGCCCCGAGTGACAGGAGTATCAAGATGATCAGGATGCCGATGGCGCCGATAGGAGTTGGCTTGACCGGGTGCGATCTGTCGCGTAGGAACGGATCTATCCTGGCCATCTCCTCAGTACTCCACGTTCTGTCCGAGGAGCCGGAACTGGACCGCAGCCATTATGAAAGTGATGACGAACAGCACTATGGCCTGGGCCGATGCGTACCCGAGGTTGAAGCGCTGGAACGCCTCCTGGTAGATGCGGAAGACCACCGTGGTGGTAGCGAACTGCGGTCCACCCTGCGTCATGACGTAGACGGCCTCGAACACTTGGAACGTGTTTATGGTGCCAGTCACGACGAGGTAGAGAAGCGTTGGTCTGATCAGAGGCAAGATCACTTTGGCGAAGATGGTGGGGCGCTTCGCGCCATCGATGATCGCCACCTCGTACAGGTCGCGGGGTATACGGGCCAGCGCCGCTGACAGGAGGACGATGCTGGAACCTCCGCCCATGATGACCTGCATGAGCATCAGGGCGGGGAGGGCCGTGTTGGTGTTGCCCAGCCAAGCAACGGGTTCGATCCCGAAGAGCCCGACGAAAGCGTTGAGAAGCCCGAAGGTAGGGTTGAAGATCCAGAGCCAGATCAATGAGATGATGACGCCGGAAGTGACCGCAGGCAGGTAGAACGCGGACTTGAAGAACGTCTGCAGCGTGTGGTTCATAGGGTCGAGCAGGTAGGCGACGAGCAGCGCCTTGCCCAACCAGAAGACGACGACCACACCGGTGAAGACGGTGGTGTTGATGAGCGCCCGATGGAACAACTGGTCGCTCAGGGCGCGCCTGAAGTTGTCCAGTCCCACCCACGACATGCTCGTCGGCCTGACCTCCATGAAGGCCAGGGCCACGGCGATGACTACCGGGATGAGGAAGAACGCTGCGAAGAGCAGCGTTTGTGGCGCCACGAAGATAGGGCCCCAGATGCCGCCCGAGGTCAGAGGGCGACGGCGGCCGCCGCCCGCCGCGCCGTCAGAGCGACCCCGGGCGTTCGCCCGGGGTCGCTTGCTCCCGCCGTTCAAGCCAGCGGGGGTCGCTGAAGTAGACACTTACGGTCGCTCGGTCGTTCTCGGCGTCAGTTGCCGAAGACGGCCCGGTTCGCCTCCCTCACGAAGTCGTCGAGGGCCTGTTGCGGGGTCTTGCTGCGACTCAGAGCCGCCTCCATGGCTGCCGTGAAGTACTCCATGCCTGCCGAGATGTCGAGGTCCGACGGGCCGAAGTACGGCACGCCGTGGTCGATAGCGTTCTGGTAGACCTGCACCTCGGTGGGCACGTCATCGGTGTAGTCGGCGACGTTCTCGAACGTGAGCTCTGCGTTCGAGGACTTGCGTGCGGTGATGTAGAGGAGGCTCTCGAGGAGCTTGGTGTTCTCGGTGTTGGTGAGGAAGCGAGCCAGCTCCATGGCCATCTCGCGCCGGTAGTCGTCGTCCTGATTGAACACGAGGAAGCCGCCCGAGGTCTCGTATGCGATCGGGCCGACATCGGGGTCGTGGGGGAACGGCGCGATGACGACGTTGATGGGATCGGGCATGCGGCCCTCGTTGAGGTAGCGGTCGATGCGGCCGATCTCGTAGATGCCGCCGTACCCGATGGCGGCCCGGGCGTTGTGCAGGTTCTCGATCGTGCCGTAGACGTCCAGCGCTTCGCCGCCCTGGGGAGCATAGCCATGCTCGTAGATGAGGTCGACGATGAACTGGAGCGCCTGAACACCTTCGGGCGAGTTCAGTACGAAGGCCGTGCCCTCTTCGTTGATGAGTCGGGCGCCGAAGCGCATGAGCCAGGACAGCATGTTCTCGGTGTCACGAGCCGCGAACGTGACGGCGTAAACGTCGGTAGTGCCGTCACCGTCGCGGTCCATGGTGAGCTGTTCCGCCGCGGCGAGGAACTCATCCATAGTCCAGGCGCGGTCTGGCAGCGCAGGGATCTCGACGCCCGCTTCCTCGAACAGGTCCGTGTTGAGCAGCAACGTGGACCCCATGCCGTTGTTCGAGTTGTTCCATGGCCAGATGTAGTGCTGCCCGTCGACGTTGCCCTTCTCGAGCGCGTAGGTCAGGAAGTCTTCCCTGTCCTCATCCGTCAGGTAAGAGTCGATCGGTTCGAGCAGACCCTCGCGGGCCCAGTCGGGGTTCCAGTTCAGGTCCTTCACGACGTCGGGAGTGGTCCCGGAGAAAATCGCGGTCGTGATCTTCTCGCCGTAACCGGAGTTCGGCACGATCTCGTAGTTGACAGTGACGTTGGGGTGGAGCTCCATGAACTGCTCGCTCATGTAGCGGGCGTACTCCTCGCCCGTCGGGCTCTGGCCCTCTTCCATGTCCGGCGTGACGATGCGCCACGGGTTGATCCACCACGTCAGCTCGATCTCGGGCTGTGCCATGGCGACCGGAGCGAAGAGAATCAGCCCGGCGAGCAACTTGAGCAAAGACCGTCGCATCTGTTACCTCCTGCGGGAATTGTGTTCGCGCTGAGCGACTATACCAGTCCGGTACCAGAGGTTGGCGCGTTGGTTAGGGCGCCATGAAAGCCGGCGGCCAACCGTCCGCATCCTGCGCGTCAACCTTCCAGGCGTGTTGTCGTCGATCGCTTTCTGCCCAAGCGAGTCAGTCGACCGGGACCCATTCGCTGCGGGTCATATCCCACCTCTTGATCGGGCGCGCCGGCACGCCGCCGACGATCGTCCTCGCTGCTACGTCGCGCGTCACGACGCTGTTGGCGCCGACGACAGCGAGCTCACCGATCGTGACACCCGGCATGACGACGACGTTCTGGCCGATCCATGCCCCCCGCCCGATGCGTATGGGGGCGACGGGATCGATGCCCTGGTACTTGTACGGGCGGTCACCCGTCGACGAACCGTGCGTGCCGTCCGCGACGAACACGTTGGCGGCGAACATCACGTCGTCCTCGATGACGACCTCTCGGAAGGCCACGACTTGGAGCGAGGCCGTGGCCGTGACGCCGTCCCCGATGCGTATCACCGCATCGAACCGCTGTTCGACGTGATCCCCATCCGGATGCTTCATCCAGCCGCCTGGGTACGAGTCGTTGGCTCTCAGCAGGCTGCCTGGGCCCAGCTTCACCCTGTTGCCAACGTGTATCCGCTCACCGCCCACGACCGAGGCCGGTTCTTGCATGACGAAGCCTTGTCCTACGCTCGCGAAGGTCGGCGCCGGCTCGGACTTGCGGAAGCGGCGTAGGAGGCGCGAAAGCGCGGCGAATCGCATGTCTCTCCATCTTAAG
>DASRWD010000106.1:0-19232 GCA_035654755.1 Trueperaceae bacterium
CCTGCCGTCCTCCTCGCGCATGATCACCTCCGGCCGCGAGACGCTGAACTCGTAGCCTTCACGGCGCATGCTCTCCACGAGGATCGAGAGGTGGAGCTCGCCGCGGCCCGAGACCCGGTAGCGCTCGCTGCCGAGCGGCTCGACCCTCAACGCGACGTTGGTCAGCAGCTCGCGCTCCAGGCGGTCCGCCAGATGCCGGCTCGTGACGTAGGTACCTTCGCGGCCCGCGAACGGGCTGGTGTTCGGGCTGAAGGTCACGCTGACCGTCGGCTCGTCCACGCTGGGGCTCGCGAGCTGCTCCACGGCGCCGGGCGCCGAGACGGTGTCGCCGATGTTCACGTCCTCGAGCCCCGAGATCACGACGATGTCTCCGGTGGCCGCTCGATCGGTCTCGACACGCTCGAGGCCCAGATGCGTGTACACCTTGGTTACGCGAGCGCGGTGGGGCTCCTTGCCTCGCCCCGTCAGGACCACGGGATCGCCGGTGCCCACGGTGCCCCTGAGCACCCGGCCCAGAGCCAGGCGCCCGAGGTAGTCCGAGTAGTCGAGGTTGGCGACCTGGAAGAGGAACGGGGCCTCGTGGTCGCCGCCGGCGGAGGGGACGCGGGCGACGATCGTCTCGAAGAGCGCTGTGAGGTCGCCGGCCGGCTCCCCGCCCTCGAGCCACGCCCTGCCCTCGCGTGCGACCGCGTGGAGGATGGGGAAGTCGAGCTGCTCGTCATCGGCACCCAGCTCGACCATCAGGTCGAAGGTCATGTTCACGACCTCGTCGGGCCGCGCGTCCTGCCTGTCGATCTTGTTGACGACGACGATGGGCCTGAGGCCTTTCGCCAGCGCCTTCCGCAGCACGAACCGCGTCTGAGGCATGGGGCCCTCGGCGGCGTCGACGAGCAGGAGCGCACCGTCGACCATGGTCAGCGCTCGCTCCACCTCGCCACCGAAGTCGGCGTGCCCGGGGGTGTCGACGATGTTGATCTTCGAACCCTGCCACACCACGGCGGTGTTCTTGGCGAGGATGGTTATGCCTCTCTCGCGCTCGAGCCCCACCGAGTCCATGACGCGGTCCGGCACCTGCTGGTTGGCGCGGAACACGTTCGATTGACGCAGCAGGCCGTCGACCAGTGTCGTCTTCCCATGGTCGACGTGCGCGATGATGGCGATGTTGCGATGATCCATCGGTCTCCTGTGTGGCCGCGGCGCTGACTGTAGGCCGCCGGCGCAACAGGGGAGTATAGCGGTACGAACGCCGTGTACGTGGTAACGTCCGCCGATGTCGCGTGCGGTAGCGGGCCCGGCCGTGGGCGACGAGGGTAAGAGCGAGGACATGACGCGAAGCCGGTTGCGGTCCGGCGACGTCCGCCGCATGTTCTCCGAGATCGCCCCGACCTACGACCTGCTGAACAGCGCCCTAAGCCTCGGGCTCGATGCCCGCTGGCGGCGGGAGGCCGCCCGAGCGGCCGTGGCGCACGAGCCCGCCAGCGTGCTGGACGTGGCCACGGGAACGGGGAAGCTCGCCTTCGCCATCAAGCGTGCCCGGCCCTCTACGCGGGTGACGGGCGTCGACTTCAGCGAGGAGATGCTGGCAGAGGCCCGGCGCGCGGCCGAACGCGAAGGGCTGGACGTACGGTTCGGGGCGGCGGACGGCACGGCTTTGCCGTTCCCAGACGCCGCGTTCGACGCCGTGACGATCGCCTACGGCCTGCGGAACTTCGAGGACGCGGCGGCCGGCCTACGCGAGTTCCGCCGCGTGCTGGCTCCGGGAGGGAAGCTCGTCGTCCTCGAGTTCCCGCCACCGCCCGGCGGCATCGTCGGCGCTGCGTTCCGGCTCTACTTCGAACGCCTCCTGCCGCTCGTCGGCGGGCTCGTCTCCGGCAGGCGCGGCGCGTACGCGTACCTGCCCAGGTCGGTGAACGCGTTCCTGGGACCGGAGCAGCTCGCGCAGCGGATGAGCGAGGCGGGCTTCATCGAGGTGAGGTATCGGATGCAGACGCTTGGGGTGTCGGCGGTGCACGTTGGGAGCAGGGCCGTCACGGGTCCGGCTGGAGGTCTTTGAGGGATGACACGCAAGGCGGGGCCGGTAGAGGCACCCAACGATATCGAGATCAACACCGACGGGGCCCTGCTGGGTCTCGGCGGTGGCAACGAGCTCTTCGAGGCTCACGACCGCCGGTTCGGCCTCGCCATCTCCCACTTCAAGAACGCGGTGCGCGGGCGCGCCTACGACAACGAGTCCGTGACCCTGCGGGTCGGCCGCGGCGGGTACTACACGCAGTCGAAGCGCTTCCCGCTGGCTTTCTTCGGTGACTCGGCCAAGCCCGATGTCCGCGTCGTCGACGAGGCCGAGGCGAGGTCAGTCGTGTGGGAGGCCGTGGCTCACTACCGCGCGGACGAGGCCCAGTCGCTGGTGTGCGTCTACTCGGCCGACGACCCGGACGACGTGTTCCTGGGCTACAAGGCCCGGGCGGACATCGAGTACGAGTACGGCATCCTCAAGGCCGACCTGCCTGTCCACATGCGCGTGATCTTCTCGGCCCAGGACGTAGTTCCACTCATAGGCGCGCGGAGCGGCGTGCTCGTCTACCAGCGGACGCGGACCGGGCAGCACGTGCTGCTGCGCGCCACCGGCCGCAGGGCGCCGCTGCTCGTCGGGGGTCTGCGGAGCTGACGTCGGCTCCACGCGCCCTCGTCGTGGGCGGCGGCGTCACCGGGTGCGAGGCGGCGTGGCGAGCCGCTCGGTCGGGCGCCGAGGTCACGCTGGTGACGACCAGCCTGGACACCGTCTACACGCTCGACGCTGAGCCGTCGGACCTGGACGCTCCGCCCGGCAGCCTTCTGAACGAGGTCATCGCGCAGGGTGCCAGCAGCCGCTGGGACGTCCACCGCTTCGCCAAGTACGCGCTCGAGGCGGAGGCCGGCCTACACCTCCTGCAGTCGACGGCATCCGCACTCGAGGTAGAAGATGGCGCCGTCTTCGGCGTGCAGACGTGGGAGGGCGTTCCCAGGCGAGCAAGTTCCGTCGCCCTGTGTGTGGGAACGTTCCTGCGCGCGCGGCTGGAGATCGGCTCGGTCGTGGAGCGGCACGGGCGGCTATCCGAGATGGCGTACGACGACCTCTACGAGGACCTGTCGGCGCACGGTTTCGCGTTCGAGGAGCTGGAGCTCGCCGCCGGAGCCCAGGCAGGGTCGCTACCGCACGTGGTGCGTTCGGTCGCCTTCGCTCGCGGCGAGTGGTCGGAGGAGAGCCTCGAGCTGAGCCGCCTGTCCGGCCTCTACGCCGCCGGGGCGTGCGTGAGCCGTGCCGAGGGCCCTCCGGATATCGTCCTGTGCGTCTCGGAAGGCACGCGGTTGGGTGAGCAACTCGCCTCTCGCGGCTAGCGACGCTCGGTCACGGTCAAGCGGGGGTCAGACGGCGGGTGTATCGGGTACGGGCGTGGTGTACCGCTCGATCTTCGCGAGATCGTCCGGCTCCGCCCAGGCGACCTGCGGGCCCGTGGCCGTCGTCCGCACGAGCCGGTAACGGTACGGGGGTGACGGCTGCCTGAGCGTGATGACGAAGCGCTCGCCGTCCAGGAGAACCTCTTCGCCGATCGTGAACGTCACCATACAGGTGAGGTTACCCCCGGGAGATCGATCGCGCGAGGGACGTCTCGCCCTCCGCTTGCACGAAGACTGGCGCCACCGGCATGGGGAACAGACCGCGGCTCGAGCCGCGCTTCAGTAGCTCGTCCACGGCCGCCTCGCCCTCGGGACCCACGTCGACCGTGTGCTCGTTGACGTACAGGTCGATGTGGCGCTGACGGACGGATGGGTCCATCTCCTGCGCATGCTCGGCCACGTACGCCCTCGAGAGCTCCGGTTGGGCGAACGCGCGCCCCAAGCTGGCGCGTACCAGCCGGTTCAGGCGTCCGTGGATGGCAGGGCCCAGAGACCGTCGCGCAGCGATGGCTCCAAGCGGGACGAGGTGCCCAACCTCCTCCTCCCACCACGTGCCAAGGTCCTGCAGGCTGTGAAGTCCGAGGCTCGGGTAAGTGAAGCGGCTCTCGTGGATGATCAGGCCCGCCGCGAACCTGCCCGCGGCGACAGCGGGCATGATCTCGTCGTAGCGCAGGACCTCCGTCTGCAGGTCATCGCGCCACAAGGAGAGGAGCAGCTTCGCCGTCGTCGTTCCGCCGGGCACCGCGACCCGCTTCCCCGTCAGGTCGATGTCCGGCTCCCGTGCGACGACGAGCGGACCGACGCCGCGGCCCAGCGCGCCACCGGAGCGCAGCAGGACCCAGTCGTCAGACAGGTAGCCGTACGCGTGGTAGCTGATCTTGGCGACGTCGAGCTCGGCCGCCCTCGCCGCCTCGTTGAGGGCGTCGATGTCGAGCAGCTGCACGTCGAATCCCAGCTGCGCCTCGCCGGCTCGGCCGGTGATGTCGACCGAGCCGGCGAGGAGCCCGCTTACGAGAGCGTGGAAGACGAACGTGTCGTTGGGGCAGGGGGAGTAGCCGAGCTTCAGGCGCATCTCGTCCCCAAGCCTAGCCGTCTGCCGGCAGGGCCGGTCGCCCGGCAGTACGCGGCTGCGGCGACCGCCCTGCGCGGGACGGCGTTACGACCCGGACGCGGTCCCAATGAACCTCTCGAGCTCCTCACGCATGTGCAGCAGCGACTGACGGTGGACGTACATCATGTGCCCCGCCTCGTAGAAGCTCATGCTGACGTTGTCGCGTTGTTCGGGCGGCAGACCCATGTGGGCGAACGTGTGCAGCGTGGCGTAGTACGGCGTGGCCAGGTCGTAGTAGCCGTTCGCCACGTGCACCTTCAGGTGGGGGTTCATGCTCATCGCCTTGCGGAGCGTCTCGGCGACGTTCAGGTAACGGTTCTCCACGTCCTTGTAGCTCCAGCTCTTGTAGAGGTTCGCGAGGACCTCGTACGGCAGGTCAGAGAGGTAGCGCAGCTCGCCCCTCAGGTAATCGTTGAGGGTCGCCGTGTACGGTCCCTGGGTCGCGGACATGCTGGGGTCGAACTCGAAGCGCTCCCCGGCGGAGTCACGATCGACGCCGGTGTAGCGGCTGTCAATGCGACCGACCGTTCGTCCCTCGGAGCGCAACAGCTCCTTGGTGAAGCGGAAGATCTCGATGCGCAGGTCGGTAGATCCCACGTACTCCTCGCTGAGGCCCGTGTACCTGGCCAGCTCGGAGACGACCGCAGCGCGCTCCTCGTCGGGCAGGCGGTCGCCCAGCAGCAAGGCGGGAGCGTAGCGCGACAGCGCGAACTCCTCGACGCGCTGAAGGAGCTGGGTGAGCTCGAGCGCCTGGAGCTCCGCGTCCAGCTTCCCGTGGTAGTGAGCCGTGGCGGCGTACGTGGGCAAGAACAACAGCGGCGGCAGGTCGTTGCCCGGGCCGAAACGCGCCGTGCCGAACTCGAGGATCGCCGACACGAGGATCAGGCCGTTGAGGTACATGCCGTGCCGCTCCTGCAGGTGACCCGCCAGGCCGGCGGCCCTCGTGGTGCCGTAGCTCTCGCCCGCCAGGAACTTGGGGCTGCGCCAGCGTTCGTAGCGCCCGGTGTAGAGCCGGATGAACTCGCCGACGCTCTCGACGTCGGCGGTCACGCTGTGGAAGTCCTTCGCCTTCACGCCTTCCACGGGCCGGCTGTAGCCGGTGCTCACCGGGTCGATGAACACGAGGTCCGTCACGTCGAGCAAGGACACCTCGTTCGTGACGAGCCTGTACGGCGGGGCCGAAGGGTTGCCATCGTCGTCCAGCTCTACTCGCTTGGGACCGAAGAGGCCGAGGTGCATCCACACCGACGACGAGCCGGGACCGCCGTTGAAGCTGAACGTGAGAGGGCGTGAGCTCTTGTCGGTGACGCCGTCCAGCTCGTAGGCGACGAAGAAGATCTCGGCACGCGGCTTGACGCCCTCGAACGTCCCCTCCTTCTCGCCCTCGGCCACCTTCTCGTGGTTCAGCACGACGGTGCCGGCGGTCGCCGTGTACGAGACCTTCTTGCCACCTATCGTCGTCTCGTGGTGGGTGACCACGAGGTTGTCGCGGGGAACCCGCGCCGTAGCGTTCGGACCACCGGCGAAGCCGTTCTCGTCGCCGTCCGAGCCGGCTCCCCCCGTGCGTGGATCGTCGTCTTTGGGCATGATCGCTCCTCGGCGCGATTATCGCCCAGGCTCAGCGTCGGGCGCCGGGGGCCACCTATGTTCCTGCCGGTCGTCACTGCCGAAGACCTCCGAGGTCCGGCTCGTGGGAAGCTGGCTGGGCAGCGCACACGGATACCGCTTGCATCTGCTAAAGTGGTACGCCGCGTACGCGCCTACCCAGGGCTGTAAGGGCCGGGAGCCGCGGCGCGCCAAAGACTCACGGAGGTGGAGTTCATAGCGAAAGAACTGAAGGTGAATGAGCAGATCCGGGCACGCCAGGTGCGGCTCATCGGAGCTGACGGTGAGCAGGTCGGCATCGTCGAGACCAGAGACGCCCTGAAACGTGCGCGGGAGGAAGACCTCGATCTGGTCATGGTAGGCGAGACGGCTCAACCGCCAGTCGCCAAGTTGCTCGACTACGGTCGGTACCGCTTCGAGCAGCAGCAGCAGGTCAAGGAGGCGCGCAAGCGCTCCCGCCAGCAGGAGATGAAGTCGATCAAGTTCCGCGTGAAGATCGACGACCACGACTACGAGACGAAGGTCAACCACATTCGCCGGTTCCTCAAGGGCGGCCACAAGGTGAAGGTCACCATCATGTTCCGCGGCCGTGAGAGGACACACCCCGAGCTGGGTCAGGGCATCCTGAACCGCGTCGCGGCGGACGTCACAGAGATCGCCGTCGTGGACTCCGCCCCGATGATCGCGGGCATGGACATGAACATGATCCTGAGGCCCCTGGCAGCGGCGCCGGAGAAGGTTCGTTCGGATACCATGATCGGCTCTTCGCAGAACGCCACCACCGCAGAGTAAGAGCAACAGGAGAGAGAAGGCATGCCTAAGCTGAAGACCCATAAGGGCACCAAAGCCCGTGTAAAGATCACTGGGCGAGGTAAGGTCAAGGCGATGCGCTCCGGTAAGCGACACCTGAACTACAAGAAGTCAGGGACGCAGATCCGGCAGGGGCGCACCGACCTGGTTCTCGACGATTCGGAAGTCAAGCGCATAAAGGCGCTGCTTCCGTACGATTGAGAGGGCGCTAGATGCCACGCGCCAAGACCGGCACCGTTCGCCGTCGCCGCCACTCCAAGATCCTCAAGCGCGCCAAGGGCTACTGGGGCTTACGCTCCAAGAGCGTCCGCGTCGCGACCCAGACGCTGCTCAACGCGGCCGACTACGAGTACCGCGACCGGCGGGACAAGAAGGCACAGTTCCGTCGCCTGTGGATCGCTCGCATCAACGCCGCCGCCAGGCAGGAGGGCGTGAGCTACTCGCGCTTCGTGTCCGGGCTGCGCAAGGCCGGGATCACGCTGGACCGCAAGGTGATGGCAGACCTGGCCGTCAACGAGCCGGTCGCCTTCAAGGCCCTCGTCGAGAAGGCCAAGAGCGCCTAACCGAAGGCGCACAACTTAGGAACCTGCGCGCCGGGAAGCTCTCCCGGCGCGCTTCCTTCGGTGTCTTGGCCGGTCAGTAGCCGCGCTGCGGGTCGACGGGGTTGCGCTGCTCGCCGGCGACCAACGCGGCCAGCGTCGTCATGACGTCCTTCGCAGACTCCGTGCGCCAACCCATCATGTCGTTGGCGCTATGCGGGGTCATGACGACGTTGTCCAGGTCCCAGAACGGTCGGCTCGCCGGCAGCGTCTGCTGCCGGCCATCGTCGTCTGGCGGATAGACGTACCAGACGTCCAGCCCCGCTCCGAAGATGCGGCCGTTCGCGAGGGCCGCGTACAGCGCGGCCTCGTCGACCACGGCGCCGCGGCCCACGTTGACGAGGATCGCCGTCTCCTTCATGGCGCCCAGCTCGTGCTCACCTATCATCCCGCGCGTCTCCTCGGTGAGAGGGAGGGAACACAGGACGACGTCGGCCGCTGCGAGGGCGCCGAGCAGGTCCTCGGGCCCGACCTGGGGGACGGCCCCTTCATGCTCGGGATGTCGCCGGTACGCCGTGAGGGACAGGCCCAGGCCGGCGAGCGCGGGGGCCGCAGCCCTGGCTATCGAGCCGTAGCCGAGCAGCAGGCAGTCCTTGCCCCTTAGGTAGACGCCGAGGCCGTCGGTGTCCTTCTCCGCAGGTCCCCAATCGCCGCGTCTGAGGGCGGAGTCGGTCGCCGGGATGCGGCTGGCGACGGCGAGCACGAGCGACACGGCGTGTTGAGCGACCATGCCGTCGTTGAAGTGGGAGTTCTGGACCTTCAGATGAGGACGCTTCAGGAGGTAGCCGCGCAGCCGACCCCCGAGGCCGGCGTACGGCACGATCACCTGCTGCAGCGCAGCGCCGTCGAGGAGCTCCTCCGGCGGGCCCCCGTCCACGAGCACGTGAGCCCAGTCCTTCATCTCCAGCGCGCGAGCACGGTCCGTCTCGATGACCAGCTCGACGCCGTGTGGGGGTGTGAGCTGCCGGGCCGCGTCACCTGATACCGCGTGCGTCCACAGTACCTTCACAGACATCGCGACGATGCTAACGCGGCTCGCACGGCCGGACGCCCCCCCACGACGGGTATCCTTGTCCGCCATGCGCCAGATACGAGGGCTGACCGCGGCCTTGGAGTGGTGTGAGCAGAGGCGACGGCGCCTCGCGACGCCGTCCCAGCGAGCCGATCTGACCAAGACCGTCGCCGACGTCGTGGCTGCCGTGGCACGAGGCGGAGCGTCCGAGGTCCTCGCGTTGACGGAGCGGTTCGACCGCGTGAGGCTCGACACTGTCGTCGTCCCGCCCGACCGCCTCGAGGCTTCTGCGCAGGCCGTGTCGCCCGGTCTCCGCGGGGCGATCGACCTGGCCATGTCGCGGGTGGAGAGCTACTACATGGCGCAGGTAGACGAAGGGTTCGAGATAAGGGACGGTGACGCCCGGCTCGGCATGCTGGTGCGGCCCTTGGGTTCGGTCGGCTGTTACGTGCCAGGAGGAACAGCGCCGCTGTTCTCGAGCCTCGTCATGACCGGCGTGCCTGCCAGGGTGGCGGGTGTGGAGCGCATCCTCGTCGCGACGCCGCCCACGAAGGACGGGAACGTGCCGTCGGCGATCGCCTACGTCGCTCAGAGGCTGGGAGCCGAGTCCGTGCTCGCCGCGGGCGGCGCGCAGGCGGTGGCGGCGCTGGCCTTCGGTATCGAGGGCGTCGCGGGTGTCGACAAGGTCGTCGGCCCGGGCAGCGCGTACGTGGTGGAGGCCAAGCGCCAGCTCTTCGGCACCGTCGGCATCGACTCGCTGGCGGGCCCCACCGAGACCCTCGTTCTGGCCGACGACACGGCCGACCCCAGGCACGCGGCGGCGGACCTGGTCGCCCAGGCCGAGCACGCGGGCGCGGAGCCCGTGCTCGTGACCGACTCCGAGCTGCTGTTCGAGCGGGTCCCCACGCTCGCGTACGAGCTGGCCGCCGCCCTGCCGACGGCCGACACCGCTACGGAGTCCCTGACCCGGCGCGGAACCGCGGTTCTCGTCGAGGAGCTCTCAGAGGGCATAGCGGTCCTGAACGCGTTCGCACCGGAGCACGCCTGCCTGTTGGTGGCGCAGCCCGAGCGGGTGATGGCCCAGGTCCGCAACGCGGGCGGGATCTTCCTCGGCCACCACACGATGGAGGCGCTGGGCGACTACGTTGCCGGACCCAGCCACGTCATGCCGACCGGAGCGTCCGCGCGGTTCGCCAGCTTCGTCAACCTCAGGGACTTCGAGAAGGTGATCCCGTACGTCGAGGCCACACCGAAGCTCCTGGCCCGCGTCGGCGAACAGGCGATCGCCATGGCACGCGCCGAAGGGCTCGAGGGCCATGCCCGTGCGATCGAGTCGCGGCTCTTCAGCGACGACGCCGGCGACGACGCGCTTCCAGCCGGCGACGACGCGTTTCCAGGTTGACCCTCTGGCCGTCCCTGGCCCGGGCTGCCTGGAGCTAGCCCTTGGTCCTGAGCCCCAGCAGCGCACCGAGGATGTTGCCGTACATGCGCGCACGTACGACGAGGCCGCGCAAGAAGCCGCGCTTCTCCTCCTTCATCACTTGCGAGACGCCGGGCATGGGCACGTCGACGAAGCGCCAGTTGTCGCGGATGGCGTGGCGCGTGATGGCCACCTCCACCCCGTAGCGGGACGTCCCCAGGCCGGGCACGTCCAGTAGGGCGCGGCGTCTCAACGCCCTCTGGCCCGAGAGCTGAGGCGTGACCCGCTGAGCCATGCTCGTCCGCCAGCGCCCACCCGAGAAGATCCCGCGTGTCATGTCGACCTCGCCCGCGATCACCGGCCCCGCGAGGTCCCTGACGTGCTTGGGCGTCAGGCCAACCAGGTCCGCGTCCAGGAGCACGACTACGTCGGCGTCCGCTGCCAGGGCGCCGGCCTGCAGCGCCCCGCCCTTGCCGCGGTTCACGCCCAACCGCACGACCCCGGCACCAGCCTGCTGAGCGGCGTCGGCCGTGCCGTCCGTCGAGCCGTCGTCGACGACCAGGACGCTTCCCAAGCCGGCGGCGAGCGCGACCTTGATGACCGCGGCTACGGTTGAAGCTTCGTTGTATGCGGGGACGATGACGCACGCCCGGTCGTGACCGGTCGTGGCGTCAGCCGGTGAGGAGAGCTCCGAGCTCACGGAATGTGATGAGCACGATCAGCGCCAGGACCGCCATCACGCCTATGAAGTGCAGCGCCTCCTCCTGCCCTGGACGGAAGGGCCGGCCGCGGAAAGCGACGACGGTCGAGAGCAGCATGCGACCCCCGTCAAGTCCCGGTATAGGCAGCAGGTTGAAGACGGCGAGCGAGAAGTTGATGACGGCGGCCAGCAGTAAGACCGGGGCCAACCCGACCTGGGTGGCCTGGTTGACCATGCCGACCATGCCGACAGGGCCCGCAACGTCCTGGTTCTCGGCGCCCGTCAGCGCGGCAGCGAAGCCGCTGACGAACCCGCTCACCATGCTGGGTATCACCCGTATGCCGAACGCGGCCGTCTGGGGCACCATCTCCAGGAAGCCGACCGGCTCGGCCAGCGCGCTTATCTGGATGCCGAGCAGGGGCGGATCCTCGGAACCGGGCAGCGGCCACGCGGTCTCGAGCATGAGGGTCTCGGCGCCGCGCTCGACCGTGAGACGCAGCGCGTCCGCGGTCTGCACCTGATCGACGACCACGTCGGGTCCGGGACGCTGAACTCCGTTGACGGCGACGATCACGTCTCCGGACAGGAGACCCAACGAGTCGGCAGCCGACCCTTCGTTGACGACCTCGACGATCGAGCCCTCGGCAGGCACGGGAACGCCCGTGACGATCTCCTGATAGGCCGGCTGGAGGCTTATAGCCCAGGCAAGCAACAGCGAGCCCAGGATGTAGTTGGCTATCACCCCGCCGACCAGGACCCAGAGCTTGGCGGCCAACCCCTTCTTGGCCATCCCCTCGTCGCTGTGGGTCAGCTCTCCGTCGTCGCCTACCTTGGGAGCCATGCCTGGCAGGTCGACGTACCCGCCGATGGGCAGGAGAGAGAGGCGCCACTCGGTGCCACGCCAACGCCGGCGTAGCAGCACGGGCCCTATGCCGACGCTGAACGCCCTGACCTCCACGCCGACCGAGCGGGCGTTGAGGTAGTGCGCCAGTTCGTGCACGACGACTGCGCTGGTGAGTATCAGTGCGAAGGTGAGTGCGGTCAGCATGGGTAGTTGGGCGAGAGGTCCTTAGCGCCCCACGCAGTATGTCAGACGCAGGGACGGCCGCGGGTCATCCCCGCCTCAGAGCGCCGATCACGTCCGTCTTGCCGACGATGCCGACGAGCCTTCCTGTCGGGTCGGTGACGCAGAGCCTGCCCAGCTCGCTGTTGGCGAGCGCCGTCAGCACCTCGACGCCGCTGGCGCCCGGCCTTATGACGTCGGCCTCACGCATGATCGCGCTTACGGTCGCGTCGTCGGGCCCGTCCTCAAGTGCGGCGGAGGCGTCGGCGATGAACGCGAAGCCGAGCAGGTGGCCGGAAGCGTCCGTCACGGGGTAGCCGGCGTGCCTGCCGAAGTGCCTCAGCCGCACGAACTGTCCGAGGGCCATATCGGGCTGGACTGCCTGCGGCTCCGGGGTCATGAGGTCCTCGGCGGTCTGACCGGCAAGCGCGTGCTCAAGGACGGCCGCGCGTGCCTCGGACCTGCCTGCCTCGTAGACGAAGAACGCCAGGATGATGAGGAAGAGCTGCCCCGACACGATCCCGTAGAACCCCATGAGTGCGGCGAGTCCGGCGCTTACGGCGACGGCCACCTTGGTGGCGCGCAGGCGGGGCATGGCCAGCGCGAGCAGGCTGCGCAGTACCCTGCCCCCGTCGAGCGGGATGGCCGGCAGCAGGTTGAAGACGGCGAGCATGGCGTTGGTGGCGGCGAGGTAGGCCAGGATCGTCGTGGCCGTGGCGCCCAGCTCTATCCGCGGGATGGCGGCCCACAGCAGGAGAGCGAGCAGGATGCTCGTTATGGGCCCGGCGATCGCGACCAGGGCCTCGGCCCCGCGCCGCCGGGGGATGTCCTTGAACTGGGCAACGCCTCCCAGGAACCACAGCCGGATCTCGAGCGTCTGCACGCCGTACAGGCGGGCGACGATGGCGTGCCCCAGCTCGTGCAGGACCACGCTGGCGAACAGCCCGAGCGCCGCGACGAGGCCGAGCAGCCAGCCGGGCGCCCCGTTCGTCTGGCCCGGCTCGAGCCGGCGTGCGAGGTCGGGGTCCATCACGCGGGCAAGTTCCCTCAGCTGCGCGTTGAACTCGGGTAGCTGGCTGCCGATCAGGTACGCGAGCAGGGGCAGCACGATGAGGAAGCTGATGTCCAGCCGCACCGGGATGCCGAGCAGCCTGAACGGCAGCAGGATCCCGCCGCTGCCTATGCGTCTGGGCTCATCCTGAGGCGCGTCCAAGTCAGGCGCTCCGGGCGTTCACCCGCGCGAGGCGGTCTACGGCCTCGGTGGCGAGCATCCTGGCGCGCTCGTCAGCCGCCATCACCGACTCCCAGGTCAGCTCTCCGGGCTTCGCCGCTTCAAGCACGGCACGCAGGACCTCGGCTATCGCAGTGAACGGCAGGCGCCGGGCGATGAAGGCCTCGACGGCCACCTCGTCGGCCGCGTTCAGGTAGGTCGGCGCCAGCCCGCCCATCTCTCCGGCCAGATAGGCGAGCCCCAGGCTGGGGAAGCGGGCATGGTCGGGCTCCTCGAAGGTCCACTCGCCACGCAAGGGCAGCGGTCCCAGGCCCGAGTCCGGCCGTCCTGCGTCCAGCGCGTACATGATCGGCAGGCGCATGTCGTGCGGGCCCACCTGTGCCTTGATGCTGCCGTCTCTGAACCTGACCATGCCGTGCACCAGGGATTGAGGGTGGACGACGACCTCTATGTCGTGAAGCGGGAACTCGAAGAGGAAGTGGGCCTCCAGGACCTCGAGGCCCTTGTTGAAGAGGGTGGCGGAGTCGACGGTCACCTTCGGGCCCATCGCCCAGTTCGGGTGCGCGAGCGCCTGCTCCAAGGTGACGTCGCCCAGGTCGGCAGGTCCCGTGCGGAACGGACCGCCGGAGGCCGTGAGCACCAGCGCCGCCACCGCGTCCCGCGGCTCGCCCAGCAGGCACTGGAAGAGCGCGGAGTGCTCGGAGTCGACAGGCGTTATCCGCGCGCCCGTGCCCAGGGCGAGCTCCCGCATGAGCGGGCCGGCGACCACCATGGATTCCTTGTTCGCCAGCGCGACGTGACGCCCGGCGGTCAGAGCCGCGGCCGTCGACGAGAGACCCGCCATGCCCGTGATGGCAGCGACGACGGTGTCTACCTGTAGGACCGCGACCTCGTGCGCACCCTCGGGCCCGGTCACGAGCCGCGTACCCGCAGGCAGGTGAGGCCTCACCGAGGCGGCGACCTCCTGGGAGCAGCTCACGAGCCGCGGCCTGAACTCGGCGGCCTGGGCCACGAGGAGGTCGGCGTTCGTACCTGCCGCGAGGCCCTGGACCTGCAACCCCAGGTGCCTGGCGACCTCCAGGGTCTGCGTGCCGACAGAACCGGTCGAGCCTAGTACGGCGATGGTCCTCACGCCTCGAATCATGTCATGGGCCCCACCGGCCGGGAGTTGCGTCCCTGGGGCGAACGCGCACCGGTGGTAGCATCGGATCACGATCAGGAGGCGACGATGCTAGTCAGCGAGTGGATGACGCAGGGGCCGAGGACGGTCTCGCCCGACACGCCGGTGATGGAGGCCATGCAGTACCTGCGAGAGGGCGGGTACCGACGCCTGCCGGTGACGCGCGACGGCGTCCTCGTGGGCATCGTCACCGACCGGGACCTCAAGGAGGCGACGCCGTCGAGGGCGACGACGCTCTCGATCTACGAGCTCAACTACCTGCTGTCGAAGCTGAAGGTCAAGGACGTCATGCGCACGCCGGTCATCACCGTGCGCAGCTCCGACACGATCGAGCAGGCGGCGCTGCTCATGGAGGAGCACAGGGTCTCGGGCCTCCCCGTCCTGGACGGCGGCAACCTCGTTGGCATCCTCACGATCACGGACCTGATGCGCGCCCTCGTGTCCTTCCTGGCGCTGCGCGAGGGCGGCCGCAGGGTGACCGTGGACATGCCGGACGAGCCAGGCGTGCTGGCGCGCGTCGCTCACGCCGGACCGCCATCGAACATCGTCGCCGCCGTGACCACGGGGATCCAATCCGGGCACCGCAGGCGCATGGTGCTGAGGGTCACGGGCGATGGGGCGGACGGCTACGCCCAGCGCCTCAGGGACAACGGCGTGGACGTGGTCGACGACCGCTGACGTCATGGGAGGCGATGCGCGCACGCTGACCGCCGTCGTGCCTTCGCTGCGCGTCGACGTGCTCGGCGCCCGCGCGTTCAAGGTGTCGCGGGCGTACTTCGCCAAGGGCGTCGCGGCGGGCAACGTGCTCGTGGGTGGCGCGAAGGCCGGCAAGTCTGCCAGCATCGAGGAAGGCCAGGAGGTCCACGCCGTGGGCCTCGGCAGGTTCCGGCTCGTGAGCGTAGACGGCACGACGCGCCGCGAGAACCTCAAGGTGACCCTGACGGTGACGTCGGACTAGGTCCTGACGCGCTTGCCGGAGCCACCACGCTCCTTGAACACCAACCTGAAGGGCACCTCGGCGAAGCCCAGGTCCTCGCGTATCCGGTTCCTCAGGTAGTGCTCGTACGGCCTGGTCAGGAACTCCTCGTGGTTGATCGAGAAGACGAAGGTCGGCGGGGCGACGTCGACCTGCGAAGCGTAGAGCAGCTTGAGCGGGCGGCCCTTGAAGTTCGGGGGCGCCTGCTTGAGCGTCCACGCCTCCAGCCAGGCGTTCAGCTCGCCTGTCGACACCCGCCTCCGGGCCGTGTCGTAGAGGCGGATGGCCGTGGCGAGTAGCTCGTGCAGGCCGAAATCGGTCTCCGCGCTGGTGAAGACGCGCGGGGCGAACGACACGGGCTCGAGCCGCTCGTTCAGCATCTGCGTGAACGGCCGCAGCTGCTCGTCCGTTACCAGGTCCCACTTGTTTATCGCCATCACGACGGGCTTGCCCCAGTCGAGCGCCAGGTTCGCCAAACGCAGCTCGTGATCTCCCAGCTCGAACGGGTCCACGACGAGTATGCCGACGTCCGAGCGCCTCAGAGCGGCTTCGGAGCGGATGCGCATGTAGTACTCAAGGTCGTCCGCGTCCTTGCGTCGCATGCCGGCCGTGTCTACCAGCACGAAAGGGCGGCCGGCGAACGTGAACGAGACGTCGACGGCGTCACGCGTGGTCCCCGGCTCTTCCGAGACGATCACGCGCTCGTCGCCGACCAGGGCGTTCAGGAGGCTCGACTTCCCGACGTTGGGGCGGCCGATTATCGCCACCCTGACGGGCTCCTCGTCCGGCTCCTCGTCCTCCGGCGGTAGCAGCGCCGCGATCTCCTCGCGCAACTCGTGCGTGCCGCGGGCGTGCTCGGCCGCCGTCACCAACGGCTCCCCGAACCCCAGCCTGTACAGCTCGAAGAACTCCGCCGTCTCCTCGTGCCGTGGATCGTCGACCTTGGTCGCGACGAGCATCACCGGCTTGCCGAGCTGCCGTAGCCACTGGGCCACCTGCTCGTCGCCCGCGGTCAGCCCTACTCGCCCGTCGACGCAGAAGAGCACCAGGTCGGCATCCGCCACCGCGGCCTCGACGCGCTGCTGGATCGGCTTCTCCCAGCGGTCTCCCGACCACAGGCCGCCTGTGTCCAGCAGGGTGAAGGCGCGCCCGTCGTCGGTGACGACGACGCCCTCCTTGACGTCGCGCGTGACGCCGGGCTCGTCCGCTACGATCGCGTCCTTCGACCCGACGAGCCTGTTGAAGAGGCTCGACTTGCCGACGTTGGGCTTGCCGACGATCGCGACCCTAGCCAAGGCGCGCACCCCGTCCGACCCCGCGGCCGTTGGCCCAGTCCCTGGCCGCCATCTCGCGGCCGCCTGCCGGCTTCACGGCTTCCAGCAGGACCGCGCCGGAACCCGCGGCCACGACGAGCCCTTCGGGCCCCACCTCGAGAACGGTCCCGGGCTCTGAGCCGTCGGTGCGCCGGTTTGGAAGCGGGGCGACGGCCGTGACCTTCACGCGTTCACCGCCGCTCTCGAAAGAGGTGCCTGGCCACATGCTCACGCCTCGGAAGCGGTCGTGAACGGCTCGGGCGCTGTCCGCCCATCTGACATGGCCGTCCTCGGCCTTCAGCAGAGGGGCCAACGTGGCCTGGGCGTCGTCCTGGGGCGTCAGTGGCAGCGTGCCCTCCGCGAGGAGATCGAGGGCCTCGGTCAGCGCCTCTGCTCCCAAGCGCGACAAACGCGCGGACAGGCTGGCCGCGTCCTCGTCCGGCGCGACGCGCGTGCGCCGCTGCAGGCGAACGGGCCCGGTGTCGAGGCCCTCTTCCGTCTGCATGATGCTGACGCCCGTCTCCTCCTCGCCGCTTATGAGCGCCCACTGGATCGGTGCGGCGCCCCTGTACTTCGGCAGGAGACTGGCATGCACGTTGAGGACGCCGTGTCGAGGGATGTCGAGCAGCTTGGGCGGTAGGATCCTGCCGTACGCCGCCGTCACGCCCACGTCTGGCGCCAGCTCCGCGAGGCGCGTGAGGAAGGTCTGGTCGCCACGCAGCTTCGTCGGCTGCCACAGCTCGCGGCCCAGCTCCCGAGCTCTCTGCGCGACCGGTGGCGCCTTGACGCGCATGCCGCGCCCGGCGGGCTTGTCGGGTTGAGCGACGACCATGACGACCTCGTGACGCTGCAGCAGGGCCTCGAGGCTGGGCAGAGCGAAATGCGGCGATCCGAAGAAGACGACCCTCAGCGGCCTCAAGCCTCAGCTCCGGCCCGAGGGCGCGGCGCGTACTGCCCTTGCTGACGAGCGCTCCTTGGCGAGCGCGCGTGCCTCGCGCTGCCAGGCAGCCAACGTGCTGCGGTTCTCGGTCAGGAAGCTCTCGCGCCTATCTGCAGGCAGGTGGTCGAAGTAGAGCACGCCTTCCAAGTGGTCGTACTCGTGCTGCAGCACGTGGGCGAAGTAGCCCTCGGCCTCCAGCCGATGCGGCTGGCCGCTGACGTCCTGGTACTCCAGAACGACGCTCTGGGCGCGCGGGACGTCCTCGACCGACAGGCCCGGGAGGCTGAGGCACCCGTCGCGACCCAGCTGCTTGTCGTCGGAGAGGGTGATCGTCGGGTTCACGATCACGTGCTCGGCGACGACGCCCCATGCGCTGCGCTTCTGCTCCGGGGTCAGCTCGTCGGCGTCGGGCTCGTCCATCACCTGGCCCTCTAGCGCGTCGTCGTCCTGACGCCCCGCCACCTCGATGGCGACGAACATGCGCAGCGGCAGCCCTATCTGCGGTGCGGCGAGACCCACGCCGTCCGCGGCGTACATGGTCTCTATCATGTCCTGCGCCAAGGTCGCCAGGTCCGGGCCGAAGTCCTTGACCGGGCTGGCGCGCCGCCGCAGGATGGGGTCGCCGTAAAGCACGATCGGGTAGATCAAAGGTTCCTCCGCGCGCCTACGGCTGCAGGGGAGCGCGCACGTACAGCAGCGTCGCCGTAGGCGTCGTCATGGCCGCCACGCCGTTTGGCAGGTCCAGACGAACGCGGAAAGTATACCGGCCGGCATCCACGGCCCCGGTAGGCGCGTCTACCGTGCCAGACACGCTGTTCAGTTCAGCGAGCAGGCCAGGCGGGCCGGCCACCGTCACGGTCTCCGACGAGAGCGTCACGCTCGAGAGGTTCGGGCTTGACGGTGCGTCTACCTCGATCGGGACCTCCTTGGTCACCAGCGCCGGCGTCGAGCCCACCGAGACGGTTACGGTCGCCGGTGAGAACTCGACGTCGGTGACCGGAGATCCACCGGCGTCTAGGGCGACGAGCCGCGCCACGCCGCCGCCCACGGCGGGCGCGACCGCGAGCACCCTCGTCACCTGGGCCAGTATCTGACTGCGTCCGGTCAGCGTGACGGAGGCGGGCTCCGCGCTCGCCTGTACGATCGCATCGTCCGGCGGCTGGCCCGTGAGCGAGACGGTGACGGCCATCGTCGAGCTCGTTATCGACTCGAGGAACCCTATGACCTCCGCAGGCTCGACCCGCAGCACCCTCACGTCCTGAGGCGACTGAACGACGATGGGTCGCTCGAACTGGCCGTTCACCGCGGTCAGGTCGAGAGATGCCCTGATCATGTCCGGCGTGAGCCTGTCGACCCGCAGGCTGGGCCCGCTCACCGAGACCGCGACCGACGTCGGCAGGCTGACGGGCACGAGGTCGTCCGCCACGCCGTCGACCTGCAGCGGCACGACGAGGCTGCGCTGCGTGAGCGTCGCGCTGGAGTTGGTCACGAACACCCAGATAAGGCAGGCGATGACGACCGAGATGAGCTTGGGAACCCAGTTGCGCCCCAGGCGGACCAGCAGAGCCCTTATCGTCGCGGCAAGGCCGGTCACGGGCCGTCCCCCCCGCCATCCCGCGGCGCCGCGCCCGTCATGAGTACGCCTCCTGGAGGGTCGTCAAGACCTCTGCCGGCGCGATGTCAGTGCGCAGCTCGCCGGCCTGGGCCACGCTGACGGTGCCACGCTCCTCGCTCACGACGATGACGATGGCGTCGGTCACCTCGCTGAGGCCCAGCGCGGCCCGGTGGCGCGTCCCGTGCTTGACCGACCACCCCTCGTGCTTGTCGGAGAGGGGGA
>DASRWD010000107.1:0-3881 GCA_035654755.1 Trueperaceae bacterium
GCCGGGGCCCGTGGCCGTGAGGCGCCCGCGGTTCACCTCGACCCCGTTCTGGAAGGTAGCCGTGCGCTCGCCGCCACGCGAGATGGACGTGCCCTCCGGCGCCGTCAGCTCCGCGTACTGCCCGAGGATCGTCAGCGTCGAGACCGTAGCCGTGATGCCCTGCGGATCCGGGTGCTCGTAGATGATCGGTCCGGAGCGCAGGTTCCCTCGTTGCGTGCCGCCGCTGCCGTCGATGGTGATGATGCGGGCCTCGGGGTCGGGCGGTTCTGCCGGCGTCTCCTGAGCGAGGGCCCACGAGAGCGTGCTCAGCACAAGCAGAGCGCTCACCATCCAGTGGGTCGCGGACAGGCGTTGAGGCTTGAAGGTCGTCGTTCCCATGTCCACTCCGCTCACTGCTCGTCGCTTGACGAGCGCACGATGAACTCGCTGTAACCGACGGTCCCGGGTCCCCCGGCTTCGAAGTCGGTGAAGTCGAAGCTGATGCGCATGTCCTCGAACACGCTCTCGCCCAGGTCGGGGCCGGACATCTCGGCGCGCGGAACCTCGAAGCGTGCCTGCCGCTGGTCTATCAGCACCAAGCGGCCGCCCTTCCCTTCCATGTGCAGGTCTATCTCGTCCTCTACCAGGTGCGCGTGCATCGCTTCCCCACGGATGTTGTCGTTGGAGTCGATCGTTATCCGGTCCGAGTCCAGCGTGAAGTCGGTCTCGCCGTCCAAGGTTCGACGCCCGTCGGATAGTGCGTGGAGGATGGACTCCTGACGCTCAGGCAGGTACTCGACCGTGGGAGTCGAGAAGAACCAGACGGCGCCGGGGTCTTCACGTGGGTACAGCGTCACGCTGGTCTCGCGCAGGACGATCGCCGCCTCCGGCACGGGCGGCCGTGAGGCGTCCTGCAAAGCCAGCGCCACCAAGAGCGCGACGAAGGCCGCGAGGCCTACCAGAGCTAGACGGAGCACGTCCCGAAGCGTATCAACGTCACTCATGAAGCGGCGTGAGGAAGCCGCGTGTGGGCGCTAACCGGAGGTTGAGGTCTAGGTCGGCACGCCGAGGGCGGCCAGGGCGCGCCACGATTGCCGCACGATGCCCGGGTTCGTGTGCCAGTAGTAGGGCAACGCCATCACGGCCTGGCACACCGACCATCCGCGGCCCCTCAGCCAAGAAGCTTGGTCCACGCCCAGGGCCTCGCGATAAACGTGCCGGCTCTTCTCGTCGAACAACGCCCATGCCGGCTGTAAGTCGCAGGCGGGGTCGCCCACGTTGAGGCCCCCGAAGTCGATGACCCCCGTCAGGCGCCGGTCCTGTACTAGCAGGTTGCCAGGCAGCAGATCCCCGTGCACCCAGACGTCTGGCCCCAGGTGAGCGTCGGCCTGGAGAGCCTCGTCCCAGACGCGTTCGACGGCAGCGGTGTCGATGCGATCACCCAGACGGTCAAGAGCATCGCGTAACCCGGCGTCCAGATCGGCCAGCGGGCTACCACGGGCCCCTTGGGGTCGCGGCGGAGCACCGTCTGTCGCTGCTGCTCGCAACGCGATGACGAACGCCGCGAGGTCCCGCGCCGCTCGAGCCATGTCGAGGTCGGCGTTCACGGCGTCCTCCCCCGGGAGCCACTCCACCACCGACCAGGCGAACGGGTACTCGTGACCCGGCTTCCCTTGGCCTACGTAAGCGGGCACTTGGAGCGGCAACAGTGGTGCCAGCCGAGGAAGCCAAAGGGCCTCCTTAGGTGCCTGCGCCGTGGCCCACGCGACGATGGGCAGCCGAACCGCCAGGCTCTCCCCCAAGCGGTAGACGTCGTGATCGGTGCCGAACGAAGCGACCGGCGTTATCGGCAGTTGCTCCCATTCAGGGAACTGCTCAGCTAAGAGGCGGCGAACCAGTCCAGCATCGGTTCGCACTTGACCGTCGTGCATCCGGGGCCGGTTCATGTCGTAGCCAAAGCCCAACTAGGGCGCAGCGCCTCATCGAGGCGGCACGCGCTCTTCGTCGTGCTACTCGAAGCTGACCGAGACGACCTTGTAAGAGACACTGCCGCCGTTCATCTTCACGTCGTCGCCTGCGCGCTTCCCGATGAGGACCTGGCCGAACTCGGAGTCGTCGGAGATTCGGTTCTCGAAGATGTCGGCCTCGTGCGTGCCGACGATGTGGAAGACCTGGCGCTCGCCATTGTCGTCCTCCAGCTCCAGGCTCGCGCCCAGTGCTGCAACTGCGTTCTCCTCGTCCCGCTCGACGACGACGGCGCGGTGGACGATCTCCTCGAGGTCCGCGATGCGCGCCTCGTTCGCGCTCTGCAGCAGGCGCGCCTCGTCGTATGCGGCACTCTCCCGAAGGTCGCCGTCTGCGATAGCGGCACCCATGTAGTCGGACAGCTCCTGGCGCTTCTCCTCCTTGAGGTAGCGCAACTCTTCCTTGATCTTCTCGAGACCCTTGGCGGTCATATGGATCGGTTCTTTGGGCACAGCACGCTCCCCCGCTGCCGCTCTCGGGCAGACAGTAAGTAAGAGGAAATGATACACGCCGTGCCTGTGGTGTTCCGGTAGGCACGTGCCGTTCGGCTACCCCGACGAACCCAGACGTTCTTGTACAATCTGGAACGCGGGCAGCGTTCCGGCGGTGGAACACGCCGCTCGTCGCATGCGGCATGTCGCGTGGGCCCTTAGCTCAGTTGGTTAGAGCAGTCGACTCATAATCGATTGGTCGCTGGTTCAAGTCCAGCAGGGCCCACCAACGTCATCTCTCAGGAGATAGGAAACGACCGAACCTACTTTGGTTCGGTCGTTCACGTTGGCTACGGCCGGCCGGTTGGCGATCGCTTATGGTCATAATGTTGGTCAAGAATGTGGGGAGGCCGGAAATGATCGAGGTCACGACCGCGGAAGCCAAGAAGCACTTGAGCGACTTACTCAGGCGTGCTCAAGCAGGAGAGGTCATAAGCATCACCCGCTATGGCAAGGTCGTCGCGACCATCAACCCGCCCAAGCGCACCGCTCCTGACATGCAGGCCTTCAGGGAGCAGCACGGCCGCACTCGCGGCAGCGCCCTTGACGCGCTTTCGGACGAACGCGACGAGGCCAGGTATTAGCGATCTACCTCGACACCAGCTTCCTCATCCCTTACTACATCGAGGAAGCGTCTAGTGCTCGCGTGCAGGCCGTCCTCCAAGCCGCGCCACCAGGCACGCTGCTCACGAGTTCTTGGGCCCTACTCGAGTTCACGAGCGCCCTCGCCCGCCTCAGGCGTATGCAGAGGCTCGAAGGGGACTCGCTTGCCATCGAGCGTGCCCTGGACGAGCACGCCCGTTACCTCTACACGATCACCGATCCAACGCCAGCAGACTTCCTGAAGGCGCGCAAGTTACTGCTTCAGGACACGGGTCTCGGCCTTCGAGGCGACGACGCGCTCCACTTGGCCATAAGCGCTCGTCTGGGTGAGACCATTTACACGCTGGACCGCAAACTCCTCGACTGCGCCGCCGCACTTGGCATCCCGGCAACCAACGCTGGGATTCGTCACGAGGCAGGGTGCTAGGCACGGGCGGGCGCCGCAAGGGACGGCGAGGCTGAGCTGCACGGACATGCTCCGCCAGGGCCCCGAGGTTTCGACCGACCGCATGGGGTTTGTTGGTGACTCGCCTACCTGCACCCCAAGGCATGGAACAGGACGTGCGGAACGACCGAACCATAGAGGCTCGGTCGTTCCGACATCGAAGGCATCGCACATGGGAGTCGGGAAAGCATGGCTCGGGCGGCTTTTCGCCGGGCCGGTACGCGGTCAGGCGCCAACCGGCGCCGATTGCCTCGGGGCTGCCGCCCGGACCCACTCTTGGAGGCGCGTCTCCGCCAGGATCGCTCCCTCGCCTGGGACCAGTGCATCTTCGTCCATCT
>DASRWD010000108.1:0-6825 GCA_035654755.1 Trueperaceae bacterium
CGCGACGAACTGGCCATCACCCCGGCGGGGTGAGAGGTGCGGGCACGGGTCTGCCCCGCCCAGCGACGCGTACCGCCATTTCCGCTACCATGTTCGCCCGTCCAATCGTTCCGTGTACGTGAGCGTGTTCAGGGAGGTGAACCGTGGAGCAGCCGGCCATGACGCCCGAGCCGAACGCCTACTTCGATCTGGGAACCTACGGCAGGGAGGTGAGGACCTCATCGTCCGAAGCCCAGCTGTGGTTCAACCTAGGGTTGAACTGGTGCTACGGCTACAACCACGACGAGGCGGTGCGCTGCTTCCAGCGCGCTGCTGGCCTGGACCCCGACTGCGCGATGGCGCATTGGGGAGTGGCCTACGCCGCCGGTTGCAACTACAACAAGCCGTGGGAGGCGTTCCTCGACAGCGAACGCAGAGAGGCGCTCGCGCTCGCCTACGAGGCCGCCGGCCGGGCACGGGACGCTATCGCCCGCGCGGGGGCGGAGGCGTGGCCGACCGAGGCGGCGCTGGTGCGCGGGGTCTCGCGTCGGTACCCCGAGGCGACCGCCACCGACGAGACACCGTTCGCTGCCTGGAACGACGACTACGCCGCGGCCATGCGCGAGGTCTACGCCGAGTTCCCCTCGGACCACGACGTCGCCACCCTATTCGCGGAAGCGTTGATCAACCGCACGCCGTGGCAGCTCTGGGACCTGGCGACAGGCGAACCCAAGGAGGACGCGGACACACTGGAGGCACAGAAGGTCCTCGAGCGCGGCATGGCGGAGCGTGACGCTGCAGGGGCCACTCCGCATCCAGGTCTGCTCCACATCTACCTGCACACGATGGAGATGTCGCCGACACCCGAGAAGGCGCTGAGAGCCGCCGACCAACTCCGTGACCTGGTTCCCGACTCGGGTCACCTCAGGCACATGGCGTCGCACATAGACGTCCTTTGCGGTCTCTACTACGACTCACTGATGGCGAACGAGCGTGCGATAGCCGCCGACGACGCGTACTTCGCGCACAGCGAAGACGGTTTCTACACGCTCTACCGCTGTCACAACATCCACTTCAAGATCTACTCCGCGATGTTCCTTGGGCAGGTCGCGCCGGCCCTCGAAGGGGGCAGGCAGCTCGAGGCGGCCATACCCGAGTCCTTGCTGCGGATGCAGGTGCCGCCCATGGCCGACTGGCTCGAGGGGTTCCTCAGCATGGGCGTGCACGCCCTCATACGGTTCGGCCGGTGGAACGACGTCCTGGCGGTGCCGCTTCCCGAAGACCAGGAGCTCTACTGCGTTACGACGGCGATGACACGGTACGCCCGCGGGGTCGCACTGGCCGCGCTGGGCGACGTTCGGCGGGCGGAGGAAGAGCGAACCGCCTTCCGGGCCGCGGTAGAGCGCGTGCCCGATAGCCGCACGGTCTTCAACAACACGTGCCGCGACATCCTCCAGGTCGCGTCGGCGATGCTGGACGGCGAGCTCGAGTACCGGAAGGGCGAACACGAGAGCGCGTTCGCGAGCCTCCGTCACGCCGTGCAGCTCGCGGACGACCTGCCGTACGACGAGCCATGGGCTTGGATGCAGCCGGTCAGGCACGCGCTGGGCGCTCTGCTCCTCGAGCAGGGTCGAGTCGAGGAGGCCTTGGAGGTTTACACAGACGACCTGGGCGTCTCCGCCAGACTGCCTCGCGCGCTGCAGCACCCTGACAACGTCTGGGCGCTCCACGGGCTCGTCGAATGCCTACAGCGGCTGGGTCGCGAGGCCGAAGTCGCCCCGTACAGGCAACGGCTCGAGCTCGCCCGAGCGCGCGCCGACGTCGTGGTCGACTCGTCGTGCTTCTGCCGGCTGAACACGCATGGGCATGGCCACGGGCACCACTCACATCTGGAGGGTCACGCCGCCGACCACTGCTGCTGACCGGTCTCGTTGTCTCGGCTCCAACGCCCGACTCACAGTCAGGAAGTCCGCCGATGTCATCGTGTCGTATGGCGGCGAGTTCAGGATCGACGGGCGGTGACGAGGACGTAGGGAAGCATCGGGACAAGGGCAGAAGGTTCGCGACCCTCGCGGTGCGCGCAGGTAGCTCGGCGGACGAGGCGACCGGCGCCCACGCTACGCCCATCTACCAGACGAGCACTTTCCTGCTCGGCAGCGTGGAGCGTGGCGCACGTCTGTTCGCGGGCGACGAGCAGGGTGGCATCTACTCGCGTATCGGCAACCCTACGGTCGCAGCGGTCGAGCGCAAGCTCGCCGCGCTCGAGGGCTCGGAGGCCGCGATCGGTTTCGCGACAGGCATGGGCGCGATCGCCGCGACGTTCCTCTCGCATCTGCAACAGGGCGACGAGGTCGTCTACCTGGGTCCCTTGTACGGCGGCACGGCCGGCCTGCTGACGGATCTCCTGCCACGGTTCGGCGTGACGGCGCGCCAGGCGGTGGTGGATGACCTGCAGGGTGCCATCACCGACAGGACGAGGCTGGTCTACGCGGAGACCCCCACGAACCCGACACTGCAGGTCCACGACCTCAGGGCGATCGCGGAGACCGCCCGCTCCAGGGGCGTGCTCACGATGGTCGACAACACCTTCGCGACCCCTTACTTGACGAGGCCGCTCGAGCTGGGCATAGACCTCGTCGCGCACTCGGCGACCAAGTACCTGGCGGGCCACGGTGACGTGCTCGCAGGCTTCGTGGCCGGAAAGGCGGAGCTGCTCGAGCCCGTGCGACTCGAGGGATTGAGACACGTCGGCGCCATGTTGGACCCGCACGCGGCCTTCCTCGTCATGCGCGGCATGCGCACCCTGCACCTGCGCATGGAGGCTCACTGCCGGAACGCGAGGGCCGTGGCCCATGCGCTGGTCGGCAAGCCCGCGGTGGAGCGCGTCCACTACCCGGGGCTGGTGAGCCATCCCGGCCACGAGGTCGCAGCCAGGCAGATGCGTGACTTCGGTGGCATGGTGGGGGTGGAGCTACGGGGCGGCGCCGCGGCGGCGGAGGCCTTCTTGGCCGAGCTGAAGGTGATCGACCATGCGGTGTCGCTCGGCGATGTCTCCTCGCTGGCATGCGTGCCGGCCGCCAGTACCCACATGCTCATGGGGGAGGCGCTCGAGAAGGCGTCCATCTCGAGTAGCCTCGTGCGCATCAGTGTGGGCGTCGAGGACGAAGCCGACCTGGTGGAGGACGTTGAACGGGCGGCCGAAGCGGCCGCCCGCGTCTCAGAGCCTGTGGCTTAGCCTCAGAACTCGTCTGTCCGAGCGGTGACGCCCGTGGGTGCCTGTCCCGCCGTGGTCTGCTGATCGGTCGCCCTGGTAGTGGCGGCATCTGGCGTTGCGGGTGGCTCCGTGGCGTCACCCTGGACCGGGCCGTCCACCCGGTCGACCGCGATGGTCAGGTTCGCGGCCAGCGCGGCTATCGCGCCGATCGCGGCCCAGACCGGCAACAGGACGGTGCCGATGACACCGAGGGTCAGCGGGATCTCGATGAGGGTCTTGCCGTCGTCGTTCTTGATGGTGATTCGGCGCACGTTACCCTCGTGCACCAGCTCCTTTACCTTGGCAAGCACGCGCTCGCCCGAGACGCGGAACTCTTCCGTGTACTGCCTACGCGGCTCCTGGCCCTGAGTGTCTTGTGGCTGGTCGGTCATCTTCGACTCCTCCCTGGCAGGCCGCCTACGCAGCCCGCACCGTGACGACAGGGTAGGACCGCGCTCCGCGATGACACATCAGCCGTTCGGATGAGGCGCGCTACCTACCAGCGGACCAAAGGCCGGTGCGTCCGTCCGGCAGCGCGACGTCCGCGACGATCGCCGACAACTGTTCTCGAAGCGCCGTCGCCCGCTCCGCACTGTCCGCGACGACGTTCGTCACGAACTCGAAACAGTGACCACCGAAGTACAGGCGCCTGAGCCCCGTGCCCTCGTGCCCACCTGCCGTCGACGTTTCCAGCCATCCGAAGTACGCCGTGGCGTGGTCCCCACCCCCGCTTACGCGGGGCAGCTGATCTTCGAACTGCTCCGACGGGTCGAGCACGCAAGCGGCCTCGGAACCCAGGTCCTCTCGGTGCGAGACGGTGACCCCGGCCCTCCCGCCCTGGGCGACCTCATCAGACGGGTACACGCAGTAATCGAATCCCTCCACGCAGGCCTGAGACGCCACGGAGTCGTCGACCTGCTCCCCGTCGACGCCAAGCGCGTACCCTTCGGGGTAGCGCAGGAGGACGTCTGCCTCGCCAAGCGAGACGGTCCTGCCGTCTCCGGCCGGAGGCTGGGACTGAGGTTCGCTCGTCGGCATGTAGGTGAGCGAGCTCTCCGCACCGTTCCGAGCGTCGGGTTCGGCGGGCGGCTCCCACGGCCGCGTGACTATCACGGCCGCGAGGAGAACGGCGCAGACGAAAAGTAGGATGACGCCCCGACCCACGACGGCAGTATCGCGAACGAAGATGCGACTACGTTGACCGTTAGGTTAAGGCTACGGCAGGGGCCGTAAGGCGCCTTCCTACGCTGATCCCCTAGTTGAGGGGACGCATGTGTTTGCGCAGGCGCTGTGCCATGACGCCCATCACGTGCAGTCCGAAGGTCGGGGATCGTCTGATCAGATGCTTGAACCACTCCTGATCTATCGGCTCGACCCTTACATCCGTCCTGGCTACGGCGTCTGCGCTACGCGGAGCCTCGTCGACGATGGCCATCTCGCCGAAGACGTTGCCCGGGTTGAGCTCCTCGATGTTTCTCCCGTCGAGGATGATGTCTACGGTGCCCTCGATGACCACGTACATCTCGTGCGCGACGTCCCCGGCGCGGAAGATCACCTCGCCGGCGGGGTAGGTCCGCGCCTTCGGCGAGTCCTTGAATATCTCCAGCACGTCCATGCCCATCACCCTCTTCCTCTGGGAAGGTAAGCATCGCACACGTAGTAGCCTCTGCCAACGCCATGGAGTCAGGGAGTGGTGGTGACCCAGAACTCTGACGAATCCGTGACGGTCCGCCTCCTGACCCCGGGCGACGCTCACGAGTACAGGCAGCTTCGGCTCGAGGCCCTGAGGTCGTCGCCGACCGCGTTCGGCTCCAGCTACGAAGACGAGCTCGCTCGCGACCCGGCCGTCACCAGGGAGCGGATCGCCCCCACCGAAACCACGCGCGTGTTCGGCGCCTTCCGCGGTGACCGACTGGTGGGTACCGTCGGCCTCCGGAGGCATACCGGGCAGAAGGAGCGACACAAGGCGTTCGTCTGGGGTGTCTACGTGACGCCGGGCGAGCGCGGTCGCGGCATCGCACGGCAGTTGATGGCTGCGGTCCTGGGAGAGGCCCGGACCCTGCCCGGACTGGCACGCGTCACCATCGCGGTGAACGCGGCCAACGAACCGGCTCGCAGGCTCTACGAGACCCTCGGGTTCGAGGCTTACGGCCTCGAACCCGACGCCCTCCGGGTGGACGGTGAGTCGCTTGAGGAGCTGTGGATGACCCTCGCGCTCACCTGAGCGCGGCTCCGACCTCAGCCCTGGGGCTCTGTCCGGGAGCCCAGTCCGCCTCCCTGCGAGCCGCTCGAGCCCCTTTCGTCCTCCAAAGCGAACGAGATCTTCGTGTTCACCCTCCACGCGGCGACGCGATCGCCATCCACGATCGCCTGCATCTCCTTGACGTAAATCGACTTGATGTTCCGGACCGAGCGGGAGGCCTCTCGCAGCGCCGTCTGCACGGCGTCCTCGAAACTCTTCTCCGACTGCGCCAGAACCTCGATCACCTTGACGACGGACATGGTGCACCTCCAACCGAGCTTGAAGGCGACCGTAGCAGCGGCGCCTTAGCGCCCCATTAGGCAGCCCAGCCAAATCGCACCATGGGCCGCCCTAGTACGATGCGCTGGCTTGGCGACGGGCGACCTCTACCCCACCATCTCGCGCCTCGTGCGCTTCTCCGTGCCTGCCATGCTCGCGGGCATGACGGTGCCCCTCATGGGCCTCGTCGACGTCGCGGTCCTCGGCCGGCTCGGCGACGCCGCCGTCATCGCCGCCGTGGGCGTCGCGAGCACGATCTTCACCACGATCGCGTGGTCCTTCAGCTTCCTGCGCTTCACCACGACGGGTCTCGTCTCCCAGGCCTCCGGCCGGAACGACGAGGCCGGCATCGTGGTCGAGGGTCTGAGGCCGCTACTCGCCGCGCTCGTGGGCGGCGTAGCGCTCATCCTCCTGCAGGGGCCGCTGGTGACGCTGGGACTCGCGCTCATCGCGCCGGAGCCCGAGGTCGCCGTCCAGGTCCGCACCTACTTCGGCATCCGCATCATCGGTGCTCCTCTGACCCTGTCCCTCTACGCCATGCAGGCGTGGCTCATGGGCACCGGCCGCCCCAGAACCTTGCTGGCGACGCAGGCGCTCATGACGGCGTTCAACGCGGCGCTGAGCGCTTACCTCGTGCTCATAAGGGATCTCGGCATAGGGGGAGCTGCCTGGGCGACCGTTACCGCGGAGGCTGCGGCGGTAGTCGTGATCCTCGTACTGGCCCTGCGGCATGTGCCGGCGGCACGCTGGCGCGCCGGCCTCGCGCACGTCCTGGACGGAGCGGCGTGGCGCCGGCTCCTGGCAGCGAACACGGACCTGGTCGTGCGGACCGTTCTGCTGAGCCTCAGCCTGGCTCTACTCAACGAGCGCAGCGCTCGTCTGGGCACCGAGGTGCTGGCCGCCAACCAGCTGTTGCTCCAGTCCTACCTGTTGCTCGCGACGCTCATCGACGGCGTGTCCCTCGGCGTCGAGGTGTACGCGGGCCGCGCCGTTGGAGCGCGGGATGCCGCGGCCCTGAAGCACGTCGTGTCGCGGGGCGCGGTCATGGCGCTGGGCTGGGGCGTGGTGGTCG
>DASRWD010000109.1:0-3182 GCA_035654755.1 Trueperaceae bacterium
GGCGAGCGGGACCAGTGGTGTCTGGAGAACGGCCACGCGGGCGGTGGCTGGCGGGAGGTCGACGACCTGTCTCGGGCCACCACCCGTGAGGCGGTCCGCAAGGTGGTCGAGAAAGCCTTCCCAACCAACTCCTCCGCATTCCACGCCAACGCCACCGGGCAGCTACACGCCCTCCGCAACCGGGTGGCAGTTGGCGACATCGTGGTTCTGCCGCTGAAGACGACCAGGCACGTGGCCCTGGGAACGGTCTCCCACGGCTATCAGTATCTCGCCAGTGAGCCTGACCCCGACCGCCGCCACATCGTCCGCGTGGAGTGGACGCGTACCGACGTTCCGCGCAGTGCCATCAAGCAGGACCTCTTGTACTCGCTCGGGGCGTTCCTCACCATCTGCGAGATCTCGCGAAACGATGGCGCGTGGCGGCTGGAGCAGGTGCTCAAGACCGGGCAGGACCCAGGCGCGCGGAGCGGCGTCATCACGCCGACCACCACGACGGTTGGGGAGGAGGTCGACCCGACCGACAGCTCAACGGCCGAGATCGACGTCGTGCAGGTCGCCTCCGACCGTATCCAGGTCGCCATCGGCGAACGGTTCGCAGGCCACCGACTCGCTGACCTCGTCAAGGCGGTACTGACGGCTGAGGGGTACATCTGCGACAAAGCTCCGCCCGGCCCCGACGGCGGGGTCGACATCGTCGCCGGCCGTGGCCCGCTCGGTCTCGACCCGCCCACTGTGGTGGTACAGGTGAAGTCGCAGGCGTCCCCTGTCGGTATAGAGGTAGTGAACCAGTTGCTCGGCGCCTGCGCTGCCCTCCAGGCGACGCAGGCCCTTCTCGTGGCGTGGGGAGGTCTCACCAAGCCAGCGCGGCAGCTAGCCGAGTCGCAGCGACTGAACCTGCGCGTCTGGGAGGCGGACGACCTGCTGGAGAAGGTCCTGGCCAACTATCCACGACTAGACGAGAAGATCCGCGCCGACCTCCCTCTCAAGCAGGTCTGGGTACTTGCCGAAGAGTCCGGTTGAGCGCTGATGTGAGCGTGGACGGGGCTGTGTGTGCCAGCACCTGGAGAACGGCCCTTCCCCCTCGGGCGGTAGTGGCGTTCACGGACGTGGTGTACGGCGCCGTGCCACTGGCGTCCACCCGACGCGCCTGCGACCGGCGTGTCGCGAGACGAGAGGCGGGCAACGCGGAGATCCTGAGTCCCACTCTCACGCCCTGGCCGCTTCCGGCGTCTCATCAACATCGGATGGCGCGACGCGTGGATAGAGGACTCAAGGCAACAGCGTCAGCGCCTTCACGTGCGCAGGGCGTACGACTGTGAAGTGGCGTACGTCCAAGGTCGCGACCTCAGTCACCGCGAGTCGCTCCGCGACCGCTATCACTGACGCGTCGACAGCGCCGAGTGGCAGATCGGCGTACTGGCGCACCAGCTCCGCCATGCGCTGCAAGTCCCCCGCGGTCACCGCTACAAGATCAAGCTCGCCTCGTGCCAGCGCCTCGAGGAACAGAGCTTCCGCCTGGGCCCCCTGTTCCCGTTCAAGCAACCAGCAGACCTCGGTCAAGACCGGGGCGGGTACCAACAGCCGGCCCTGATGGGTCTCCAGGAGGCGTACGCACCGCTCGTGATCCTTGTCGTCCGCGTTCAGGGCTGCGACCAGCGGACCGGTGTCGATGACGATCACGCAGCGTCGCCCAGCTCCGCGCGAATGATCTCTTCTGACCTCGCGGCCAGGTCATCCTTACCCGTCCGCAACGCGCCGGCGAACGAGAGTCTGCGCACCCTGCCGTCCGCACCTTTACGACGGGTTGAGGGCGCCTGCTCGGTGGCCGCGACCAGCTGCCGCAGAAGCGCGCGCAAGGCGTCCGCCTGCTCCGGCGTCAGACGATCAACCAAAGCGTGAAGATCGGCGTAAGCAGCGGCCATACCGGCATTCTATTCATCAACCGAGTCGCGCGCCCTCACGCTGTCATCCAGGCTGCTGCGTCGTCACGCGCGGCCAGCGGACCATGATCGTAATCGTGGGCACCACCATGATCAGCCTTGGCGAGCCGCTCAGAGGCGTCGGGCAACGCCAGAAGTGCGAGGACCCCGTCAACAGGCGCCCCACCGTGGCGGCCGACCCGGCTAGAGACCGCCAACGGGTGGCGTCATGGCGTGAATCACACGGCAGTCTCTCCGAGGACATATGGCACGTGCTCAGCCGTACATCAGCTACCTGAGACCGGACTTTCTCGACGAGCTCACGGAGGCGTACGTCGCGGAGGAACTGCAGCGGGCGAGACAACATACGCCACCGCGGTGTGATCAGCATGGCAGCGCCGCGGCGGGTACGGCTCAGCGCGGCGGTCGCAGGTCGATGCGCGCCTGCGCCACCACGTCGGTGGAGTGAGCCGCTCCCCTCCGCCGCAGGAGGTCGAGCATGTCCTCCTGCCGTGGCTGCCCGAGGGTCAGGCGGTAGAGGACGAGGTCGTCCTTGAGCCGCTGGTAGCGGTCCTGGTCCGAGCTCAACGGATACGGGCTCACATGGCGCTGGATGCGGGCCGGTCCCGGGAAGATCCAGTGAGGGGCGAACTCACCGACGCTGCCGCCAGCAACGCCGACCGCGTAAGCGGCAGCCCACGGGTTGCGCCCGGACGAACGGAGGACGTCGGCGCGGTGTCGGCGAGCAAGGTTTCGGCGTACCGCGTGACCGCCGTAGCGGAACACGCGACCTTCGCGCTGTTCGAAGTCCACCGCGTTGGCCGGGGTGTTCCAGTGGACGACGGCATGACTCCACCAATGGAAGTCGAGGCCCTCCTGGCCGATGCTCGTGGTCGCGAGCACGAACGGCCAGAACGGAGAGTTGAAGGCCGATCGGACAAGTGGCTGGCGGGCCTCGTCATCGTCGCGACGCCTGGTGCCGTACCTCAACGCGAACCGACTGAGGAAGGTAATCGGCTCACCGGGGTTGGCGGGGTCGAATGCCTTGTACGACGACGGACGAAGGGTCAGCGCCTCGCGGGCCCGGACCGCGATCGTCATCAGCTCGTCGTCGGTCCCTATCTCGGAGATGCCCTCCGCACCCGCGAGATGGTGCAGGTACTCGTCGAGGACAGCTTGCAAGTTGCCCCACGCGCAGTAGCTCAGCACGGTACGCCAGTACGGCTGACCCGGCGGCTGCAGGCGCTCGAGCAGGAGGACCGC
>DASRWD010000110.1:0-2586 GCA_035654755.1 Trueperaceae bacterium
AGGGGCGCCAGCATCCTGCGCGCGGCCAGGAAAGCCGCCGCTCCCGCCACCAAGAGGACCACAGCGGCCGCGGCTACCAGGCTGCCCAGCAGCCCGCGTCGGAGGCCCAGCGCTGCGGTAACGTCGTGCGCCAGACGCACCGTCCCGTCGGTCGTCGGCCAGGCGCCGGTCGTCACGAGGAACGTCCGGTCACCACGTTGCATCAACGTCGGCTCGGATACGACCGGCAGAAGCTCCAAACCGCCCCAGTTGACGGCCACGACGCCGCCGGGCGTGACCAACTGCAGTATCACGAGGCTCGAGTTCCCCGTCGGGAAAGACGCTCCCAGCAAGGGCTGGTCGAGCAGCGCCGTCACGCGCTCCAGGTCGTTGCCGAGGATGAGGCGCAGCTGCTCAGACTGCTGCCGAGTGAAGACGCTGTACGCCAGTGCGCCGAACCCGATGACTATCGCGGCCGTAAGCCCGATCGCCGCAAGGCCTATCCGCGTCCTGAGCGTCACCCTACGCTCGTTCTCTGGTCACGTATCCGAGGCCCCTCACGGTCTCTACGACGTCCTTCACGCCGACCGCGGAGAGCTTGCCTCGCAACCTGGAGACCAGCACCTCGACCGCGTTCGAGCTGGGTGGCTCGGCTCTGTAGAGACGGTCCTCGATCGTGCTCTTCGAGAACACCCTGCCCTGGTTCGCCAGCAGCAGCTCGAGCAGCGCGAACTCCTGGGCGGTTAGCGCGACGACCTGGTCGTCCACCGTGCAGGTGCGGTCGACGATCGACAACGTCAGGGGCCCAACCGAGTACACCTCTTGCCTGCCGCGACTGCGGAGTTGAGCGTAGACCCGTGCCAGCAGTTCCTGCATGTCGAACGGCTTGGCGAGGTAATCAGCAGCCCCAATGTAGAGGCCGGCAACGCGGCTGCGGACGTCAGCGCGGGCCGTCAGCATCAGGATGGCGGCGTTGTGGTCCTTCAACTCGGCTGCCACGTCCAGGCCATCCATGTCGGGAAGGCCGAGGTCGAGGACTATGAGGTCGAACGGCTCCGTCTGCGCTAGCTCCAACGCGGCCTGACCCGTTGACGCCACGACTACGTCGTATAGGCGGAGGAGCTCGGTCTCCAGCGCCCGTGCGAGGTTGGGGTCGTCTTCGACGATGAGGATGCGCTCTCGGTCCACGACGGACTCGTATCTTATGGCCGCCCGGCCGGATCGCCCAAGACGCAGCCTATGAAACCCACCCGATATGTGATGTGACGCTCAGACGTGACCTCTAAGGTGTGCTTGATGAGCAACCGGACACCCATCACCGAGCAGCCGTGGTCGTTGCTGGTGGGCGGATTGCGAGAATACGCGGTCTTCACCCTCGACGAGCATGGAGTCATCGACTCGTGGAACGAGGGAGTGCGAGAGCTCTTCGGTTTCGAGGAGCACGAGTTCGTCGGGAAGCCCGGGAGCGTCATCTTCACGCTGGAGGATCGCGTTGCGGGGGCCGACGACAAGGAGTTCTCCGTCGCCCGCGCGCAGGGCGAGGCCATGGACGACCGCTGGCACGTGCGCAAGAACGGGTCGCGGTTCTGGGCCAACGGCATCATGCGCGCGGTCAAGAGCCCGGACGGTGAGGTCATCGGCTACCTGAAGATCCTGCGCGACCAGACCGAGAAACGACTCACGGAGGCTAGGTTGCGTGAGAGCGACAGGCGGTTCACGACCGCGTTCAGGAACAGCCCCAGTCCCATGGCCCTACTCAAGGCACATGACTTGAGGGTACTGGACGTGAACGACGCCTTCATCAAGACGTTCGGCCAAGGGCGACCGGACGTGATAGGCCGGACTCTACAGCAGATCGGCCTCGCGCCAGAGCCGGACGGATTTTCGGGCCTTGCGGGCGCTTTGGAGCGGGATAGACGTCTGACGACCGAGGCGCCGTTCACGGGGGCCGACGGTCTGCCGGGGTTCGGGACGTTCACCTTCGAGCCCATCACACTTGCCGGCGAGCCTCACGCGATCATGCTCATGCACGACGTCACCCAATGGCGCCGAGTCCAGAGCCAGCTCGAGCAACAGCAGCGACTGGTCGAAGCGATCCTCAACAGCCTGCCCGGCGTCTTCTACATGATGGACGACGAGCACCTCGTGCGCTGGAACGACGAGCTGGAGCGCGTCACCGGACTCACCGGCGACGAGCTGACGAAGGCGACAGCTGCAGACATCGTCGTAGAGGCCGAGGAGGTGCGCGAACACATCGCCGCGGCGTTCGCGAACGGAGCTTCCTCGATGGAAGGGCGCCTCCGCAGCGTGCACGGCGTCAGTACGCCGTACCTGCTTACGGGACGCCTGGTGCACCTCGACGGCGCACCGTTCGTGCTCGGGGTGGGCGTCGAGATCTCCGATCAGGTGAACGCGAGGAGCCTGCTCGAGAGGCGCGCGACCGAGCAGACGGTGTTCGCCGAGCTAGCCGCCTCGACCTTGGCGACCAGGGACGTCCAGCCGACCCTGGACCTCGCCACGAGAAGGGTCGCTCGGACCCTGGGCGCGGACCACGCGCGGATCGTCGAGGCCACCGATGAAGGGCTGCAGGTCAGGGCGAGCTTCCCC
>DASRWD010000111.1:0-20841 GCA_035654755.1 Trueperaceae bacterium
TGTGGGGCACGAACAACCTTGGCAAGGACGTCTTCTCCAGGGTGATGTTCGGAGGCCAGGTGTCGTTGACCATAGGAATCCTGGCGGTGTGGGTGACGCTGTTCCTCGGCCTGCTCATGGGCGGGCTGGCAGGCTTCTACGGCGGCTTCGTCGACGACCTCATAATGCGTCTCGTCGAGGTCATCGCGGCCATCCCCGGGCTGTTCCTGCTGATCGTGCTGGCCTCGCTGCTGAGGGACCCCCGCAACCCCATAGCCCAGGCCATAGGCCTGGAGATGAACTCGGCACAGACGTTCCTCATGACGGTCGTCGTGCTGGGCTTCGTGGGTTGGGGCGGGCTGGCACGCGTGATACGTGGCCTCATCCTCTCGGCTCGAGAGCTGGACTACGCAGCAGCGGCGAAGGCCCTCGGGGCAAGCGAGACACGCGTCCTGTGGCGCCACCTCCTGCCGTCCACGGCGAGCTACGTGATCGTCGACCTCACCCTCACGATCCCGGGGTTCATCCTGGCCGAGACGGGGTTGTCGTTCCTGGGCTTGGGGCCGAGCGAGGTAGACACGTCGAGCTGGGGCCTGCTGCTGAGAGATGCTACGGCGCGGGGTGTGAGTATCCAGTTCGTCCCGTGGCTTCTCATCCCCGGCATACCCATCTTCTTGGCCGTGTTATGTTGGAACCTATTAGGCGACGGCCTACGCGACGCGTTCGACCCGAAGAAGCGCAGGTAGCGTGCTCCTTCGTAATGGGTCTTATCCGCGTATCTCCATACACGGTCTAAGTGACTATCTTGCTGGGCAGCGTGATTGTTAAGTCCGCGCGCTCTAGCTGACTCACCCGGTCTGCTGCCGTCCCCCAACGCGCAGTCGGTCCGCGACTAGGAGTGTACGCGTAGATGGCGAAAAGCGAGAGGCTACTCGAGGTCGTCGACCTCAAGACCTACTTCGACACTGACGAGGGCACGGTCAAGGCGGTGGACGGCGTCAGCTTCCACCTGGACCGCGGCGAGACCCTCGCAGTCGTGGGCGAGTCCGGCTCCGGCAAGTCCGTCACCAGCCTGTCGGTGATGCGGCTCATCCCCACCCCGCCGGGTCGCATCGCCGGGGGTCAGATCCTCTTCGAGGGCGAAGACCTGGTAACGAAGTCCGAGCGGGCCATGCGTAAGATTCGCGGGAACGACATCTCCATGATCTTCCAGGAGCCCATGACGAGCCTCAACCCCGTGTACACGGTTGGCGACCAGATCGCCGAGGCGATCGTCCTCCACCAGGGGAAGTCGTACCGCGAGGCCATGCGCATGTCGGCGGAGATGCTCGACCTCGTCGGCATCCCCGAGCCGGGCAAGCGCGTCAAGAACTACCCTCACCAGATGTCAGGTGGCATGCGTCAGCGCGTCATGATCGCGATGGCGCTGTCGTGTGGTCCCAAGCTGCTCATAGCCGACGAGCCCACGACGGCGCTCGACGTCACGATCCAGGCACAGATCCTCGACCTCATGCGCAAGCTGCAGGAAGAGATCGGCATGTCGATCCTGTTCATCACGCACGACCTCGGCGTGGTCGCGGAGATCGCGGACAGGGCCGTCGTCATGTACGCGGGCCGGGCCGTCGAGGAGGCGGACGTCAACTCCATCTTCGCCGAGCCGCTCATGCCGTACACGCTGGGCCTGATGAACTCGATCCCGCGCGTAGACCGGGCCGCGGAGCATCAGGAACGTCTGCAGGCGATCCCGGGCAACGTGCCGAACCCCCTCAACTTGCCCGAGGGCTGCGCGTTCCATCCGCGCTGCAGGTTCGTCCAGGACCGCTGCAAAGCCGCCATCCCGCCTCTCGAGGACGCCGGTAACGGTCACCAGGTCCGCTGTGTCCGCTGGAACGAACTCGACCTGAAGTCGGAGATCCTGGCATGAGCGACCTGCCACACAAGGACGTCGCGGGTACCGTGAACTCGTCCGAGAACCTGCTCGAGGTCAGGAACCTGCGGAAGTACTTCCCCATCAGGGGCGGTATATTCTCCCGCGTCGTCGCCAACGTGAAGGCCGTCGAGGACGTCTCCTTCGACGTCCGGCGTGGCGAGGTCGTCGGGTTGGTGGGTGAGTCCGGCTCTGGCAAGACCACGGTCGGGCGGTCGATCCTGCGTCTCATAGAGCCCACCTCGGGTGAGGTCAGGTTCGATGGTCAGGACATCACCCAGATCAGCAAGTCCCAGATGCGCGAGTACCGGAAGAAGATGCAGATCATCTTCCAGGACCCGTTCGCGAGCCTCAACCCGCGCATGTCGGTCGGCGACATCATCGGCGAGGCCATGACCATCCACAACCTCGCCCGAGGTCGCGAGCGCGAGCAGCGCGTGGCCAGCCTCCTCGAGAGGGTGGGCCTCTCGCCGAACCACATGCGACGGTACCCGCACGAGTTCTCTGGCGGTCAGCGGCAGCGCATCGGTATCGCCCGCGCGCTGGCCGTGGACCCGGAGTTCATCGTCGCCGACGAGCCGGTCTCGGCGCTCGACGTCTCGATCCAGGCACAGGTCGTCAACCTCCTCCTGGACCTCAAGGAGGAGCTGGGCCTCACGCTCCTCTTCATCGCGCACGACCTCGGCGTCGTCGAGTACATCTCCGACCACGTCGTCGTCATGTACCTGGGCCGGATCATGGAGATCGCTCCCTCCAAGGAGCTCTACGCCAACCCCATCCACCCGTACACCGAGGCCCTGCTGTCGGCGGTTCCCATCCCCGACCCCACGGTGAGACGCGAGCGCATCATCCTCCAGGGCGACATCCCCAGCCCCATCAACCCGCCGTCCGGCTGCGTCTTCCGCACGCGCTGTCCGATCGCGACGAAGGAGTGCGCCGAGGTCGTGCCGCCGCTCGAAGAGGTGGCGCCCGGCCACTTCAAGGCGTGCATCCACAGGCCCTGAGCTAGGCGACGGTTCCGAACGAACGGCGTGGCCCGACCCCATCCGGTCGGGCCACGTCTTATCATCCGGTCGTGGCCACTCCTGAAGGCGCACCCGGGAACCCGGTCGGGACCCGCAGGAAACTAACTCGCGGGGACGTCTTCCGGCTGATACTGCGCACCTACTGGGTCTCTCTCCCCTACCTGCTCATCTTCGTACTGGCCCTGCTGGTCGGCACTTGGATCGTGACAGCGGTCTTCGAATAGACGCAGTGCACGCAACGGACGAACCGTTACCGAGCGAGGTGCTCGGTGCTCGAGTGCGCGACCGGATGCTCGCCGCGCTGCCGACGACCCACGAAGACCCCGAGCTGGCACGCTTCTACGCGCACCAGCGCGACTACCCGAACCGTGGCGGCAAGACACTGCGCGGTCGGACCGTCGTGCTCTCGGCGGCCGCGCACGGCGCTGGCGATCTGGGCGACGCGGTGACGGTGGCCGCCGCGTTGGAGCTGTTCCAGGCCTGGGTACTCGTTCACGACGACATCGAAGACGGGTCCGAGGAGCGCCGCGGAGCCCCGGCCCTTCATCGTCTGGTCGGCATGCCTGTGGCATTGAACGTGGGCGACGCCCTCCACGTGCACATGTGGCGGCTGCTGCACACACTGCTCGCCACTGCCGAGGCCACCCCCGAGAGGACGCGGACGGTGCGGTCGGTCCTCGACGAGTTCGGGGCGATGGTAAGCAACACGGCGGCCGGGCAGCACCTCGACCTGTCCTACGTGGCTGCCGGCAGGTTCGACGTATCCGAGGAAGAGTACCTGCGCATGGTCACGCTCAAGACCGCCTGGTACACGGTGGCCTCGCCACTCAGGCTGGGGGCGCTGCTCGCGGGCGAACGACCCGACCCGCGCCTGGGTGCGGCCGGGCTGGACCTGGGCGGAGCCTTTCAGGTCAGGGACGACGTTCTCAACCTCGCAGCCAGCGCTGACACACCGGGCTACGGCAAGGAGGCCCTCGGAGACCTGTACGAGGCCAAGCGCACGCTGATACTGGCTCACCTGCTCGCCAACGTGAGCCAGGACGACAGGGTCGACGTGACGCGGCGCCTGTCCAAGCCCCGTGCGGAGCGCTCGGACGAGGACGTCTACCGTGTCCTTGACCTCATGCGAAGGCACGGCTCCCTCGAGTACGCGCAGGCCGTAGCGGACCGCCTGACCGAGCGTGGGCTCCGTACGCTGGGTGAGGCGCTTGACGAGGCCCCCAGGCCGGCATGGGCGGACGCGTTGATGGACGAGCTGTCCAGGGTGGCCGACAGGACTCGGTAGGCCCGCCATGGGCTCTGGCCAAGAGTTCCTCGGCTCCGGGCCGGCCGTCGGCGATGGACCAGCCTCCACTGCCCTACCCTCGACGCATGGGAAGCGGCAGGTCGTTGGCACGCTCGGTCGTCGACAACACGCTAGGCACGCTCGACCGCTGCCCGGTCTGTCAGGCGGCAGCCGCCGGTAGCGCGGGCGTGTGCGCCGCCTGCGCCGCTTGGCTCGAGGCCGCTGCCGGAGCCCTACCGCCGCCGGTGGGCGAATGGTGCTGGGTCGGACCCTACGCCGGGCCGCTACACCGCTGCGTGTCCGCTTTCAAACACCGAGGTGGCAGGCGACTGGGAGACTTCCTCGGCCGGCTGCTAAGCGTCCGCGTGACCGCCTGGCGCTTCCAGGCCGACCTGGTCACGCATGTGCCGACGTCCGCATCCCGCTTGGCCGAGCGTGGCTTCGATCAGGCTGCAGTCCTGGCTGCTGTCGTCGCGCACGCCGTGCGCAGGTCGCATGTCGCCATGCTCGCGCGCTCACCGGTGGCCGGCACCCAGAAGCGCCTCACACGGGCCGGCAGGGCGGTCAACGCCGGCGGGGCCTTCGGTGCCACGCGCAGCGTCTCAGGGCGGGTGCTGCTGGTCGACGACGTCCTCACGACCGGTTCCACTTACCGCGCCTGCGCCGCGGCCCTGCTCTCTGCCGGCGCCCAGGAGGTGAGAGGCGCGTTCGTCGCGCGCACTGTCAGACAGGCCGCTGACCACTCGTGAAGGCTTCGGGCCGTCGAAGAGCGCTCGACGCGAGCTCAGATGCCGAAGGCGACGGCCACCACGATGCCCAGGATCGCCCCGACGATCACCTGGGGGTACGTATGACCAAGCAGCGTCCTCAAGGCCTGCGGTTTGAACCCTTCGTCGAAGAGGTGGCCCAGCTCGCTGACCAGCTCGTTTATGAGCTCCGCCTGCAGACCGGCGGCGCGTCGGATCCCCGTGGCGTCGTACATCACGATCGAGCCGAACACCGCGGCGATGGCGAAGTGTGGGCTCTCCCAGCCGTACTGCAGCCCCATCGACACGGCGAGCGCCGAGACGGCCGCGCTGTGGGAGGACGGCATGCCGCCGGTCTCCAGCAAGCGCGCGAAGGCCCAGCGCCTTTCGGTAAGGACGACGATGACCAGCTTCAGAAGCTGCGCGAACACCGTGGCGGCGACAGCGACGAGCAGTGGCTGGTTCGCCAGCAGCCCGCTCAACCTCCACCCCTTCGGGCGACCGCCGCTGCGAGCGTGTTGGCTACGACCATCGCGACGGTCATGAGCCCGGTGCCGCCCGGCATGGGCGTGAGCCAACCGGCCACGTCCGCGACGGCCGGGTCGACGTCCCCTACGATCTTGCCGTCGACACGCGACAGGCCGACGTCGAAGACGGCCGCCCCGGGCTTGACCATGTCGGAGGTCACGAGGCCGGGGCGTCCAACGGCCGCCACGAGTACGTCGGCCTCGCGCGTCACCTCGGCCAGGTCCCTGGTGCGGGAGTGTGCGATCGTCACGGTCGCGTCGCGGGCCAGCAGCATGCCGGCGACAGGCTTGCCGACGAGGTTCGAACGCCCCACGACCACCGCCCGCGCGCCTGAAAGCGGCACGTCGTAGCGGTCCGCCAGCGCCAGCACTCCGGAGGGTGTGGCGGGCCGCAGACCAGGCCTACCGCTCCAGAGCCTGCCGACGTTCACCGGGTGGAGCCCGTCGACGTCCTTCGCGGGGTCGATCGCGTTCAACACCTCGGCCTCGTCGATGCCGGGTGCAGGGAGCTGGACGAGGATGCCGTCGACCTCCGGGTCGGCGTTCAGACCTTCGACGAGCGCTAGGAGCTCGGCCTGGCCCGTACCTTCGGGAAGGACGCGAGTCTCGGACGCGATGCCTACCTTGGCCGCCAAACGCTCCTTGGAGCGCACGTAGTAGGCGCTCGCCGGGTCCTCGCCCACACGAACGAACGTCAGCTTGGGGGTGAAATCGAGCGCCGCCACCTGCCGCGACAGCCGAAGCACGACCTCGCCGGAGGCCAGCCGGCCGTCCATCAACGTGGCGCTCACTCGCGTCCCTCCGTCCCCGCGGCGCCGAACACCCCGGTCTCACCGCCCTCCGGATCGGCCTCCCCGTCGTTCGACGCTTCTCTGGCCGCTCCCGGCACGCGTCCGGCGGAGCGCAACGACCGCACGACCTTGGCGAGGACGCCGTTCACGAACCGGCCGGAGTCGTCCCCGCCGTAGCGCTTGGCGACCCGCACGGCCATCTCCAGCACGACGGGTGCGGGAGTCTCAAGGTGGAGCAGCTCGGTGACGGCCACGCGCAGCACGTTCAGGTCCGTCTGGGACATCTGCCCGAACGACCACCCGGTGATGTTCTCCTCCAACACGGCGTCGACGCGCTCACCGTCCTCCGCGTAGGCCTTCAACAGGCTGTCGGCAAGGGCGATCGCCGTTCGGTCCAGTGGATCGCCGTACGGGTCGTCTCCAGCGTCCTCCGGCTCCTCGGCCAGGTCTGCGCGGACACCGGACCATACGGCGAGCAGGTCGTCAGCGCCGCGTTCCGCCTGGAAGAGCGTCCGGAACGCCAGCTCCCTGGCCCTGCGCCTAGCCAACTGGGTACCAACGCACGCTCTTAGCCATCGTTCCGCTTGAGGTCGACGTCCTCGACCGTGACGTCCACGGTCTGTACGCTGAGGCCGGTCATCGAGGCGACCGCTTCGCGCACGGCCCGTTGGGCCTCCGCGGCCACCTTCGGGATCTCGACGCCGTAGTCGACACACACGGTCAGGGAGGCGGATATGCCGCCCTCGCCGCGCTCGACCTGAATGCCCTTGGCACGGCGGCCTGTGAGGATCTCGCCGACGCGCACCGGCGGCTGGACCGTGTGAAGGCCTTCGACCTGATCGAGGGCGAGCTGGACGATGCCGTAGAGCACGTCGGCCGATATGTCGAGGTCGGTCGACTCGGTCATGAGCTCATCCTACGCGGCACGAAGTTCGTGTAGACCTGCCCCCGGCGGAAGAACGCGTTGTCGAGAACCCGCAGGTGGAACGGGATCGTTGTCTTGACGCCCTCGATGACGGTCTCCCGCAGGCTGCGATCCATCCGGCTGATCGCCTCGTCACGCGTCGGCGCCCAGGCGATGATCTTGGCGAGCAGGCTGTCGTAGTTGGGCGGGATGCGGTAACCGCTGTAGACGTGGGAGTCGACACGGACGCCGGGGCCGCCCGGCCAGTGCACGTCGGTGATCGTCCCGGCCATGGGCCTGAAGTCGTGGTCGGGGTCCTCGGCGTTGATACGCACCTCTATGGCGTGTCCGTCGACCTGAAGCTGGTCCTGACGCCACGAGAGGCCCTCGCCGGCTGCCACCTTTATCTGCTCCTGAACGAGGTCGGTGCCGGTGATCATCTCGGTCACGGCGTGCTCGACCTGGATGCGGGTGTTCATCTCGGAGAAGTAGAAGTTGCCGTCCTTGTCGACGAGGAACTCGCAAGTTCCCGCCCCGCGGTACGCGATGTGCCTGGCGAGCTTGACAGCGGCGTCGGCGATGCGGTTCCGCAGGTCGTCGTCGAGGAGGGAAGGACCCTCCTCGAGGAGCTTCTGGTAGCGCCGCTGGATCGAGCAGTCACGCTCGAAGAGCTGGACGACGTTGCCCTCGCCGTCCCCGAACACCTGGATCTCGATGTGCTTGGGCTCCTCGATGTACTTCTCGATGTACAGCTCGGGGTTGCCGAAGGAGGCGCGCGCCTCCTCCTGAGCGTTGACGAACTGGCGCTCCAGGTCGGCGTAGCTCTGTACGACTCGCATGCCGCGTCCGCCCCCACCAGCCGATGCCTTGAGGATGAGGGGGAAGCCGACCTCGTCGGCGAACCCGCGTGCCCCGTCGAGACCGTGCAGGGCCCCGCTTCCCGGCGTGACCGGCACGCCGGCCTCCTGGGCCAGCGCCCTGGCAGACGACTTGTCACCGATCCTGGCGATGTGCTCGGGGCGGGGACCTATGAACACGAGGTTGTGCTCCTCGCACTTGGTGGCGAACTCGGAGTTCTCGGCCAGGAAGCCGTAGCCCGGGTGCACCGCCTCGGCGCCCGTCACCAGAGCGGTGGCGAGGATGTTCCTGACGTTCAGGTAGCTGCCGCTGGCCGGTGCCGGGCCGATGCAAACGGCCTCGTCCGCCAGCAGTACGGGCAGCGAGTTCTCGTCCGCCTGCGAGTAGACGACGACGGTCTGCACGCCCAGCTCCCTGGCCGCGCGCACCACCCTGAGGGCGATCTCGCCCCTGTTCGCTACGAGTATCTTGCGGAACACCCTGGACTCAGCCCGGCTCGATGCGGAAGAGGACCTGTCCGTACTCGACCGGCTGACCGTTGTCGACGAGGACCTCGCGCACGACACCGGCGACGTCGGCCTCTATCTCGTTCATCAGCTTCATGGCCTCGATGATGCACAGCACAGAGCCGGCCTTGACGCTGTCACCTTCGCGTACGTACGGCGGCGCGTCAGGCGACGGAGACGAGTAGAACGTACCGACGATGGGCGCCGTCACGTCGATGAGCTTCTCGTCCTTGGCAGGCGCCTCGGCCGCGGCCTGGGCCGGTGCCTCGGAGGCGGGCGCAGGCTGGGCGGGCTGCGAGGCCGGCGCGGCAGCAGCGTGCTGCATGCTGCCGGCCATCGGCGCCGTGCCGTAGACCTGGTGGCCTCCGAGCCCCAGCTTGACGGTGAGCTTGTACTCGCCCGTCTCCAGGGTCAACTCGTTGACCTCGGTGTCCTTGATCACGTCGAGCAGGCGCCTTATGTCCTTTATCTGCATGCCGCTCAGGCCCTACCCAGGTACTCACCCGAGCGCGTATCGACGCGGACGACCTCGCCCTGCTCGATGAACAGCGGGACGCTGACAGTCGCGCCGGACTCGAGCTCGGCCGGCTTGGAACCGCCGGAGACGGTATCGCCCCTGACGCCAGGGTCGGTCCTGGTGATCGTCAGCTCCACCACGTTGGGGAGGGTGACCTTGAGCGGCCTGCCTTGGAAGTAGTCGACGGTCACCTCGACGTTCTCCTTGAGGAAGCGGGCGCCGTCGCCGATCTGCTCGCGGCTCAACGTGGGTTGCTCGTACGTCTCGTTGTCCATGAACGTGTACTGGTCGCCGTCCGCGTAGAGGAAGGACATCGTCCTGTACTCGATGAAGATGTCCTGGATCTTCTCGGTGGCGTTGAACGAACGCTCCACTATGGAGCCCGTCTCGAGGTTACGGAACTTGGCGACCATCTTCGCTCCGCCACGGCCGATCTTCTGATGCTGGTAGTCGACGACCTCCCAGAGCCCGCCGTCCATCTCGACCTTCGTTCCACTGCGCAGGTCAGTAACGCTGATCATAAGGTTCCCTTGTCCTCCGACTGCCGAAGCTAGCCGCGTATCAAGCAGCCGGGTATCCCCCGACGAAGCGGCTCACGTGGCCCCACCCATAGCGGTCAGGGGCCCGAGACGGGCCAGTCTAGCATCCACCCTTCGGCGTGGCAGACGGCACGAAAGCCACCATGCGGTGCCCGCATGAGCGGCCAGACGCAGCCCTATAGCTCGACGACGGTCGGACCGAGACCGGCCTCGGCGATGAGCTGGTCATAACGTTCTTTGGGCAGCTCCCCGGCTGCGCCGACCACCGCCACGATCGCGGCCTCGAGCAGGTTGGTGCCCACCGACCGTCCGTTCACACGGGGCGTGGTCGTGATCAGGCGCCTTACCCCTGCGCGCCCGAGCATCTCGACGTCCGCGGCCGTCGTCGTGTTCGTCAGCACGTCCTTGCCGCTCATGTCGCGCGGGGCGAAGCGCTTGATGTAGTGCCAGTCGCCGGCGATGACGTCAGCCCAGTCGTAGTGCTTGACAAGGCCGGGGCGGGTAGTCGTCGAGTCCTGCGCAGCGCCCGTCGGATAGAACCACTTGAACGGCAGCCGGGTCACGACGGGCAGCACGACTCGGCCGATCCGACGGACGGACCGTATGGAGCGAAGCGGCACGTTCACGCCCATCCCGAACACCAGGTCGCCGAACATGACGTCCGCCCCGCGCTCGGAGATGGTTTTCGCCATGCCGAACCGGTCGACGGAGCTGACCATGAGCACGCGTCTTTCCGCCCACCGGAGCCGCTCGTCGAGGCGAGCGACGGCGTCGCGCTCGAGACTGTCCTTGAGGCCCGCCCCGCAGACGACCGGGGTGGACCGCGCTGCCGAGGCGATGCGGACCGAGTCGCGGATGTAGTAGCGCCGGGTGCCCAGGCGCACGTACAGGTCGGTGCCGCCCAGGCCTATCGCGTCGACGTTGCCATCGAGCTCCGAGACGAGCCGCCTCGCCGCGCTCAGGTCACCGTTCGTGCCGATGCGCCGGAGACGCACGCGTGTGCCGAGCAGGTCGATGCGCTCGTCGACGTCGCGCTTCTTGGAGCCGATCGAGACGCTGACGACGGACCTCTCGCGTCGTTCTCGCATGAAGGAGCTAGGTTACCGCGCTGCGGGTTCTACAGCTGCGCCGTGCTCAGGCCAACGACTTGGAGTACCAGTCCAGGAGAGGCTTCGCGTCGATCGCGAACGCGTAGCCAAGGCGCTCCCAGAAGCTCCGCGCCCGCGGGTTCTCGCCGTAGATGCTGGCGAGCAGCCGCCGCGCTTTCCCGGTGAGGCGCGACTCCAGGTCGCGGGCACAGGCTCCGCCTATGCCGCGGCTCTGCATGGCGGGGTGCACGAGGAGCAGGTTCACGGTGGCGTCGCCCGAGTCAGGGTAGTCGAGCTTGTAGTCGAGATAGCCCGCCACCACGCCGCCGGATACAGGGTCCCTTATCACGGGGTCCAGGCCGTTGGACATGCCGTCGTCCACCAGCACCAGCTCCACGTGCCTGCGCGGGTCCGCACGGGCGGTCGCGAGGTCCGTACGTACCTCCTCGAGCGTGGGTACGGGGATCGAGATGATCTCGAAGTACGACGGAGTGGCGCTGTACAGGCTGTGTACCAGTGAGGCGTCTGTCGGCTCTGCCGAACGAGTGGTTACCGCGGTCTTCGTGGCGTCGTCGGGAGGCGTTGCGAGCAACACGTCAGGTCATCTCCTGAGATGGTTCAACGACGAGGCGTCGAGGCGGGTGTTCTGGCTGTCCCGCGTGGTGTCCTGTGGCCTCGATGATACCAACGACTTGTGAGGAGTTCAGTGTCGAACCGTCAGAAGACGGTGAGAACTAAGCCACTCGCGGGGTCGGCGGATGGCGGACCTGCTTCTGCCGCCGGGGTAGCGCAGCTCGCGACCGGCTCTACTACTCGGGCGTCTCACGAGGAGGGTGAGAACTCCTTGCCCAATGGGTAGGCGGTGCCGTAGGGTTGTTCATGCTGGCGCCAGCTTCGGTCCGTGGTCTGCCCACGTCCCGCCAAGAACTAAGGCGCTTTCCCCCCTGGAGGAACCCTTGTCCGAGGTAGCGCCACCCGAAGCGCACTCCGTCACGACCAAGAGGGCTGAGGACGCGTTCGCCAAAGCGTTCGCGTTCCGCCGCGCAGATGAGGCCGCCGCGGCTGGCATGCACCCTTATTTCAAACCCATAGCCTCGCAGCGCGGCGGCACCGTCATGGTGAACGGCCAGGAGATGGTCATCACCGGCTCCAACGACTACTTGGGCCTGACGCAGGACCCGCGTTTGAAGGAGGCGGCCAGGGCCGCCCTCGATGACTTCGGCACCTCGTGCACCGGGTCCCGGTTCCTCACCGGCACCCTCACCCTGCACGAGGAACTGGAGAACCGGCTCGCCGTGTTCCTCGGCAAGGAGTCGGCCCTTACCTTCTCGGCCGGCTACCTGGGCTGCCTCTCCGTCATCTCGGCCCTCGCTGGCCGGCACGACATCCTCTACTACGACAGGGAGGACCACGCCTCCCTCTACGACGCGGCCAAGCTCTCGTTCGCCACGCTGCGCAAGTTCGAGCACAACGACGTGCGGGGCTTGGAGCGCTTGCTCGAGCAGGACGCAGGCCGCCCGGGCGGTCGTATCATCGTCACGGACGGCGTGTTCTCCATGAGCGGGCACATCGCCAGGCTGCCGCAGCTGGTCGAGCTGAAGCGCCGCTTCGGCGCCCGGCTCATCGTCGACGACGCGCACGCCACCGGCGTACTCGGTCCCGAGGGCAGGGGCACAGGCGATCACTTCGGGCTCGTCGACGAGATCGACGTCATCATCGGCACCTTCTCCAAGTCGCTGGCGAGCGTCGGGGGCTTCATGGCCGCAGACCGGGCCGTAGTCCAGTTCGTCAAGCACGCCGCGAGGCCGTTCATCTTCACGGCCGCGCTGCCAGCCATGCAGATGGCGGCGGCGATCAAGGCGCTAGAGATCATGCAGGCCGAGCCCGAGCTGCGCGCCCACCTCTGGGCGAACGTGCGCCAGCTCCGCGACGGCATGAACGAGCTGGGCTTCGACACGCTGGGCTCCGAGACGCCCATCGTGCCTGTGTTGGTCGGCGAGGACGAGCTGGCCATGGCCTTCTGGAAGGGGCTGTGGGAGGAGGGCGTCTTCACGACGCCAGCCTTGCCCCCCGGCGTGCCGAACGGTCAGTCGATAATCCGCACCAGCGTCAACGCCAACCACACGTCCGATCAGCTCGACAGGCTCCTCTCCGCCTTCGCCATCGTCGGCAGGCGCCTCGGCGTCATCTGAGTAGCGCCGTGGGCCAGCTCACGGTGCAGGAAGCGACCGACCGGCCAGGTCTCCGGGCGTTCGTCGACTACCCCTACGCCAAGTACAGGAACGACCCCAATTGGGTGGCCCCGCTGCGGATCTCGCAGTTCGAGATGTTCGACGAGTCGAAGAACCCCTTCTGGCAGCACGCCCAGAAGGCTCTCTACGTGGCACGGCGCGACGGACGCGTCGTTGGGCGCATCGCCTACATCCGCGACGACGAGCACATCCGCCTGCACGACGAGCAGCTCGCCTTCTTCGGGTTCTTCGAGGCGGACGACGATGAGGCGGCGAAGGCGCTGCTCGAGGTCGTCGAGAGCCACGCGGCGTCGGAGGGGCTGGGCGCCGTGAGAGGGCCCATCAACCCGAGCATGAACGACGGTGCCGGGTTCCAGATCGACTCGTTCGACGAGAAGCCCGCCGTGATGATGCCCCAGAACCCACCGGAGTACCCGCGGTGGGTCGAAGGCGCCGGCTACGCCAAGATCAAGGACCTCTACACGTTCGAGTTCGACACCCACAAGCCGTTCGACGAGCGCATCGAGCGCATCGCAGCACGGACGAAGGCCCGCTATCCCATCGTGATCCGACCCGCGGACATGAAGCGCTTCGACCGCGAGATCGAGATCCTGAAGATGATCCACACCACCGCGTGGGAGCAGAACTGGGGCAACGTGCCGCTCTCCGACGCCGAGCTCGAGCACCTGGCGAACGACCTGAAGATGATCATCGACCCGGAGCTCGTTCTCTTCCTCGAGCACAGAGGCGAGCCCGTCGGCATGGCCATAACCGTCCCCGACCTGAACCAGGTGCTCGCGCGCTTCAACGGCCGGCTACTACCCTTCGGCATCTTCCACCTCCTCAACCGCAAGCGGATCATCGACAGGGCAAGGCTGGTCATGCTCGGCGTCCTGCCGGAGCACCGCAACAGGGGGTACGACCTACTGCTCATCCACGAGGTCGTCAAGAGAGCCCGAGATCGGGGGATAAAGGGCGGCGAGTGCGGCTGGACCCTGGAAGACAACACGCGCATAAACAACGCGATCGAGGCGACCGGGGGCGTACGCAACAAGACGTACCGGATCTTCCAGAAGGGGCTATGACCCTGGGCGGAGCGCTGAAGGCGCTCCTCGGTGACCTCGCCGCCCTCTTCCCCCGTCGGGGAGCACGTACCTGGTTCCTGCTCGCGGCCGCGGCCGTCCTGCAGGTGGCGTTCTGGTACCTGGCGTCGCCGGGCCCGCAGTTGATCGGCTACGCGCCACGGGACCTGCCCACTGCCATGGTCGGCATCACCTGGACCGTCGTCATCCTGCTCGCGCTGCCGGCGCTACTCTTCACGACCACGGGCGGTTCCCTGAAGGAGATGGGCCTGACGCGCGGCGACCACCGCTTCGGCTGGCCGGCCGTAGCCGTCTGCGTGCTCATCGCCGTTCCGGTCGTCGCCCTCTCCTCGGGCGATGCCAGCGGTCTCGCGGGTGCTTACCCGTGGGCCGGCGACGAGATCGGCAGGTCGCTGGGGTCGCTCCTCGGCTGGGCCCTGTTGTACGCGCTCTACTACCTCGCCTTCGAGGCGTTCTACCGAGGCTTCCTGTTGCGCACGCTTGACAGGCAGTTCGGCACCGTCATGGCCGTCTGGCTGCAGGCCTTCGCCGCCACGCTGGTCCACCTGGGCAAACCGTTGCCAGAGGTGCTCGCGGCCCTGCCGGCCAGCCTCCTGTTCGGGGTCATCGCGGTCAGGACGCGGTCCGTCGTCTACCCCGCGCTCGTGCACCTCGCGATCGGTCTCACGCTCGACCTCGTTCTGCTCGCCCGCGCAGGTACCCTCCTGTCGTGAAGGTGCTCGTCACGGGCGCGCACGGGTTCCTCGGCAGCTACATAGCCGAGAGGCTCGTGACGGGTGGTGACGAGGTCGTCGCGTTGGTGTCCCCGTGGGGGGACGTCGAGAACCTGGGTACGGCCCGCGAGCTCGCCCCCATCGAGGTGCTGCGTGCCGACCTGAGCCAGCAGGGGGACCTGGCATGGGCCCTGCAGGGCGTCGACGCGGTCGTGCACGCGGCTGCCCGTGCCGCCGACTGGGGCCCGTGGGACGCCTTCTACCGCACGAACGTGCTGGGCACGCAGAGGCTTCTCGACGCGGCCGCCAAGGCAGGTACTCGCCGGTTCGTGCTGATATCCAGCGTCGCCGTGCACACGTACAGGGGCTTCCGTGACGCCGACCCGCGCACGCTGCCGCGGGACAACACCTCGAACCCGTACGCGTACTCGAAGATCCTCGCCGAGAACCTCGTCATGACACGCCCCGACGTCGAGGGCGTCGTCGTGAGGCCCGGCCTGTGGCCGTTCGGCGCCCGGGACGCCACGTTCCAGCGCGTCGAGAGGGCGGTGGCCCGCGGCGTCATGCCGCTCCTCAAACGCGGAGAGAGCGTGCTGAACACCACCTACGCGACGAACTTCGCGGACGGCGTAGCGCTGGCGGTGCACACGCCGGTCGCCGCCGGCCGCGTCTACCTGTTCGCCGACCGCGGAGCGCCCAGCTGGCGCGACCTCTTCGCCGAGCTGGCGCGCCTCGTGGGCAGCGAACCACCGAAGCTCAGCGTGCCGCGGCGCCCCGCCAGGGCCATCGCGACGGGCGTGGAGGCGACCTGGAGGGCTCTCTTCCCGGCCACCGAGCCGCCCATGACCCGTTACCGCGCGGGGCTCATGGCGCACGACGTCCACTTCTCGATCCATCACGCGGTACAGGAGCTGGGTTACGAGCCGCGGGTCGATTGGCGCGAGGGTCTGCGGTTGGCGCTGGAGGCCTTGCGCGCGGGGTCCAGGTAGTGTCCGAGGTCCTCTTCGCGACGATAGCTGCGGGCGGTGGGCACGTCGCGACCGCTCGTGCCATGGCGGAGGCCGTCACGGCCGCTTCCGCCGGGTCATTGACGACGCGGGTCTCCGACGTCATGGCCGAGTACGGGCCGAAGGACCTCGACGCCAGGCACAAGGCCTCGTGGAAGGCGTTGCTGGGCCGACCGCCGCTGGTTCGCGCCAGCCAGCGCCTCATGGACGCCGCGCCGGCGCTGAGCCGCGCCGTCCAGGGCCGGCTGCTGCTCGGTTTCACCAAGGGGATCACCGAGGTCCTCAACCGACAGCCCCCGGCCCTCATCGTCGCCAACCACGGCTGGCTTGCCACGGCGTTCGCCGACGCCCGCGCCCGGTACGGCCTGAAGAGCCCCGTCGTCGTGTTCGCAACGGAGCCTTTCGACGCCAGCGCGCTGTGGTCCGCCCCGCAGGCCGAGACGGTGTTGGCACCGAGCGCGGCTGCCGGGGAGGACCTGCGCCGGTTGGGCGTCTCCCCTGCGGCGCTGCACGTGTCCGGATACCCGGTGGCGGAACGGTTCACGAAGGGCCCCGACAAGGCCGCCGCCCGCGCGAGCCTGGGACTGGGAGACGGCTTCGTCGTGCTCATGAGCCTGGGAGCCGAGGGAGTCGCCGCGGACGAGGCGGTAGATGCCGCGTTGGGGCTGGCGCACGCCGGCTGTAACGTACTGTGCGCGACCGGGCGCAACGAAGTGCTGGCCGCGCGGATAGCGGCAGCGGCCCGGGCGGTGGGTCTGCATGACAGGGTCTCCGCGCTCGGGTTCGTCGAACGCATGGAGGTGCCGCTGTCGGCATCGGACGTGATGGTAGGCAAGGCGGGTCCGGCGAGCACCATGGAGGCGCTCGCTGTCGGCCGGCCCGTGATAACGGCCAGCTACGCTGGCCTGAACGAGAGAGCCGTCGTGCGGTTCCTCGAGTCGAGGTCCCTCGGTGAGCACGCGGGGTCGTTCGCGGCCCTTCCCGCCGTCGTCTCACGGTGGCGCTCGTCTCCCGCGCTACTGGCGGACGCCACCCGGGAGGCAGCGAAGCTCGACTTCGGCGCGATGACGGCGGGGATAGGCGCCTTCCTCACACGGCTGGCTATCCACGGTGTAGTTGACCCCGGGCTGCTGGTGCCGGGTGAGTTGGCCCGCGTGAACGGGGCGTCCCTCGTGCCCGGGTCCGGCTCGGCGGCTCGAGGTGCCTGAGTGAAACGGCTGCTCGGCGTGCTCACGCTCGCACTGCTGCTGGGCTTCGGCGGGCTGTACCTGGCCACCCGCGAGTCGATCTTCTCGGCCGATACGTACACGAGCGCCGACTTCACGCCGGCCACGGCGGCCCTCGCCGTGCTGAGCTTCCTTGTGCTGTGGCTGGCTCCCGTCGTGAAGATCAGGGCGCTGCTCGCGTCGCAGGGCCACACGATCACGGCCTGGCAGGCGTTCACGGCGCACGTCGGCCAAGTCTTCGGCACCGCTATGACGCCCAGCGGCACCGGAGGCGCCCCGGGGCTGGTCCTGGCGCTCGAGCGCTCGGGCGTGCCGATCGGCACGGGCGTCGGCGTGGCCGTGCAGCTCTTCATCCTCGATCTGGCAGCGCTCGGGGTCCTGATCCCCATAGGCGTCGCGTACATCGTCATCGTCAGCCCCTTGAGCCTGCCTCCTGCCGTGACCGCCCTGGCCCTGGGCGCGGCGGTCGTCGCCCTCGTGGGTGCCGTCGTACTGGCCCGCTACCCTGTCGCCCTCTTCCGCCTCATCAAGCGCTTCTCGACATGGCGGATCGTGAGACGCTTCCGCAAGCGGCTCACCCGTATGGGGCGCGAGTACTTCGTCAGCGCCGTCGCGTTCCGTGGCCTGCCGCTGCAGCGCCTCGCCTACCTGCACACGGCGAACCTCGTGTCGTGGCTCTCCAACTTCGTGCTGCTGTGGGCGCTGCTGTCGGCGTTCGGAGCACAGGCGCGGCTGCTCGACGTGCTCGCTGTGCTCTCGATAATCACCCTCGTCGGCTTCTTCGTCCCCACGCCCGGCGCCGCAGGGTTCTCCGAGCTGATGGTCGGCCTCGTCGTCGACTCGCGCACCACGGAGGCTTCGATCGCCGGCCCGGTAGCGCTGTGGCGCGGCGGCACCTTCTACGTCGTCTACCTGCTAGGACCGATCGTCGCCTGGCTGCTCATCGCGCGAGGCAGACGTGGGCGGCGTGGCGGGCTCAACCGGCGTGACGCTCCCCCCGTCTCGCCCGCGGACGGTTCAAACCAAGGGGCTTGACGAAGACGCTGTCCTTCACAGTGTCCGGCAGCGCCGCGAACAGGCGCAGGAACGGCACCTCCCTGGTGCCGGCGACCCGCGCGGGGGGCCTGCGGCTGAAGGCCACCCTCGCGACGACCTTGGCGACGCTCGCCGGGTCGGCAGCGTTGGCCTCGCCCCAGAGGTTCGACTCCCGCAGTCGCCTGAGGAAGGCTGCCCACGGATCGCCCTGCCTGCGCGCCTCCGCGTCGAGCAGCGCCTTGGCGCGCCCAGCGAACCCTGTTCGCATCGCCCCCGGCTGAACGAGCACGACGTAGACGCCGAACGGCCGCAGCTCGAGGCGGAGGGCGTCCGTGAACATCTCCAAGGCGGCCTTCGCTGCCGAGTACGCGCCCATGAACGGCGTGACGAGCATGGCGTTCGTCGAGCTCACGTTGATGATCGTGCCGCCGCCACGCCTTCGCATCCCCGGCGCGACGGCGCGGGCAGCCTTCACCGGTGCCAGCGCGTTCAGCTCCAACTGCCTCATCACGTCTTCCAAGGGCTGGGACTCGAGAGGCCCCGGGCTGAGAGCGCCGACCGTGCTGACGAGCAGGTCGAGGCCGCCCTCCAGCTCCTCGACCCGAGCCACGGCGTCCCGCAGGCTCTCCTCCGACGTGGCGTCTACGTTCAGGTGGCCCGTCGGGCGCGGCCGGTCGTCGACGGCATCGCTCGAGCCGTCCCCGCTGATAGGCATTACGTCCGCGCCGTAGACCCGCACGTAGCGGCGCGTCAGCTCCACAGCTACCTCCCGGCCCAGGCCGGCGGCGGCGCCGACGACCAGCGCGGTCCGCGGACCACCGCTGAGCCCCTGCTCGCGTAGCCACGCCGCGGTACGGAACATGCCGTCCTCGAGGGCGACCTGAGGTGTGTATCCCAGGGTCTCACGAGCGGCGCTGCCGTCGAAAGTCGCGGAGCCGAGCAGAGTGCCGAGGGTCTCGGGCGCGAACCGGTCTACCTTCGGGAGCAGCGCCGTGACCCTGCCGGCGACGGCGGCACCGGTGCGCGCCAGCCCGGCAGGGACGCGCCTCAGAGGGACCCCTAGCATCCTGGCGTAGGCCCCGAAGAACTCGCCTGTCGAGGCGTTCGAGCCCGTGACGTTGAACGCCCTGCCCGCCGCCCCCTCTGCTTCGCCGGCCGAAGCGAACGCCCAGGCGACGTCGTCGACGTATACGACGTCGATGCGGTGTGATCCGTCACCCAGCAGCACGGGCAGGCCGCGGCGCATCGCCGCCACGGGCGCCAGCGTCCACGAGCCGGAAGCGGGTCCGTAGATCATCGTGGGGCGCAGCACGACCAGCTCGGTGCCGCTCTCCACCAGAACGGACCTCGCGGCCTCCTCGCCGCGCAACTTGGTGTCTGCGTACGGGTCACCGACGCTGACGAGCGGCCAGTCCTCCGTCACGTTGCCGTTGGTGACCGGTCCGTAGACGGCCATGGAGCTGGCCAGCACCATCCGCCTGACCCCAGCGGACACCGCTGCACGCGCCAGGGCCCTCGTGCCGTCGACGTTGACGGCCTCGGCCAGGCCGGCAGGAGAGCCCATCCACGCAGCGAGATGCTGCACGACGTCCGCGCCTTCTACGAGGCGCCCCAGCGTGTCTGGAGCCGTGAGGTCCGCCTGGACCGGCTCGGCGCCGAGAGACTCCGCGCGGGCCGCCTGTTCGGGCGTCCTCACCGCGGCCCGAACCACGTGACCTTGCTCGACCAGCAGGCGCACCAGGGCCCGGCCCACCCCGCCCGTGGCCCCGGTGACAGCTACGATCACGGCCGGGCGCCCTCCTGGCGCGGCGAAACGCGGCCACGCGCACGACTCATCGGGGCACCCAGCACGGGTCGCGCCGGCCGGACGGCCGCCCGCTTGGCAGCGATCAGCCCGGAGTAGAGCTGCTGGAGGCGCTCCGCGCTGAGCCGCACGTCGTGACTGCGCCCGTAGGCGCGTGCCCGCGCGCTGGCGGCCGCGAGCGCCTCCCGGTCCTCGAGCAGGGCCATTATCTGAGCGGCCTGGGCGCGCGGGTCTCCCGGCCTGACGACGGACCCGGCGCCGGACTCGCGGACGAGCGACGGCACCGCGCTGCTGGCGTAGTCCCAGGCGAAGACCGCCGCACCGGAGGCGAGCGCTTCCAGGGTGGCGATGCTCTGCAACTCGGCCGGCGAGGGCATGAGGAAGGCCTCGGTGCGCGCGAGCAGGTCGTACTTCTCGCGCTCGCCGAGGAAACCGGCGAGCTCCACGCGGCCAGCGAGACCACGCCGAGCGACCGCCTCCCGCATCTCGCCCGACAGCGGGCCGTGCCCGGCGATCGTGAGGTGGTAGTCGTCGGGCAGCTCGTGCATCAGTGGCAGCAGGTCCAGGGGCCGCTTCTCTGGCGACAGGCGCCCGACGAACGCCAGCCTGCGTGTCGCGCCCGCAGAGGTAGCTCCGCCCGCCGGACGCTGGCGTATCCCTTGCAGGTCTACGCCGTTGGACACCGGGACCGGCTCACGATCGGTGAAAGGGGTCACGAGCTTCGCGGCGTACGGAGTGGGCGCCACGAGCTGGTCGGCAAGGCCGAAGAGGTAGCGGTACCAGGTGGTAAGCAGTCGGGCCACGACTGGTCCCACGAGCGGCGCCTGCAACGTGGACGTCTCGAGCTGGGTGTGAACGCCCATGACGACCGGCACGCGGCGGCGGCGCGCCAGGTGAGCGGCGACTGCCGTGAGCGCGGCCGGCGTGTTCGCGTGGACGACGTCGGCCCAAGCGACGTTGCGCGCGATCCTGCTGACCAGTGGGTGAGCGAAGCGGGTCTGGGCGGCGCCGAGGCGCCACGACGGCAGCC
>DASRWD010000112.1:0-4189 GCA_035654755.1 Trueperaceae bacterium
TCCGAGGACTCCGCTGCCGCGAACTCCGTCAAGGCCCAGATCGAGGGCCTGACGCAGTCGGCAGAGGTCGGCAAGGAGTACGACGGGCGCGTGGCCAAGATCACCGAGTTCGGTGCCTTCGTCAACATCTTCCCCGGCACCGATGGCCTGCTTCACATCAGCCAGGTCGCCGAGGAGCGCGTCCAGCGCGTCGAGGACTACCTCAAGGAAGGCGACCAGCTGAAGGTCAAGGTCAACAACATCGACGATCGCGGCAAGATCGACCTCGTCCGTCCTGAGCTGGAAGGCAAGGTCGCTCCGCGCGCCGCGCGCGGGGGCGGTGGCCGTGGCGGCCCGCGTGACCGCGGTCCCCGCGAGGGCGGCTTCCGTGGCGGCGACAGAGGCGATCGTGGCGATCGCGGCGATCGGGGCGATCGGGGCGACAGAGGCGGCGGCTTCCGTGGTGACCGCGCACCCCGCGAAGGCGGCGACCGTGGACCGCGCGCTGATTCCGGCGGCGACCGTGGACCGCGCGGTGGCGGCGAACCGGCTGGCGATCGGCCTCCCCGCGGGCCGCGCCGCGAGGACGACTGAACACGTAGCACCCGCCGGTTCCCCAGCGGGGAACCGGCTCTATCTTGCGAGCGCCGCCGACCTATGGCGGCTAGGAGTATCGATAGACCAAACGCGTGGCCCCAGGAGGGGTCGCGCCGGCCGATCCACCCGAGGACGGCGCCGTACCGGCGCACCTAGGGGCGGTGACAGCCGGAAAACGGAGAGTTATGGCACGAGAAGAGCGCAAGCTGCTCATGGTCCCTCTCGGGGGCATGGGCGAGATAGGCAAGAACATGTTCGCCTTCGAGTACGAGGACGAGATCCTACTGGTCGACGGCGGGCTCGCCTTCCCAGACGCGGACATGCTGGGCGTCGACATCCTCGTCCCCAAGATCGACTGGGTCGTCGAGAACGCCCACAAGATCAAGGGTTGGGTGCTGACGCACGGCCACGAGGACCACATCGGCGGCATCCCGCACATGCTCAGGTTGCTGCCCAAGGTCCCCATGTACGGCGCGAAGCTGACCCTGGGCCTGCTGAGGGGCAAGTTCGAGGAGTTCCGCATAAAGGAGTCGGACGTCGACCTCAGGCAGGTCACGACGGACGACCGCATCAAGGTGAGCAAGAACTTCACCGTCGACTTCTTCCAGATGACGCATTCCATCCCCGACAACTCGGGGCTCGTCATCCACACTCCGATCGGGCGCATCGTCCATTCCGGCGACTTCAAGCTCGACTACCACCCTGCTGACGGCCGCACGAGCCACTTGCACAAGCTGGCCCAGGCGGGCCAGGACGGCGTACTGCTGCTGGTCTCGGACAGCACCAACGCAGAGCGGCCCGGCTACACGCCGAGCGAGCGCGACGTCATGAACGCCGTCGACGACATCGTCGCCCGCGCCAAGGGCCGCGTGATCGTCACGACGTTCTCCAGCCACGTGCACCGCCTCCAGAACTTCATCCGCGTCGCGGAGAAGTACGACAGGCGCGTGGTCATGGAAGGGCGTTCGATGATCAAGAACGCCACCATCGCTCAGGACCTCGGGTACCTCAAGGCCCGCGACCCCTTCGTCTCCACCGACACGCTCGGCGACATGCAGGGCGACAAGGTCCTGTTCCTCTGCACGGGCTCCCAGGGTCAGCCCATGGCGGCCCTGTCGAGGCTGGCCGCTGGCACGCACCGCAAGATCCAGCTCAAGAAGGGCGACACGGTCATCCTCTCCTCGAACCCCATCCCGGGCAACGAAGAGGCGGTCGGTCGGGTGATCAACCAGCTGTACGAGCGCCAGGTGGAGGTCTACTACCCTCCGGCTTACAAGGTTCACGCTTCCGGCCACGCCAGTCAGGAGGAACTCAAGCTCATCCTGGACCTCACGAGGCCGAAGTTCTTCGTGCCGTGGCACGGTGAGATGCGGCATCAGGTCAACCACCAGAAGCTGGCGGGCTCCATGGCTCACCCGCCCAAGAAGTCGATGATCGTCCGGAACGGCGACGTCGTGGAGCTCACGAAGGACGACATGAAGGTCGTCGCTCAGGTGGACGCCGGCGTCGTGCTCATCGACAGCGTGGGCGAGGTGACGGAGCCGGTGATCCGCGACCGCGTCACGCTGTCCGAGGAGGGCGTCATCGTGATCATGGCCCTGGCCAGCAAGAAGGCGCCGACCGTCGAGGTGATCACGCGTGGCGTCGTGCAGGGACAGAACGGGCTGGTCAAGGAGATCGAGAGGATCGCCAAGGAGAGCCTCCAGAAGGGCGTGCGCGAGAAGCGTTCCCTCTCCGACATCCGCGACGACATCTTCTACCCTGTTCGGCGCTACATCCGGAAGGCGACGGGCCGTAACCCGCTGATCGTGCCCACCGTGATCGAGGGTTAGCCGGTCACAGGAGTCGGCCCCGTGCTAGCTTCTTGACCATGACAAAAGTGATGGCGTTCACTTTCGTAGCCGCGCTGTTGATGGCCGGCTTCGGCCAGGAGCCCGTGCCGGTCTCGGAGTGGCATTCGGACCCGGCCGTCGCCCTTCCCGAGGGCACGATGCAGATCCACGATGACGCCTGCTTCGGCCTCTTCATGGAACTGGGCCTGCCAGAAGCCGAGCCGAAGGTCTGTTACCTGCTTCTGGTTGCCGACGGCGCGCTCGACCTCGTCACCGCGAGCTTCGCAGCGGCCGGCTACGTAGAGGCGCAGAGGACCGGTGAGGACGGAGACCGCCTGGACCTGCGCTTCGCTCACCCCGAACGTGGCGAGGCAGAAGCCGTTACGCTCCTCTACTCTGATGGCAGCGTCTTCATAGCCGGGCATCAGGTGTCTGCGCCCTGACGTAGTACAGGTTCCTTCCCAGGCCAAGGCATACCAGCCCCGCTGTCATCTCCAGCGGGGCCTTCTCATGCGGCTCCCTCCTACCTTGTCCGCAGCCAAGCGGCAGTCACCACTCTGGCGGCTGCCACCGAGTCGTCACGGGAGGGAGCACACCATGCGCACGATCCCGAGGTCCGCGGCCGCCGTCACGGCCGCGCTAGCGCTGGCCCTGGCGCCGGCGTACGCGCAGGAGCCAAGCCAGACCCGACAGGATGAGGTGGGCGCGTCGGCAACCTTGGTGGACACCACGCGCCAGGCCATCGGTGAGGCCACGTTCACCGCCACTGATGCTGGGGTACTGGTTCGCGTCACCCTGCAAGGCTTCACTAACGCAGTCGCAGGTGCGCACGGCATCCACATACACCAGACCGGTAGCTGCAGTCCGGACTTTCAGGCCGCCGGGGCACACTTCAACCCCGCTGGTAACGAGCACGGGCTCGAGAACCCGCGTGGCCCTCATGCCGGCGACCTCCCCAACATCACGATCGACGAGCAGGGCAACGCGACCTACGAGGCCGTGAACGACCGCATCTCGTTGGGCGACGAGCAGGGAACGTCGATCCTCGCCGGAGACGGCAGCGCCCTGATAGTCCACTCGCTCCCGGACGACCAGGTCACGGACCCGGCGGGGAACGCGGGAGAGCCGATCGCCTGCGGGGTGATAACCAGGCCGGGCGAGGACCCGGCCGATGTCGCGGCCGCGAACGCGGAGGCCGCAGAGCTCGAGGCTGCGACGCTGGCGCCTACGCAACGCCGGACGACCCCCGAGCTCGTCTCGACGCTCACGGTGCCCGATGGCTTCACGGTCAACGTCTTCGCTCAGGGCCTGGGCAACGTCCGCATGATGGCGCTGGCGGAGGACGGCACCATCTACGTCACGCGCCGTGACGAGGGCGACGTGATCGCCTTGCGCGACGACGACGGTGACGGCGTCGCCGACTTCATGGACACGCTCGTCGAGCTCGAGGGCGTGCATGGGATAACCATCCACGAGAGCCGGATCTACCTGGCGACACCCACCACCGTCCACGCCGCCGACCTCTTCGCCAACGGCAACATCGGCCAGCTCGAGGAGTTCGTCACGGGACTTCCCAGCGGCGGCCAGCATCCGAACCGCACCATCGAGTTCGGGCCGGACGGGCGCTTCTACGTGACGATAGGCAGCACCTGCAACTCGTGCGTCGAGAGCGACGAGCGCAACGCGACCATCCATGTCGCAGAGCCCGACGGCGCGAACCTCACCCTGTTCGCCGGTGGGCTACGCAACACGATCGGGTTCGGCTGGCATCCGGTTACGGG
>DASRWD010000113.1:0-6022 GCA_035654755.1 Trueperaceae bacterium
GGACCATGACGACGTAACCTTCGTCCTCGAGGAGCGCCGCGACCATCTCGGCGAGCGGCGCCGCCGGCGCCTCGTCGACGACAACCCACTCATCGCCGTTCACGACGACGATCTCACCCTTGAGGCTGCGTCCTTCCGTCACCGGGTACCTCCGAGGTAGGCGAGCGCGAGCGCGCGGTAAGCGCGCGTGGCGACAGTCAGCTCACCGATGCTGACGCTCTCCCTCGTAGTGTGCGCCAACTCCTCCTCGCCCGGACCGAACCCCACTACCGGCCGCCCGCCCTTGCTCAGGTGCGGCGCGTCAGTGCAGAACCACCAGACGCCCTCGACGAGCTCCATGCCTTCGTCCGCCAGGACCCTACGCAGGGTGCTGCGAGCCGTGCTCGCCGTTCGGGAGTCCGGCGGTAGTAGGTACGCCGGGGCCATGTGAGGGCTCTCCCGCGTCCGGCCGTCCGGCTCTTGGACGGTGGAGCTAGGCACGCTGAACTGGACGCTCCCGTTGATGCCAACGCCCTTCAGGAGGGCGATGACGTCGTCTGCCGTCTGGCCATCCAGCGTTCGACAGTCGAGGATGAGCTGGGCCTTACCTGGCACGACGTTCGTGGTGCTGCCGGGATGTGTGACTAGCTTGGTCGGCGTGGCCGTCGCCGGTCCCAGGACTTCCGAGACCGGTAGCTCTACCTCGTCCAGCCTGGCCACGAAACGAGCGGCGGCCTCGAGGGCGTTCTCGCCCAGGTCCGGCTGCGCGGCGTGAGCGATGGCCCCCGTGAAGGTCGCCTCGACCTCGACACGTCCCTTGTGACCCAGCTTGAGCTGCAGCTTGCTCGGCTCGCCCAGGACCGCGACGTCGTAATCCAGCGTGCGAGCCAGGTGCATGGACCCGAAACCGTTCGTCTCCTCGAGGACCGTGCCGGCCACGATCAGACGACCCTCGAAGCCCGACCTTCTCGCCTCGGCCGCGGCCTGCACCATGCATGCGACCGCCGACTTCATGTCGACGGAGCCCCGCCCCCACAGCCGTCCGTCGACTACGTCGCCACCCAGCGGCGGGTGCTCCCACTCCGCGCTGTCGCCGGGTGAGACCGTGTCGATGTGCCCAGTCAGCAAGACGGTTGGACCCGGCCCCATGTCGATGATCCCTATGGCGTTCCCGACCTCGTCCTCGTAGACGTCGTCGAAGCCGGCCTCTCTCATGGCGTCGATGAGGACCTCGGCAGCGGGACCTTCGGAGCCCGAGACGCTGGGCGCACGTATGAGTCTGGAGGCGAGGTCTACAGCGCTGGGGACGGACATCCCCGGCATCATACGTGGCATCTCCCTCTGCTTCCCGCCTGAGTCCGCCCGTATGCTCTCCCCGAACGTGAGAGCGGCACCTCCATCGGCGGTCCAACCTTGACCGAAGCCCTGAACACGGTCCAAGCCGGTTCCTGGTCGTGTAGCGAGTGCGGGCACTTCAACCCGCCACGCGAGGGAGTCAGCGGCCTCACGTGCGAGGCATGCGGTGTGGCACGGCAGGGCGTGCTGGAGCCTCCGCTGGACCTACCCGCCCGCCCCACCTGGGCCGAGGTGCCCGGAACCTGGTACGGGGCTGGATGGGCGCTCATGACGCTACTCGGCGCGGTGCTCCTGTTCTCCGAAGAGACGAGGTTGGCGGTCGGCATCGGGCGGACCTGGGTGCTGCTCGAGGTCGTTGGCGCCGCGTTCGCCGCTGGCTCCTCCCTGCTGTCGGCCGTGTGGGACCGCTGGTTCAACGAGATCGAGCTGACGACGCCTGCGCACGCCCGGACCGGCGAGGCGTTCACCGTGGGGCTGAAGGTGGTGCCGTACCTGAGGCTGGACGGCGTCACGGTGGCCCTCTCGCTGCTCGACCGGTACTACGAGAGGAGCGGCGACTCCGGCGTCGACACCCGCACGCAGCGGCTCGCCGGTCACGTCTTGTTGGGCAACGGCACGCTTCTGGGGCGCCGCGAGGCGCGCTTCGAGTCCACGTTCGTCGCGCCCTTCCCCACCCGGCGGCACAGCGATGTCAAGGCGGAGATCGCCGCTGACGTCATGGACGCGATGGGGTTCTTGGTGCCCGCCGCGCGCTGGAACGCCAACAACCTACGTGAGCACGGCGGTTACGTCGTCGTCGCGAGCATCCGTGTGGGATGGGTCCCCAGGAAGCTGGTCAAGCGCGTGTTCGTCTACTACCTGGGCGACACGGTTCACGTTGGGTGAGGCCGAGCCCGGCTTGGCGGTGCCTTGGGCCTTCGCGCCTCGGACGAGCGTCTTAGTCCCCGTGCTCCTCGATATCCGGCCGCCACTGGTAACGGCGCAGGTCCACCCGTTCGGCGCCGCGCTCCGCCGTGCTGACTTCTATGCCCTCCGCGCGCAGCAGCGCCACCTGCAGTTCTCCGTTACCCACCTTGTAGGTAGAGATGCCGCCCTCGGCGTTGATCACGCGCTGCCACGGCACGTCGTGCTCGGTGTCGGAGATGCCGAAGAGGACCGCACCTACCTGCCTGGCCGCGTTCGGAGAGCCGACCATCGCGGCGACCTGCCCGTACGTGACGACCTTACCGTGGGGAACCGCCCGCACGACCTCGAGCACCGCTTCGCGGAACGTGGCCACGGTCGACAGGTTACCGCCGGAGCCCCGCGCCGGTCACTGCTTGGCCCTTGCTAGAATCGCCCCACAGCGGAGGGCCCTGTCTGCATGCGCGCGCACGTCGTCACCTACGGGTGCCAGATGAACGAGTACGACACGCACACCATCAACTCGGAGCTGGTGGCGGGCGGGCACATGCTCGTCGACGACCCCAACGACGCCGAACTCGTGCTCCTCAACACCTGCGCCGTGAGGGGCAAGCCAGTAGAGAAGGTCGTCTCCTTCCTCGGTGACATCCGCAAGGAGCGCCGTGCCGGTCGCGACGTGAAGGTCGGCCTCATGGGCTGTCTCGCACAGCTCGACGAGGGCAAGGAGCTGGCCGAGAAGTTCGAGGTGGACCTGCTCATAGGGCCCGGCGCCATAACGTCCGTCCTGCCTGCGATAGACGAGTTGGAGACTACCTACGGCAGCCTCATCGAGCGGCGCGGCTTCGACCCCGAACTCCACGACAACCTACCGCCCCCGCCGGGGGGCCTCACGGGCTTCCTGACGATCATGCGCGGCTGCAACCATCACTGCACGTACTGCGTGGTGCCGCAGACGCGCGGCCCGGAGGTCTCGCGTAGCCCGGGGGCCGTCATCGCAGAGGCCGAGGCCATGGTCGCGACCGGCGCGCTCGAGATCACGCTGCTGGGCCAGAACGTCAACTCGTACGGGCTCGACCGGCCGGGACTGCCGAGCTTCCCGGAGCTCCTCCGCATGGTGGCGAAGACGGGCGTCGAGCGCGTCAAGTTCACGACCAGCCATCCCATGAACTTCTCCTCGGAGCTGATCGACGTGATCGCCGAGGAGGACGCCGTCTGCAACTACGTCCACCTTCCGGTGCAGTCGGGTTCGGACAGGGTGCTGCGGCGCATGGCACGCGAGTACCGGCGCGAGAGGTACCTGGACATCGTCCGCGAGATCAGGGCGAAGGTGAAGGACGTCGTCATCTCGACGGACGTCATCGTCGGCTTCCCCGGTGAGACCGAGGAGGACTTCGAGCAGACACTCTCCCTCTACGACGAGGTCGGTTACGAGCAGGCGTACATGTTCATCTACTCCGCCCGGCCCGGCACCCCCGCGCACAAGCACTTCGAGGACATGCCCCGCGAGGTCAAGACCGACCGCCTAGCGCGCCTCATCCAGCTGCAGAAGCAGCATTCGCTGCGCGCCAACCAGTCGCTGGTGGGCAAGGATCTGCGGGTCCTCGTCAAGGAGGTTGGCCGCGACGACACCTACGTCGTCGGCCACTCCGACCAGAACCACACCGTGCTGGTGCCCCGCCACCAGGTGGGCGCCATGGGCCTGAAGCGGGTGAGGGTCGAGCAAGCCACGCCGCACGCTCTGTACGGCAGCGTCGCGGCCGCGAGGTCGGGTTCGTACGTGCCTCTGGCCATGGCCAACTGAGGTGGCGACCAGCCGACCTCCGACACAACTTGCCATCCACAGCGAAGGGCGCATAGCCCTGGTTCGAGGCGAGGACGGCGAGCTCGGACTGCCGGAGCTGCCGGGCTGGGACGGCGAACCTTGGACCTTTCGCAGGACCCGTGCCGCGCAGGAAGACCTGGGCCCGGTCGCCAGGACCGAAGTCACCCACTTGGCGCCTCTCCACTTCGGGGGCAAGGGGACTGGGGCAGTCGCGTTGGCCGAAGCGCGCGAGCCCGTGACCGGCGCTGACGCTTGGTGGCAAGCCGGTGACGACCTTCCCGCCGGCATGCCGCCTCAAGCAGCTATCGGCCTGACCGTGGCGTTGACTCGCAAGTTCGCGGGTCCCGACTGGCCGGTCTTCTGCCTGCCAGGTGCGACCGAGATGCTGAGGGAACTCGTCGCTAGCGATACGGCGCTGGCCGACCGCGCGACGTTCTCCCTCAGAGACGACGACCCACCCAGCGAGCTGGAGCAGGTCCAGGGCTGGCCGCTGTCCAGCGTGTGGCGCAACTCCGAGTTGGTACTCAAGCTCACGAACCCGGCGTGGGCGGGCGAGGCGGCCGTGACCCGGTTGCTGGCTCGCCTGGCGCCGACCCGCGTGCCCGAAGTCTTCAGCGCGGGGACGGTACGCGGCGATCCGGCGGCCACTCCGTACCTCGTGCAGCGCCGGGTCATCGAGCCGCCCGACTTCGAGGACGGGCCGGCGGACGCGCATAGGCAACGAAGCGTGAGCGTGCTCCACGCCATGGCGGAAGTACAGCGCGCATGTGAGGGTCATCTGGAGGACCTGATCGGAGCAGGCGCCGTGGACCGGACGCCACGCCGCACGGCCAGGGAACTGGCCGAGCTGTGGAAGGCGATCGACGAGCAGTTGACCGACGAAGAGCGCGACAAGGTCCCGACCCTTGACACCCTCGCCCGTGAGGTGCTCAGGCGGCTCGAGCGCGGCCCCGCCGTCCTCGTTCACGGCGACCTCCACCTGGGCAACGTCATGTCTGACGACGATGGCCAGCCGCAGATCATCGATTGGACGGACGCGGCTCTGGCCTGGCCGGGCGTGGACGCGTACATCATGCTCGCGCGGCTGAAGCCCTCCGACGAGGAGCGCGAGGAGCTGGTGGGAGCGTACGTCTCGGCCCTCGGCGAGGAGCACGAGATGGGCGTGCGCCTCGGCCTGGACGTCGCTCCGCTGTACCACGCCCTCAGCTACCTGCGCATAGGCAAGTTCTTCCCGCGCGAGCTTCTCGGACCGTTCGGCACCGAGGCGACTCGGCTGGTCCGCGCCCAGATGGACGTGTTCGGGCTCTGAACGCGAGCGCTTCCCGTCCGCCCACGCGCGACTGGGCCGTCAGCGTCTTGGTCGTCTGGCAGGGCCGCGTGCTCCTTCACGCTCACCGCAAGCTGGGCATCTGGTTGCCACCTGGTGGTCACGTCGAGCGAGACGAACTGCCTGACGAGGCAGCCGTACGCGAGGTCCTCGAGGAGGCGGGCGTGGCGTGCGAGCTTCTGGGAGACGTAGCCATAAGCGCGCCCGGGCCCACGCAGATGGTGCGTCCGCGCGGCGTGCAGCTCGAGGCCATCTCGCCGGGTCACGAGCACATCGACCTCGTGTACCTCGCCCGGCCGGCGGAACCGTACACCGGCGACATCGCCGGCGAAGAACCGGGCTTCGGCTGGTACGACCTGCGATCAGCCCTCGCGCTGGGTCTCACGCCGGAGATGGAGGCGTGGGTGCGACTGGCGCTGACCGAGGTCGACTGAGGCACCTACGGACCGGCCGTCCCACGCCGGCTTCCACAGGGGCACAAGCATCGTCGGCCGCGGCACGAGCGCGACCGCGTGGTAAACTCCCGTCTGGCCGCGAGGCCGCGGTTTCGGGGCGTAGCGCAGTCTGGTAGCGCACCTGCTTTGGGAGCAGGGGGTCGCAAGTTCGAATCTTGCCGCCCCGACCACCACCTCACA
>DASRWD010000114.1:0-2902 GCA_035654755.1 Trueperaceae bacterium
GGTGGTGGTCTCCGCCAGCCGCTCGCACAAGGCCTTCCCGATGATGAGCACGCCGGCCGGAACCATCGCCCCTGCGCGCGTCTTCGTCGTGGGCGCTGGCGTCGCCGGCCTGCAGGCGATCGCCACGGCCAAGCGCCTGGGAGCAAGGGTGGAGGCGTACGACACCCGCCCCGTGGTCAAGGAGCAGGTGCAATCCCTGGGCGCGCGGTTCGTGGAGCTCGATGTCGGCGAGACCGGTCAGACGGAGCAGGGGTACGCCAAGGAGCTAACGCCCGAGCAGCTTGAGATGCAACGCCAGCAGATGGCCGCCGTGTGCGCGCACTCCGACGTCGTGATAACCACGGCGCAGGTGTTCGGAAGGCGGGCTCCCCTGATCATCACGGAAGAGATGGTATCCGGCATGAAGCCTGGCAGCGTCATCGTCGACCTGGCGGCTTCCACCGGCGGGAACGTCGCGGGCAGCCGCTCCGGAGAGGTCGTCGTCACGGAGAACGGCGTGACGATCCTCGGCCTCTCCGATCTGCCGTCCGCCGTCGCGCTAGATGCCAGCCAGATGTACGCGAACAACGTCTACAACCTGATCGAACACGCTTGGGACGCGGAGGCCAAGGCGTTGAGGCTGGACAGCACTGATGAGATCGTCTCGGGCTGCCTGCTGACGCACGATGGCCACATCCGCGACGAGCGTGTCCGCACCGCCATGGAGGCCTCGGCATGACGGTACTGCTCCTGCTGCTCTTCATCTTCGTGCTGGCCATCTTCCTCGGCCGCGAGCTGATCCAGAAGGTGCCCTCGCAGCTCCACACGCCTCTGATGTCCGGCACCAACGCGATCTCGGGCATCGCCATCGTGGGTGCCATCGCGTCGACCGCGGTGGGGGGCACGTTCTCCACGGTCCTGGCCTTCATCGCCGTCGTGCTCGCCTCCATAAACGTCTTCGGCGGGTACCTGGTGACGGACCGCATGCTCGGTATGTTCCGGGCTGGGAAGCGCGAGGACTGAGGTGGAGGCGTACTTCCAGCTCGCCTACATCGCCGCCGCGGTCCTCTTCATAGTCGGTTTGAAGATGCTCGGACGGGCCGACACCGCGCGCCGGGGCAACATGGTGTCGGCCGTGGGCATGCTCGTGGCCGTAGTCGCCACCCTCCTGCAGTCGGGTGTGGACTACGCGGTCGTCTTCGCCGGGCTCGTCGTGGGCGGTGGGGTAGGCGTCTTCTGGTCCCGCCGTGTCCAGATGACCCAGATGCCAGAGACCGTCGCCCTGTTCAACGGGGCGGGCGGCGGGGCGTCGCTGCTCGTCGGCTGGGCAGAGTTCCTGAGCAGGCCGGGGCAGGACACGGTCACGGCCATCGCGACGGTGCTGGCGGTGCTAGTGGGCGGCGTGACGCTGACAGGGTCTATCGTCGCGTGGGGCAAGCTCTCCGAACGCGTCAGCGGCCGCCCGATCCTCTTCGGCGGCCAGCAGGTCGTCAACGGCGCGCTCCTGTTGGCCGCGGTGGTCGTAGGAGTCCTGTTCGCCATGAACCCCGGGGGCGGCTACGCCTGGCTGCTGGTCGCAATCGCGGTCGCGCTGGTGCTCGGCGTCCTTTCGGTGATCCCGATCGGCGGCGCCGACATGCCCATCGTCATCTCGCTACTGAACAGCTACTCCGGTCTGGCGGCCAGCGCTGCTGGCTTCGTGATCGACAACACCGTACTCATCGTGGCCGGGTCCCTCGTAGGCGCGTCGGGCCTGATCCTCACGCAGATCATGTGCAAGGCCATGAACCGCTCGCTGACGAACGTTCTCTTCAGCGGCTTCGGCTCCGCTACACAGAGCACCGGCCAGGCGGTCGAGGGCGAGGTCAAGGCCATGACGCCGGAGGACGCCTACTTCGTGCTAGAGGCGGCGAACAACGTCGTGTTCGTTCCCGGCTACGGCATGGCCGTCGCTCAGGCGCAGCACGCCGTCAAGGAGCTCGCGGACCTGCTCGAGGAGAACGGGGCAGAGGTCAGGTACGCGATCCATCCCGTCGCCGGGCGCATGCCAGGTCACATGAACGTGCTGTTGGCCGAGGCCAACGTGCCCTACGAGCAACTCGTCGAACCGGGTGACGTGAACCCGAACATGGAGATGGTCGACGTCGCCGTGGTGATCGGAGCGAACGACGTCGTCAATCCCGCCGCCAAAGAGGACAAGGGTAGCCCTCTCTACGGCATGCCGATAATCGAGGTCGACAGGGCGCGCACGACCTTCGTTCTCAAGCGCTCGATGAAACCCGGGTTCTCGGGGGTCGAGAACCCGCTGTTCTACAAGGACAACACGCGCATGGTGTTCGGAGACGCCAAGGCCGTGCTCGGCCAGCTCGTCGGGGAGTTCAAGTCGGACTAATTGCTGTCACAAAACTTGACATGACCGCACTCAAGTCCATATCCTGACGTCCATGGACCAAGGCCGCTTCACGGAAGCTGCGCTCGAGATGGTCGCCAGCGCTCAACAGGTGGCCAGGGCGCGTGAACATCAGCAGGTGACGCCGGTGCACCTGCTGACGGCGCTGCTGGCGGACGCGAGCGGTGTGCCGTCGCGCGTGGTGGATGCGGCGGGCGGTTCGCCGGACGCCGCCAGGCGGGCGCTCAACCTGGAGCTGGAGAGGCTACCCAAGGTCTCGGGAGCCGGGGGAGACCTCTATCTCGCACCGGAGACGGCCCGGGCGCTCCAGGACGCGAACCAGATGGCCGAGTCGTGGGGCGACTCGTTCGTCGCCCAGGACGTCCTACTCGTAGCGACCCGGCGGGCAGCGGCCGGCTTCAAGGAGCTCCCCGACGCCGCAGCGCTGGAAGAGGCGGCCAAGGAGATAAGAGGAGGCAGGTCGGTGGACACCAAGACCGCCGAGAGCACGTTCGACGCCCTGGAGCGTTACGG
>DASRWD010000115.1:0-2698 GCA_035654755.1 Trueperaceae bacterium
TATCTCACGCACGTCCCGCAACCGGCTCTCCACCTGCTCAGGAGTGAAGGCTGGCGTGAGCCGCGTCGTGGTCATGAGCCTCTCGCCCCTTTCCGGCGACATCCCCGGGAGCGCCGTGATCAAGGCGCCCTGACCTCCGGCACCTCCTCGGCCTGTCCTCGCCCCATGCTCCTCGCAGCCTGTGATGGTGGTGGTCCCTGGTCTAGAGGTTGGGAGGGCAGGCGAGGCTCCAGGCTTGGGGAGCCATTATCCCCACTTCACGCCTGGAGTCAACTCGCCTTCGAGGCAGGCGCCGGGCTGTGCGCGACGCGCCAGCAAAGCACCGTCTCAGGAAATACACCGGTAACGAGGGGCGGCTAGCCTTCTCACGCCAGGCCAGCGCGCGCTCCCAGCGAACCGGGTCGCTACTGGTACGGAGGGGCCCGGTCGGATCGGCTCATGGTTTCAGTCTCTCGGGGTCGCGCTCACGATCTGGGGTGTCAGATGCTGACGTCATTGGTGCTATTGGTCGGGAACGCGTACGCCGTCGGTGGCGTGATCCGAGCGCTCGCCGGTAGCTACCTTGACCGTGAGGCGGTCCGCGGCGATCGGTGGCGACAGCTCCTGGCAGCGGTCGGTGGGTCATTGACCTTTGCATCCGGCGTTTCGTTCCTCCTGCTCTCGCGGTGGTCGCCGCTACTCGCCGCCTGCAACGCACTGGTGCAACTGCTGTACCTGGACTGGGCTCCCCGCACCGCGCTCATGGCGGACGAGGCGCAGCGGACTAGACGCACTCGGGCGACCAGGGCGGTCATCGCCGACGTGAACCTCGTACTCCTCGCACTTCTCCTCGAGAGCGTGGGCTTCTGGCGGGAGCTGACACAGCCGCCGGTACTGGAGCTGGCGATCATCGCCGCGCCGGCTCTCGCCGCGTCACTGGCCCAGCTGGCCTTCCCCCGCGAGACCCACGTGAGCGCCGGTCCCCATGGGACCGGCACCGGTGGGTTCAAGCTAAGCGCGCCGCTCTCCAAGCGGGTGCGCTAGGTAGTCAGACGGCCTCACGTGGCGAACGAGAAGATGAGCCTCTGCAGGTCTTGGGCCGGCTGGGACCGCGTCCCTCGGGGCACCTATGGCGTCGCTCCTTAGGGGCGGCTCAGGACGCGATTCCGACCAGGGAGCTTAGCCGCCACGGGCGGTTGTCAAGCGTCTATGCGGAACCGGTAACCGCCGTTTCGGACCGTCTCGATGTACCTCTTGCCGGACTTTGCTTCCCCCAGCTTCCTGCGGATGTTCGCGATCCTCACGTCCACGGTCCTGTCGATGCCGTCGTAGTCGGGACCCCATACCTCATCGATCAAGCGCTCGCGGGAGAGAATCTGCCCAGGGCGGCGCGCGAGGGTGGCCAGCACGTCGAACTCGAGCGCCGAAAGGCCCACGTCATTGCCCTCGAGCAGCGCGACCTTGGAGCTGGTGTTCAAGACCAGGTCTCCGCGGACGAGCACCTCATCGTGGCCGCTGCGCCGCAACGCCACTCGCAGCCTCGCCTCGAGCTCATGGAGGTCCACCGGCTTGACCATGTAATCGTCCGCACCGAGATCGAAACCCTTGAGACGGTGCTCCACCGCCCCGAGCGCGGTGAGCATGAGTAGCGGCTTGTCAGGGTAGTGGCTGCGCACATAGTCAGCGACCTGCCAGCCGTCAATCCTAGGGAGCATGATGTCGAGCACGACCAGGTCGGCTTCCGACACTTGGTGGAGAGCGTTGTCGCCATCCTCCACCTCGAGGACCTGGTGGCCGCGAAGCGAGAGGAACCTCGAGATGGCCATCCTGGTAGAGTCATCGTCCTCGACGAGCAAGATTCTAGCCATGCACGGTGCCCCCACCCCAAGTGAGAAGGGAAGTAGCCGATCACGCCAGGCTACAGAGCTACTAGCCGGCCGCCCCAGTCGACGGCTTGAGTCAACTGGTGTACTTATAACCTTCTCCCCCGAGCATTCCAATCCGTAACAGCGACCGTGTAGCCAAACCCTATCGTTATCTGCTCGTAACGTTCAGGGGCCATCGTTCACGGCATGGCAGCAGCCGGACAAGCTGCGTACCCGCGTACCAGCTTCCCCGACGCGCGCATCCTCGTAGCGGATCGCAGCTTCGAGGGCTCTGAACTGCTCGCCAGCGTGCTGGAGCGCGGAGGTTACAGGCACGTCCTCCCCGTCACCAGGACCACCAACCTCACCCAGCTCGTCAAGGACCTCGAACCTCACGTGCTGCTCCTAAGCTTGGCCGCGCCGGGCTTGAGCGCCCTCGGAACCCTGCGGCAGCTGACGAGAACGGCCGGCGACAAGTACCGCTTGGTCGTGGTCGGCTCCCCATCGGACGACCTCATGAAGCACCGCGCGTTCGAGTACGGCGCAGCCGAGTACATCGAGCTGCCCTTCGACCCGGTCGAGCTGCTTCACCGCCTGGAACGCCAGGTGTGGGTACAGCTCCTCCTTGGGGAGAAGCGCGGCCGTTGGGCCGAGCTCGCCAAAGAGGTGCGCTCGCTCACCAGCCTTGCTGAGCGCGCGCAGATCGAGACCGTCTCGTTGCTCGGCAGCCTCATCGACGAGCTTGACCCGCAACTAGGCGAGCACAGCTGGCGCGTGGCCCGCATCTCCGGCCACATCGCCACCGCGATGGGGCTCGAGGAGAAGTTCGTGGAGGACCTACGACGCGCCGCCCG
>DASRWD010000116.1:0-16032 GCA_035654755.1 Trueperaceae bacterium
CGGAAGTCGTCGTCGCGGGCGGCATGGAGTCCATGACGAACGCGCCGTACCTGCTGCCCGGCGCGCGTGGCGGGCTGCGCCTGGGCGACGGGAAGGTCGTGGACTCGCTGGTCCACGACGGCCTGTGGGACGTCTACAACGACAAGCACATGGGCTCGTGCGCCGAGATGTGCGCGACGCGCTACGAGTTCTCTCGTGAGTCGCAGGACGAGTTCGCCGCCCGCTCCTACCGCCGTTCGCAGGCGGCATCGGAGGACGGCACGTTCGCCGCCGAGATCGTTCCCGTCGAGGTCAAGGGCCGCAAGGGCGACGTCACCGTCATCGAGCGTGACGAAGGCCCGTACCAGGTGGACTTCGAGAAGATGCCCAAGCTGCGCCCGGCGTTCGAGAAGGAGGGCACGGTGACGGCCGGCAACGCCAGCACGATCAACGACGGGGCGGCCGCACTGGTGGTGACCTCGGACGAGTACGCGCAGCAGCGCGGCCTTCCGGTACTGGCGACGATCGCGGGCTACGCGGCCCACGGAGAGCAGCCCGAGTGGTTCACGACCGCACCGGTTGGCGCGACGCGCTCGCTGCTTTCGAGCCTCGGCTGGCAGCCAGACGAGGTCGACGCCTACGAGGTCAACGAGGCCTTCGCCGTCGTGCCCATGGCGCTGATGCAGGAGTTCGGTCTGTCACCCGAGAACGTGAACGTGTTCGGCGGCGCGGTGGCGCTCGGTCATCCCATAGGTGCGTCCGGCGCCCGCATCCTGGTCACGCTCCTCTCGGCCATGAAGGCGCGCGGCGCTGCGCGCGGCGTCGCCAGTATCTGTATCGGTGGGGGAGAGGCGCTGGCGATGGGGTTGTCGGCCGCGTAACTGCCCGACTGGTGCCAGAACGGACCTGAGCCCTAGTAGTCCTCGCTTGAACGCAGCTTCTCGGGTAGGCGGCCCATCTGTATCGCCTCGGCGACCATGGAGGGCAGGCCCCAGGCGACGATGTCGAACGCTACGGCCGCGAAGTCGTACTCGACCTTGTCCATCTCGATGTTCACGCCGTCCTCGGTCAGCTCCAGGAGGGCGTAATCGGCTCCCGGCTCGCCGTTCAGGGACAAGCCGACCGAGCCTGGGTTCACGACCCAGCCGACACCCTCGATCTCCCGGTAGAAGGGCACGTGCGTGGAGCCGGCTGCGAGGACCTTCGCCTTGTGGTTCTTGAGCAGGCGGGTGAGCGTGAAGGGATCACGGTCGAGGTTGACGCGCTCGGAGGGGTCCTCGAACGAGCCGTGGAAGAACCGCAGCCAGCCTGCAGGCGTCTCCATACGGCGCTGGACAGGAAGCGACTGCAGGAACGTCAGGTGCCGCTCCTCGATCACGCCCTTCGTCCACTCGATGGTCTCGTCCGCGACGCCGTGACGCACGGCCTTGCGTCGTGCGAAGGGGAAGGCGAGGCGTTCGTCCGCGGCTCCCAGCGTGCACACGAACCCCTCCCGTCGCACGAGGTCGATCGTCTCGTTGGGGGAGGGACCGTAACCGACGAGGTCGCCGAGACAGATGATCGTCTCGGCGCCCCGTAGCTTGAGTTGTTCCGCGACGGCCTCCAGCGCCAGCACGTTGGCGTGCACGTCGCTGATGAGGCCTACCTTCACGACTCGAGTCTAGCAGTGCCCTCTTGGAGGTACGCCGTCAGCAAGGCCACGGCGGCCTCCAGGTCGGCCTTCGAGATCATCTCCGTGACCGTGTGCACGTAGCGCGACGGCGTCGACAGCGTGATGCTGGGCACGCCCAGCCGGGAGCGCTGAATGGCCCCCGCGTCCGTGCCGCCGAGCGGGAGTACCTCTAGTTGATGATCTATGCCGCGCTTCTCGGCCAGCTCCAGGAACTCGTCCAGCAGCCAGCGGGTGGATATCGCGCTGCTGTCCATGACCTTGATGCCGACCCCGCCGCCCAGCTTGGTCACCCGCTGGTGGTCCTTGATGTCGGGCGTGTCTACGGCCAGCGTGGTGTCGAGGGCGATGCCGATGTCGGGCTCGACGCGGTACGCGCTCGTAAGGGCGCCGCGCAGTCCGACCTCCTCCTGGGTGGTGAAGACGGCGTGGACCTCGAAGGCCGGGTCCTTGAGGCGCTTGAGCGTCTGGATGGCGATCCAGCAACCGGTGCGGTCGTCGAGCGCCTTGCCGGTGACGACCTTGCCTAGGTCCAGGAACTCCTGCCGCAGCGTGACCATGTCGCCGATGCGCACCTTCGCCTTGACCTCGTCGGGCTCCAGCCCCAGGTCGACGTAGAAGTCGGCGAGCAGCGGCACCTTCGAGCGCTCCTCAGGCGTGCTTATGTGGATCGGCTTGCCACCGGGGTTCAGCACCCCGAGCAGCTCCTCGCCCGAGAGCGAACCGTGGACGATCACCTGGCGGGCGAAGAGGTTGCGAGGATCGAACCCGCCGACCTGCTGCAGGCGGAGGAACCCCTTGTCGTCGACGAACTTCACGTAGAAGCCGATCTCGTCCATGTGAGCAGCGACCATGGCCCGCGGGGCTCCGTCTCCTGCGCGCTTGACCGCGTGCAGGTTGCCCATGGAATCGGTGCTCAGGTCGTCGACTACGCCTTCCAACTCGGTTTCGATGATCTCGCGTACACGTTCCTCGCGGCCGGGAACGCCGGCCACTTCGGAGAGCCTCTTGAGTAAGTCCATGAGGGGAAGTCTACTCCTCGAGCCAGGTGCTCACCGCGGCCGCCAGTTCCTCCGGGCACTCCTCCTGGACGGCGTGGCCGCACTGAGGAACCAACACGAGCGACGCGTCGGGGAGCTCTGCCACGAGCCTCCGCGACCGGTCCGTGGGCACGACGCCGTCCTCCTCGCCAGCCACGACGAGCACCGGGGCGCGAACGGCCCCCAGTCGGCCCTCCAGGTCCGCCGGTGCGTCAGCCTGCGAGAGGTGCCACAGCGCGACGTCCCAGCCTTCGACCGTGAACGGCTCGAAGAACGCCGCCTCCTGCTCGGGCGTGATGGCGGTCGGGTCGTACCAACCCGCCCACAGCAGCCGCTTGCCGGGGTCGCCGGCGAGTTGCCGCAGGAGCACCGGCCCTAGGCGCCGCATCTGGGGCGTGCTCATGACGACGCGCGAGAGCCACGACCGCTGCCGGATCTCGAAGGGCGAGGCCCCGATGGTCACCAGGCCAGACACGAGGTCCGGATGCGTGAGGGCGGTGTCGATCCCGACCCTGGCGCCGTGGCCGTGACCGACCAGGACGACCTCGTCCACACCCATCTCCTCCAGCAAGATAGCGACAAGCTCAGGCTGCGACTCCGCCGCGTACGGGTCGAGGTCCAGCGCTGGGTCGTCAGGGTCCGGCCGCTCGCTGAGGCCGAAGCCAGGCATGTCGACCGCGACGACGTCGCCCAGCTGGGTCAGCAGGGGAGCCAACCCGTCGAACGAGTGCGTGCTGTAGGGGAACCCGTGTAGTAGGAGGAACGTGCGAACCGGCCCCGGCGCGGCGCCCTGAGCCGCGCCCGAGCCCCAGCGCCTCACGTGAAGGTCTATGCCCGCGACCTCCACGTACTGGGCGTCTGGCCCCGCGACCTCCGACAGCGGTCGCACGCCTGGCGGCGGTCCGACGGGCAACACGAGCGGCAGGACCACCGCCAGCGTCAGCAGCAACGCCAGGATGATCAGCGAGACCTTGATGCGGAACGGCAAGGGTGCCCTCTATCGCGCTATCTGCGTGGTCACGGGACGGAGCTCGGACAGGGTCAACGGCCCTTGGTCAGCGGCCCTTGAACTGCGGAGCGCGCTTCTCGAGGAACGCGTTCGTGCCCTCGATCATGTCCTCGCTCGTCGCGACGAGGCCGAAGAGGTCGGCCTCGATCTCGAGCCCCTGCGACAGCGTGACGTCCAGGCCCCGCGATACCGCCTCCTTGGCCAGCCCGAGGGCCAACGGTCCGTTGCGCGCGGCGGTGCGCGCGATCTCGACGGAGGTGGCGAGCGCGTCGTCCGCCACACGGTTGACTAAGCCGAGCTGCAAGGCCTCCTCGGCGCTCACGTGTCTGCCCGTGAGGATCAGGTCGAGCGCGCGGCCCTGGCCGATGAGCCGAGGCAGTCTCTGCGTGCCGCCGTAGCCTGGGATGATGCCGAGGCCGACCTCTGGCAGACCCAGCTTCGCCTGTGTGGAGGCCACACGCAGGTCTGCAGCCAGCGCCAGCTCCAGTCCGCCGCCCAGCGCGAAGCCGTTGATCGCGGCGATAGTCGGGAAGGGGAGGGCAGCCAGCGAGTTGCAGACGTCCTGACCCAGCAACGAGAACTCGCGCGCGCTGAAGGCGTCCTCTACTTGGTTCACGCCGCTGATGTCCGCGCCCGCCACGAAAGCGCGGCCGGCGCCGGTAACGACTAGCGCCTTGACCTCCACGTTGGCCTCGGCGATCTGGAAGGCGAGGGCAAGTTCGACGAGGACATCCTCGTTGAGGGAGTTCAGCGCCTGCTGCCTGTCGACGGTGACGATGGCGACGTCGCCATCGACCTCGTACCGCACGAACTGAAGCTCGGGCATCTCCTCCTGGAGATCGTCCTCGGTCACATCTGGCTCGTCGTGTCGGTCGCTCATCAGCGTTCGCCTCCGTAGTCGTAGAAGCCCTTGCCGCTCTTACGGCCCAGCAGACCCGCCCGTACCATCTGCTTGATGAGCGGAGCCGGCCGGAACTTCGGGTCGCCGAACTCCTCGAACAGTGCCTGCCCGGCTGCGAGGCCCACGTCGAGGCCCACGAGGTCGGCGAGCGCCAGCGGGCCGATGGGCATGTTGGCGCCCAACTTCATAGCCTCGTCGATCTCCTCGGCGCTGGCGACGCCTTCCGAGAGGGCATGCACCGCGTCGTTTATGTACGGCACCAGGAGCCGGTTGACGATGAAGCCCGGCTTGTCCGCGCACACGATCGGCTTCTTGCCGAGGCCCACGACGAAGTCACGGGCTCGCTCAGCGACCTCGTCGGGCGTGAGCAGGGCCTTCACGACCTCGACGAGCGGCATCATCGCGACCGGGTTGAAGAAGTGCATGCCGCAGAACTCTTCCGGCCGGCCGCTGAACGCGGCGATCTGCGTAACCGAGAGGCTTGACGTGTTGGTGGCGAGCAGCGCCCCGGCTGGCGCCGTCTCGCCGACCTGGGCCCACACCTCACGCTTCACGTCCAGCGACTCGTAGACGGCCTCTATCACGACCTCGGCGTCAGACACGGTGCCGAGCCGGGTGTCAGCCTCGACGCGCCCGGTCGCGCTCTCCACGTCGGTCTGTGAGACGGTGCCCTTCCGGACCATGCGCTCCAGGCTGCCCTGCATGGTCTTGAGGCCGCGCTCTACGGCGGAGCGCTCCTGGTCGAGGAGGCGTACCTCGTGACCGGCCAACGCGCATGCCTGGGCGATGCCGGAGCCCATCGTCCCCGCTCCAATGACAGCTACCTTCATGCTCGGCGTTCCCCTTCCTTCAGGTCGCGTGCGCTGGACGTCCAGTGGCGTGCGCGGCACGCGCTCACACTTCGCTGAGTTCCCGCAGGGCTTCGAGGGCGGCCGTCACCATGTCGAGGACACCCGCTCTCAACGCTTCGGCCTCCAGCAGACGGTCGTCGCCGATGTTGTTGCTGGCGACGAGTATGCAGCCGGCCTGCACGCCGCGGAGGGCAGCCAGCGTGAAGAGGGCGGACGCCTCCATCTCCACGGCGAGGACCCCACGCGCCGCCATGTCAGGAACGTGCTCGGGTGTGACGGCGTAGAACGCATCGTCGGTCCGGATAAGACCCGTGTGGGTGCGCCTGCCGGTTCGGATCGCCGCGGCATGAAGCGCGGTGGTGAGCGCGAAGTCGGCGGCGGGAGCGTAGCCATCGCCACCCAGGTACTGACGTGTGGTGCCTTCGTTGGCCACGCTGGCAGTGGCGACGACCAGGTCCCCAGGCGCTACGTCGGGCGAGATCGCTCCGCAAGTGCCGATGCGCACGAGACGCTTCGCGCCAAGCCGCACGACCTCCTCGACCACGATCGCCAGGCTGGGGCAACCCATGCCCGTTGACTGGACGCTGACGGCGAGGCCGCGATAACCGCCCGTGTAGCCCAGGAGATGGCGGTGTTCGTTGTAGAGGAGAGGTGAGTCCAGGAGGTTCTCGGCGATAAGCGTTGCGCGGTCGGGATCTCCGGGTAGCAGGACGTCTGGCGCGAGGGACCCGGGCTCCGCCCGCACGTGAAGCTGGCTCATCGGCGCAACTGTACCAGAGCGGTGGTTATGAACCCGGCCACGCCAGGCGTCTCCCGTACCGTGCTAGATTCCGCGCGATGACCGACCTGGAGGACATCCTCGCGCGCGCCTGGACACACGTTGACGGGCGTCGCGTGGTCGCGGTCGCGGGCTTGGACGGCCTGCTGATCGAACGCCATCCGGCCAAGGACGACGACCCGGCGTTGGCCGGCGCCCCGGACCCTCAGACGCTGGCGCACATCGTCGCCGAGGTCACGACGCTGTTCGGTGTCGCTGGCGGTGCCATGAGCCGTGAGCTGGGATCGCCGGTCGCCGAGCTGGTCGCCCTGGGAGAGACTGGCGGCTACCTGGCGCGCCGCGTGGGTAGTGACCTGTTCTGCCTCTTCGTCACCGGCCCGTCGGCCGACCTGACGAACGTGAGGTCCGAGGCCGAGGTGCTCTCGAAGGACCTGACGGGAGCCCTCGTCTGATGGAGCCGGTCGAGGAACAGCGCAGCGACCGGCTGGTCGCGCAGGCACGCGCCGTCCGAGGCGTGGTCGCGGCCGCCCTGGTGGACGGGGCGGGAGCAGTCGTCGAGGCAGACGCCGACGACCCGAGCGTTCTCGAACAGATGCAGATCACCGCGACCAGTGCACTGGCCGCAGCCGAAGCGTTCAGCGACCTCATGCCGGACGACGCGCCGCCAGTACTCACCGCGATCTACGAAGACGGTCAACCGCTGCTGTTCACACCGCTGGACGACGACATGACGCTGGTGGTCGCGATGGCGTCCGCCGCGGACATCGGGCGGGCTCGGTTCCAACTGAAGCGCATCTCCAACGGCTGATCCAGCGGCCGATCCCGGCCACCTGTAGCCGCCGTCCTAGACACCCGCCGTTAGTTCGGGCCTTCGTCCTCGGCGCCCGGTACCACCTGACCGGGCTGAAGTGGGCGCTTGGGTTCGGGGATCTGTCCATGGCGCGCCTCGAACCGCTTGATGTTGTCCTCCAGGCTCCTCAGCAGGGCCTTGGCATGGCGCGGGCTGGTGACTAGCCGTGCGGACACGACCGGTTGCTGGCCCGGCATGACGAGCACGAAGTCGAAGAGGAACTCGTCGGCGGTGTGGGCGATGAGCGCGCCGTTCGTTGGACGGCCACGCATCGTCTCCTTGTCGATCTCGAACTTGAGCTGCTTCATCCTCCCAGAGTAGCCGGGGGCTGAGGTCGTCACTTGGTTGCGTGCGGAGGCCGGCACGCCGACGCGTGAGAACGTGATGAGTTCGCCCAGATACCGGCGCGCCGCAAGCCTAATGTTGTTATATGCCCATGTCCCAACGGGCCGTCGTGTACTTCGACTACCTGTGCCCGTACTCTTGGCGCTTGGCGGAGCTCATCGCTCTTACCGGCGCCGCACACCACGTCGAGTGGCGCCACGCTTCGGCCTATCAGTTGGACCACGATTCCAGGCGAAGGTTGGAGAAGAGCGCGGACGGGTTCCAGTGGCAGATCTGGAACATCCCTCTAGACCCGGAAGACGGCAGCGGCTGCAAAGGCTTGCTGCCGTTCTTGGCTTCAGTGGCCGCACGGTGCCAGGGCCCGTCGGCTCACGACCGGTTCCGGATGGGCCTGCTAAGGGCGTTCCACTTCGAGGGCCGGCCCATGACCCCTGACACCATCGGGTCCGTCGCCCGGGCGACCGGGCTCCACGTGCCGCGGTTCTGGCGCGACCTCGACAACCCCGAGAACCGCACGGCGCTGGCCCACGAGCACATGCGCGCGGTGGCCGCCGAGGTCGTGAGCACGCCCAGCGTTGTGTTCCCGGGCTCGCACGTCGCTCACCTGCGGTTCAAACGTGTACCCGCAACGTCGGACGAGGCGTTGGGCCTGGTCGCGGCCGCGTTCGGCCTGCTGCCCGGTGGCAACCCCGCGGTGGACTCCGTCACAGGGGTGGAACTCAACTGACGCCGCGCGCGTCCAGCGCGGTAGACTGCGCCCGTGCGGCTCGGTCAGAACGTAGGCCACGGCTCGGACGTCGGTAGGGTCCGACCGTTCAACGAGGATTATCACCGGGTCTGGCAGTTCCCCATAGATGGCGGTGACATCACGCTCCTGGCCGTCGCCGACGGCATGGGCGGTGCTGCCGCCGGTGAGGTCGCGAGCAAGCTGGCCATGGAGGTTCTCGACGAGTCGTTCAGCCGCTACGTGGAGGAGATCCGTTCGGGCAAGCCGGTCGTCGGCATCGACAAGCTGATAGACAAGGCCGTCAGGCTCGCCAACCGCAGGGTCTACGCCGCCTCCATCAAGCAGCAAGGCCGCAGGGGTATGGGCTCTACGCTCACCTGCGTCGCTCTGCAGCGGCACACCGCGTTCATCGGGCACGTGGGTGACTCGCGCTGCTACCTGGTGCGCGGCAAGAAGATCTACCAGTTGACCAAGGATCACTCATGGGTCGAGGAGCAGCTCGAGAGGGGTCTCATAAGCGAAGACGAGGCCAAGAGCCACGAGTGGCGTAACCTCATCACCAGGGTGCTGGGGACGCGTCCACAGGTGGCGCCAGACGTCATCGAGATCACGGTAGAGAAGGGGGACGTGTTCGTCATATCGACGGACGGCCTCCACGGCCTGGTGTCGCCCGAAGAGATCCACGCCGAGCTGCGCAACTCCAGCAACAGACAGCTGTCGGTCGAGGCGCTCATCGCGCTGGCGAACGACCGCGGTGGCCCGGACAACATCACGCTCATCATCGCGGAGGTGGACGAATGACGATCGTGCTGCTGGCCGTGGCGGCCGCCCTTGTCGCGGTTCTGCTGCGGGCGCCCGCGTGGTTGTCCCTCGTCCTCCTCGTCATCGGGGCCGGCCTCACAGTCGTCATGCTCGTGTTGGGTGGCGTGGACCGTGCCCTGGCGCCGCTCGTCCTCACCGCGTTGGCTTTGGGGCTCATCGTCCCGTCCGGGGTTCAGGTGGTGCGCAGCGCGCGTATCGCTCCGCCCAAGGGCAAGAGGGCGAAGGCCGCCGCGAAGGCAGCGCGCACCGCCCCTTCGTCCAGTTTCGACAACTCCGAGATCCCGGGCTACGAGCTGCTCGAGAAGGTGGGGTCGGGCGGCATGGCCAGCGTCTACCGCGCCCGCCGCAAGTCCGACGGCCAGGTCGTGGCCCTCAAGATCCCCATGGAGCAGTTCGTGGCGGACGCCAAGTTCATACGGCGCTTCCACCGCGAGGCCGAGGTCGCGCAACGGCTGAACCACGTCAACATCGTTCGCACCTACGAACACGGCGCTATCGGCGCCCAGCACTACATGGTCATGGAGTACGTGGACGGCCGCAGCCTCGAGGGGTACATCGAGAGTAGCGAGCTGGACACGGAGCTGGGCATAGACATCATGAAGCGCGTCGTCCGCGCTCTGCAGCACATCCACTCGGCCGGCATCATCCACCGCGACATAAAGCCCGCCAACGTCATGATCGTTCGCGGCGGCATCCGAGAGGACCGCGAGCCACGCCTGCAGCCGGAGGCCGTCAAGCTGATGGACTTCGGCATCGCGGGAGGCAAGGTGCTGTCGCGGCTGACGATGACCGGCGCCCGCGTTGGCACGCCCGTCTACATGTCCCCTGAGCAGGCACGCGGGCTGAAGATCGACCACCGCAGCGACATCTACTCGTTGGGCTTGGTCTTCTATGAGGTCCTCACCGGGCAGACGGCGTTCAAGGGTGGCTACGAGGCGATAGTCCACCAGCAGATCTTCCAGACCCCTCCGCCGCCGAGGCAGGTCGTGCTGAGCGTCCCCAAGGCGCTCGACCAGCTCGTCATGAAGATGATCTCGAAGGACCCGGACGACCGTCCTACGCTCGACGAGGTCTTGGACGTGCTCGACCGCATAGAGCTCGGCACCGAGGAGGACGCGTCGCTGCCCACACGCCTCATCCTCACGGTCAGCGCCAGGCAGGGTGTGCTGCGGATCCTGGACACCGAAGGCAACCTGCATACGTCAATCGGCGACGTGGGCACCGGTGAGCGCGACTTCTCCGCCGCGCCGCTTTCCGTGGCCGTGGACTCCAGCGGCGACTTCTTCGCGTCGATCTTCGAGTACCGGGTCGGCCAGGAGAACCACCGGATGATCCACAAGTTCTCCCGCGACGGCAGCCCCATCCTCTCGTTCGGCACGTACGGCATGCAGCCCGGCGAGTTCCTCTACCCCGCGTCCGTGGCCGTGGCGCCGGACGACACGGTCTACGTATTGGACAGCGAGACACATCTGGTCCAGCGGTTCACGAACGACGGGCGTTTCCTGTCGTCGTTCGGCGGCCGCGGCAAGGGCCACGGCACCTTCGACGACCCGCGGGTGGTCTCGATCGACGACGCCGGCAACGTGTACGTGCTCGACTACGGCAACAGACAGGTCCAGCGCCTGGACGCCGACGGCACGTACCAGACGCGGTGGGCGTTCAAGATCGCCGCAGATCAGCCGGGCATGCGCCTGCTCGACGGCGTCACCCTCGATGGTCAGGGCAATGTCTACATCTCGGACGCCAACTCGTCGAAGATCCGCAAGATCACGCCCGAGGGCAAGGTGGGCGTGTCGTTCGCGCTGGACGCCAAGCAGGGCGAGGTCACGGACACCATCGTCGACCTGGGCGTGGACGACGACGGCTGCCTCTACGCCGCGCGCCGCGGCGGTCACCTGATCCGCAAGTTCGATCCGGCAGGCAAGCTGATCAACTCGTTCGAGACCTACGCACCCGTCGTGCAGATGATCATCGACCAGCGCGAGCGTAAGGAGTCGGGCCGGCTTGGCCCGGGGATGGCACGGCAGGGCACGCAGGTCTAGCTCTCAGAGGTCCCGCTGGCCCTCCTGGCGCGCGTGCCGCGCAAGCTCGATGGGTCTGTCAGAGACCGGGAATCAGCCGAACGACGCGGTCGAAGAACCCGATGAATATTTGCATGAGCCGACCCGTTATGCCGGTCAACGACAGCACCAGGAAGAACACCATGAAGCCGAGGATGCCGAACTGGGCGATCTGCATGACGAACCGTCTCAGGTCCGCGTTCCCCCAGGCAAGGGCAGCCCTGCCGCCGTCGAGCGGTAGCAGCGGGAACACGTTGATCACCGCGTGCAACACGGCGAACGACGCCGCGGCCCGGAAGGCGAAGAACAGATCGGCGCTCTGCATGGACCTGAACACGGCGGCGACGAGGGTGCATACGAACGCCACGATGAGGTAGGCGCCTATACCGGAGATCCAGACCCAGGCCTCCGACCGACCGCGCCGCGAGTAGTTGCGGGAGTTGACCGGCACCGTCCGTGGCCAGCCGAAGCCCAGGAGCAGCAGGAACACCACGCCGAACGGGTCGAGCTGACGCGTTGGGTCGAATGCCATGAAGCCCGCGAGCCGCGGTGACGGGTCACCCAGCCGGTTGGCGACGTACGCCTGGACCATGTTGTGGAAGATGAGCGCCATCACCATCACGATGCCGGCGATCACGATGGTGGTGAAGGGAAGGTTGTTGAGGATCACTAAGGGGCTCCGTGTCGGTCTTCGCGTCGCATGTGGTCCACGAGGCGCCGAGCTAGTTCCAGCTCCTCTTCGAAAGTGCTGGTCTTGTGTGTCGCTCTGGCCCGCTCGACCTCGGCCAACACGCGGCCGATGGCAGGACCTTCAGGCAGTCCCAAAGCTACCACATCCCTCCCGCGCAGCCTCCTGCTGGGCGGCTTCTCCGCAAGACGGACGATCCGCTCGCGCAGCGGCTCGTTCAGCGCGCTCAGAACCGCTGCCTCGGCATCGCTCAACTGCTCCAGGTCGGTATCCGTCACGTCTTCGTGGTCGGCCAGCATGCGCAAGAGCCGGTCTCGCGCGACGAGGACGCGGCGCGGCCAGTTGAAGTCCTGCACGTGCTCCGTAGCCGCAGAGTCCGTCTGTCCCATGAGGAGTACGAGTAGGTACGCTTCGTCCGGTACGTCACCGTTCGTGGCTCGCTCGGCATCGAGAGCCCGCACACCGTCCGCGTCGTTCTTCAGGCCGAACATCGGCTCAAGCACTCCCATGTCGTCGAGCACGCTCAGTGCGGGTGCCACTCGTTGCTCGGCGAAGATCAGCTCCAGCTCGGCGCGCAGTCGGGAGCGGCTCACACCCTCACTGAGGCCCTCGGCGACGACGGCCCTGGCCTTGGCCGCGCTGTCCGCGGCGAACTCGAACGAGAGCCTCCCGGCCAGGCGTGCGCCCCGCAGGATGCGCGTCGCGTCCTCCACGAACGACAACGGGTGGAGGAGACGAAGCTGTCGTCGCTGGAGGTCGGCGCGACCGCCGAACGGGTCCAGCACCACCGGCGGACCGGGCTGAACGCGCACAGCCATGGCGTTGATCGTGAAGTCGCGCCTCGCCAAGTCATGCTTGACGCTGCTGGGACTGACTTCGGGCAGGGCGCCTGGGTGCGAGTACGTCTCCTCCCGCGCCGCAGCCAGGTCCACGACCAGTTCGTCCTCGAGACGAAGGGTGCAGGTGGCGAAGTCGGCGTGACACGAGAGCTCGCCACCCAGCTTCCGTTGCAGCTTGGAGCCGAAGCGCTGCACGCTGCCGCCCTCCACGACCAGGTCTACGTCCTTGCTCCCGGCGCCCAGCATCAGGTCCCTGACAGTGCCTCCTACTAGATAGACCGGTTGATCACCCGCCAGTTCCTGGGCCGCCTCGATCACGGATCGCGCGCGCGGTGGCAGGCGGCCAAGCAGGGACTGCGCCTCGTCGGCATGGTCGCGGCTATGTCTGGCCTGTATGAGGTCGGCCCGCGTGACTATGCCGACGAGCTTGCCGTCCTCGACCACAGGGATGCGCCCAACCCCATGGTCGAGGATCAGCTCCTCCAGTTCCGGGATCGTGGCCGTGGGAGGCGCGGCGACGACGGAGCGGCTCATGAAGCCGCTCACGCGGCTCGAGCCCAGGCCGTGTCTGAGTGCTCGGTCGATATCGCGGCGCGAGATCACCCCTGTGACGCGCCCGGAAGCGTCCACCACCGGCATGCCGTTATGACCGTGCACCAGCAGGCCGGCCTGTACCTCCGCCACCGTGGCGTGGTCGGGCACGGTCCTAACCGGCGTCGTCATCACGTCGGCGGCCGTGAGGAGCGGAGAGGCGTGGCGAGCCAGGGCCTCGACCGCGCGCCGTGCGGCCTCTTCGGGCGGGATGTCGGTCTTGCCGTACGCCGCGCCCGGGTGACCGGATCCTCCGACCGCGTCGGCGAGCGCCGCTGCGCTGTCGAACCTCTCGTTGCTGCGGGCGAACACGAGCGTCCGACCCTCCATCCCAACTGCCACGAGCGCGGCGTCTGCACCGTGCATGTCGAGGAGCTCGCTGACGAGGCCGCTTACGCCCGGCACGTACGTCGGGTGCTCGAAAGCCGCGACCAACACGGCTCGCCCCGCGACCTCCCGAACCTCGGTCTCGCGGTGTAGGTGCGTTCGGAAGTCGAGCTGCTCGGGGGTGAGCACGTCGCGTGCGAAACGCCGGACGAGCTGAAGGTTCCCTCCCTGCGCGAGCAGGTAGGCAGCGGCCCTGTAGTCGTCGGGGGTCGTGCCGTCGTAGCTGAGGTTGCCCGTGTCCTCGTGGATGCCCAAGAGGCCCAGGCTGGCCACCTCCGCCGGGATGGGCGTCTTCACCGCTGCAAGTTCACGCGTGAGTAGCGTGGCCGTCGCGCCAACGGTCTCGACGATCCCTCTGCCGGCCGGCACGGGAACTCGAGGCAGTGGGTGGTGGTCGTACAGGGTCACGGGCACGCGCCCGAGCAGCTGGTCGAACGGCCGGATGCGGCTGGGGTCGGCCGTGTCGACGACGACGAGCTCGGCGATCTCGTCCAAGTCGATCTCATCCTCGTCCAGGAGGTCGAGCACGTCTCGGTACAGGGTCAGGAACTCTTGCATGCTCCGCGAGGTGGCGCCCTGCACCGTCGCTTGACTGCCGGGGAAGAGGACCTTGGCGAGAGCCAGGGACGCAACGGCGTCGAAGTCCGGCTGCTCGTGAGTGACGATCAGGCGCATGGGCCAGCGCTCACCGGATGGTGACCGGGCCCGACCCCACGTCCTCCAGTGTCACGTCGATCACCCTGCCGCCATCTCCCAGGTTCGAGCTCTCCCACACGCCAGTGTCGCCCCTGCCAGTACGGCGCTCCAGGAAGCGCGGGAGACTGAGCGGCCCGGAGCCGTCGTCTTCGATCGTCAGCCTGATGGGAGCGCTGTCGGGCAAATCCAGCTCCAGCGGACCGCTACCGGTGTCGAGGACCAGTCGCATGTCAGTGCCTTCACCGACCCGGATACGGGTGGGACCCGAGCCGAGCTCGGCCGACATGTCGACGGACGCGCCTGGAGCGAACGACACGGTCACGGGACCAGAACCGCCGTCGACCTCGACCCGGTACGGCGTGCCGCCGCCGGGCAGGTCGAGCGTGGACGGACCGCTGCCGACATCGAGCGACAGCGACTCGAGCAGGCTGCCCGTCAGGTCCGCGACGAGCGGCCCCGAGCCGCCGTCCAGACGCATGTCGAGGGGTACCGTTCCCGGAACGTCGATGTCCCAGCGGGTCCGCGCCCCGAACGGGTTGAAGAAAGAGTTGTCTGGCCGGATGCGCACAGTGGACGTGCGGCCATCGCTCACCTGCACGTTGCCGACCGGATCACCTGTGAACCTGGCGTACACGAGGGTCTGACCTTGCGCGCTGGTCCGCAGGTTCGCCTCGGCAGAACCGTTGTGAACCTCGAACGTGACCCGCTGCGTGCCGGCGTCGAGCACACGGTTGACCTCGTGTTCCCCTCCGGTAAGGCCACGCCCGGAGAGGAAGATGCCGAGCACCAGGATCAGTGCTGCTGCCCAGGCCGTGAAGTAGACCGCGAGCGGGCGCCGCTCGGGGATCCAAACGTCCAGGCCGGCCCCGATGAGGAGAAGTGGCCAGAAGCGCCCCAGAGCCACGCCGAGCGACGCCGGCACGAAGCCGGTGGCGAACAAGAGCCAGATGAGCCCGATCGCGATGAGGGCGACCGGTAGGACGCGATCCTTCATCGGTTGCCCCTCAGCCACGGTCTTCGGGATCACCGTTGCCGGGAGCCGTGGGGTCAACCGAGGTGTCGCTCGAGGCGTCAGGTAGTGCCGGCTCTACGGGGGCTGTGACGTCGCTGGGCGGCGGGGTGGCGGGGGAGTGCGTCGTGGTCGTGGTAGCGCCGGGTGCGGCGGGGGAGCCCGGCGAGGTGGCATTGGCCTGTGGCCCGCTCGAACCGGCGTAGTCCCTCGGGGTGTCTGGTGCCGAGCCACCCGGCGTCACCCACGGCAGCGGCGATTGGGGGTCACGCAGGAACAACATGTAGACACCAGCGCCGATGAGGACGAGCGGGATGAGCCAGCGACCCAGGCCGCCGAAGCCGTCGAAGATCAGGAACTCGAAGAAGACGCCGAACACCGCGAACAGGATCAGGCCCGTGTATACGGTGCGCATGCCATCGCGCTCGCGAGCGTGGTCCTTGGTCAGCGCACCGTAGATGAAGTTGCCTGCCCCCGCGCCGGCGACGATCAGCGCCCAGCAGTAGGCCATCGCCTCCCAGCGACCGGTGCTGTTGAGCACGAACATGATCAGGCCGATGGTGGTCACGATGGCGCCTGGAACTGCCAGGCCCGCGGCATCGCGCCTACCAAGGAACGCCGATGCCAGCATGATGAGGCCCGGCACGAGCACGAAGAACGGCCAACCGAAGCGGCCGAAATCCACGCTGCGACCGATGAGGAACAGCGCTCCCAAGACTATGAGTGCTATGCCGATTAACTTGTCCCGATCGCGCATCGCTCCTCCGTTCGAACCGCGGCGTTGCGTCGTC
>DASRWD010000117.1:0-4216 GCA_035654755.1 Trueperaceae bacterium
CTGCACCGACAGGTTGAGTCTCGTCCACGGCCAGTTCTGGCATTAGCCGGGCCACGGCTTCTTGGTGGCTGCCGAGCTCGAGCCGTTCGACCCCGGTGCCCAGATGTTCTCGTACCAACGCAACTACCGGCTGGAACGGGACCGCCGCCAGTGGCTCCCTGCAACGCAAGACGGGCGCCTGCGGGGCTAGCTCTTCGAGCATCCGGCTCTTGCCGATACCCGCTTCACCTGTTAGGACCACAAACGGGGTCGTGGCCGATAGTGCCGCGGCAACTGCCGTCTCCCTACCTACCAGTCGAGGCGGTCTGAGTATCTTCAGTGGGACCTGACGGGTCCCGCCGTTGCCCGCTTGTGGCACAGCGCCAAGCGGCTGGGCGGCTCGGATAGCTTGAACCAGCTCTACGGTCTGCTGCAGGGGTGCCATACCTAGTTCCTCGTCTAGCAGCAGCTCGAAGCGCTGGTACGCCTGAAGAGCGCTATCGCGTCGGCCCGTCAGGTAGAGGTTGCGTAGGTAGAGCTGCAGCACGTCCTCGGCCAGCGGATCGCCCTCGAGGATCGCCGCCAGGTGCTTGGTGGCCTCGTCGTAACGGCCGCTGTTCTCGAGGAGAACGGCTCCGCGTAGCGCCGCCTCCCTGTACACGTTGCGTAGTTTCTCCCGCTCCAGATACAGCCAGCTGTCGAATCCGATCGAGTCGTCGACGGCGAAGCCGTGGAGGAAGTCTCCGTAGTAGCGCTCCAACGCCAGCAGCCAGTCGTTGCCGGCGACCGCCTCTCGGAAGAGCGACAGGTCGCTTACAACCTGCCAGCGCGCCATGTCGTTCGTCAGCTCGAGACCCTCGGAGCCATCGAGCTGCTTGGTGCGGCTGATAAGTTGCCGGAGGTTCCTTCTGGCGCTGCCCTGATCCGCCTCGGGCCAGAACAGTCCAGACAACTGTTCGCGGCTCATCCATTCTCCGCTGAAAGCCAGGAAGCAGAGGAGACCTCCCCGTCGATCGGCCGGCAGTGGCCGGTTGCCGATGGCGGGGCGGCCCAACAGTCGCAGTATGGCCACCTGGAGCGAGTGTATTCGTCTGCGAGCGATGCGTGCCGGTCAGCGCCCACTCTGCCTCAGAACGGCGGTGTGCCGGCATCGATACTGCGTAGGAAGGCGGTCAGCGCCGTGACCTCGTGCGCACCCAGTGACCTGCCCCCGTGAAGCTCGTTGGCCAGTACGTCGGCCAAGGTCGGCGCCGAGCCATCGTGGAGGTATGGCGCAGTCGCATGCAGTCCGAGGAGCGTTGGCACGTCGAAGCCGTTCGCGCCCAGGACGTCATGCTCGGGGTCGAAGGTTCCCACGTCGCGCAGAGCCTCGACGACCTCGACCTCGGCGGTGGAGCCGAGACTGCCGACAGGACCAGGCAGCGAGCTGGAAGTCCAGAGGGGACCTCCGTGGCAACTTGCGCAGCCAAGTTCACCGAACAGTGTGCGGCCCACCGACGCTTGGCCGAAATCGACCGCGGGAGCTGTGGGAACCCGGATGCCCCCCAGAACGTACGCGGCAAGCGCGTCAAGGTCGTCAGAGAGGCCGCCGTTGGGAGCTCCCAACTCGGCCCGGACGGCGCCGGGAGCCAGGCCGCTGCCCGCCATCAGTTCCTCGATGTCCCGCTCGAAGTCCTGCACCTCGTCACGGGTGGCCGAGGCGTGGAAGGGCGCCGTGCCTTCGAGTTCCCACAGCGGCATCGTCTGGCGCGGACCGTCGGGCGTCCGCCAGGTGGTGCCGTCGCCGCCTCCGCCGAGGTGGCAGGTGGCGCAGGCGATCCAGCCGAGTTGCGAGATACGCGAGCTCGATGCGTTGTGGAAGAGGACCTTGCCTCGCAGCTGATCGGCAGTGAGCGTCTCGGGCGCAACGTCAACGCGGGTCAATACGCGGCGCGCGGCGCGGTCGGAGAGGTCGAGGACGCTGACGTCACGCGACAGGTAGTTCATCACGTAGGCGCGCTCGCCGTCGGGGCTCAGCACGAGTCCGCGAGGGTTCGACCCCGTCGGCCAGAAGCCGATGAGCCGCGGCGTGATTCCGGCGAGGTCCACGCCCATGACGGCGTCGGTGCCGCCAAGCGTGATGTAGGCCGTGAGCCCGTCCGCGGAGACCGCCACACCAGTCGGGTGGTTCACCGGGGTAGAGAACGCCTCGTCGTTGAGGTGGAGTCGCAAGGCCAGACCCTCTTCGGGCGACTCCCCCGGCGCGAGCGTCACACCGGACAACGCAGCTGACACCGTCGTCTCGAAGTCACGGGGGTACTCAGGACTGTTCAGGAGGTGGGCCACGAACGCTTTCCCGCCGTGCAGGCTCAGCGCCTCGAGCCCGTTGGCGAAGCCGAAACCGTACGGCTCCAGGACATGCTGTCTGGCCGTCGGCGGCGAGGAGGTCGCTCCAGCGGTGCCGCCGCCAATACCCGTGCCGCCGCCACTAGCGGTGGCGCTGGCTATCAGGTCCGCGGCCAGGGCCGTTGTCAGCCACCCCTCCTTGCCATCGTCCGTTCCCTCCACTCCGCCGCTCCGCAGCCTGGCGATGCGGTGCGAGATGACGACCGTCTCGTCGAGGTCCTCAGCGTCGCCGTCGTCCGTTACGGCGACGGCCCACGGCACCGGGCCCAGGGGGACTCGACCGACCATCTCGTCGCGTTCGAGGTCCACGATGGCCAATGCGGCGTCACTTGACAGCGTGACGAACGCGAGCCTACCGGTGGGGGAGAGGGCGAGGCCCCCCGGCTCGGCACCTACCTCGATGTCGTTCGTGCGACCGTCACGGATGACCGTCAGGCTGCCGCCGCCTCGGTTCATGACGACGGCGGCGCCGTCCAGCGTCACGGCCACGGCCCACGGCTCGAGCCCGACGCTTACAGGCGCCGCTGCCTGGTGAGAAGCCGTGTCCACGGCCGTGACGCTGTTCGCGTCCGGATTGACGACCCACAGGACACGCCCGTCCTGGTTCAGGGCCAACGGGCCCGAGACGCTCGTTAGCCCGTCGGGTCCGCCGGCGGGCCCGGGTTCCGGCGCTGAGCAGGCAGCCAGAGCAACGACCACGCCGACCGCCAGGAGGACCGGCAGTACTGCTGACGCGCGCGAACGGTCGGCTGCCATCTGCGGTGCCCGCCCGCTCACGGCTCCCAGAGCGGGTTCTCGACCCGGAAGTAGTCCCACGATCCGTCACCATCAGCCGGCACCAAGTTGGTTGCCCACGAGTAGAAGAGGATGTAGCGGCCATCGGCGCTGATGCTCGGCTCGATCTGGTCCCAGTCGTCGGCCAGGGCGTCCTCCATCCCCACCGTCACGTTCACGACGCGGCCGGTCACCAGGTCCTTCACGTAGGAGAACCCGGAAGGGCACAGGTTGAGATCGCACGGGTCGTACGGGTCCGTGGCTGGTGCAAGGTTCTCGGCGTAGGAACCGAAGGCCAGGTAGCGGCCATCGGCGCTGATGACGGACAGGACCGAGTCGTCATCGGCCTGCTGCCCCTCGGCGTTGGTGCTCACGAGCGTAAGCGCGCCCGTCTCCATGTCTTTGAGCCAGAGGTCGTCCACGACCTCACTCGGTCTGTCGTTGTCGCCCGCCCCGGGCCAGTTGGTGGCGTCGCTCCAGATCGTCACGTACCGTCCGTCGGCTGTGATCACCCGACCCCAGGCTGAGCTACCACCATCGCCGAACGTGCCGTCCTGTGCCACGCTCACGATGGCGACTTCGCCGGTCTCGATGTCGAAGCGGAACACGTCCTCCACGCCGTTGAGGTCGTCCTCCACCAGTTCTCCAGATGTGGAGGTGAACACCAGGTAGCGCCCGTCGGCGCTGAGGTCGGCGATCGACAAGCTCACCCACGCGTCATCCGCCAGGTTCCGACCCACGCGCGTCATCTCCAACGTGTCGAGGTCGACGACGTAGACCGCCCGCAGGGATACGTTCAGCGTGCTCGCCCCGATCGCGAGGGTCCTGCCGTCTCGGCTGATGGCCGACACAGAGTTCCGGGTGAAGCCGTCGGGATTCGCCACCACGGTCAGTGCGCCAGTTTGGCGGTCTTTGACCGCTACTCGGTCATCGGGTAGGCCGAACGCCACGTACCTGGCATCGTCGCTCATGAACGGCATGCTGTCGCTTCCCACTGCCATTCCGTCCGCGTCGGAGCTGACCAGTTCGATCGCGCCGGTGTCCATGTCTTTGAGGTAGATGTCGAGGGTGCCGTTGG
>DASRWD010000118.1:0-12913 GCA_035654755.1 Trueperaceae bacterium
CACTGTTATCACGCAGGCGCAGGCGTAAGTCGCCGGAGCCCTCCAGCATGTCGAGGACAGCTATGGACGCGGACGCGACGATGGGCGAGAGCGAGTTCGAGAACAGGTAGGGGCGGCCGCGCTGCCTGAGCCAATCGACGATCTCCTGCCTGGCCGCGGTGTAGCCGCCCGAGGCGCCGCCCAACGCCTTGCCCAGCGTGCCCGTGATGATGTCGACACGGTCCATGACGCCGGCGTGTTCGTGCGTGCCGTGTCCCTGCTCGCCGACGAGGCCCACGGCGTGGCTGTCGTCTACCATCACGAGCGCTCCGTACTCGTCCGCCAGGTCGCAGATCGCCTCCAGGTCGGCGACGACGCCGTCCATCGAGAAGACGCCGTCCGTCGCGATGAGCTTGAAGCGCGCGTCGTTGGCGGCGTCGAGTTGGCGCCTCAGGTCCTCCATGTCGTTGTTCGCGTAGCGAAAGCGCTTCGCCTTGCACAGGCGGATGCCGTCGATGATGCTCGCGTGGTTGAGGGCGTCCGAGATGACGGCGTCTTCCGGTCCCAGCAGTGTCTCGAAGAGCCCGCCGTTCGCATCGAAACACGACGAGTAGAGGATCGCGTCGTCTGTGCCGAGGAACTCGGCGAGGCGGCGCTCCAGCTCCAGGTGCACGTCCTGGGTGCCGCAGATGAACCGTACGGAGGCCATGCCGAAGCCGTGCTCCTCCGCGGCTCTCTGAGCCGCTCGCACGACGTCAGGGTGGTTGGCGAGACCGAGGTAGTTGTTGGCGCAGAGGTTGAGGGCCTCGCGCCTACCGCCGCCCGGAAGCCGTACCTCGATGACCGCGTCCTGCGAGGAGACGATCTCCCGCTCCTCCTTCGTCAGGCCGGCGTCGGCCACGGCCGCCAGCTCGTCCTTCAGGTGCTCCTCGAAACGCTTCCAGGCGGTCATGGACAGAGGTTAGCAGCCGCCGCAACGCCCTCATGACGCCGGCGGCCCCCGAAGAAGACCCGGGCCACTGGGGGCCCGGGACAGAAGGTCGGCACTGCGAAGAGCCGACCGTGGCGGCCTTGGAGGTTACTCGCCTACGACGAAGTTGCCGAACATGCCGAAGTTGGATTCCGGCAGGGCGTGACCCGGGACCGTGCACAGGTAGATGAAAGTGCCTGCCTCGGTGACCTCGAAAGTGACGCTGACGGCCCCTTCTTCTCCCGCGCCCGTCGTCAGCTCCGAGTCGACGCCCAGATCCGGGATGGCGAAGTCGTGCTCCATGCCGTCCGCGCTCATGACGTTGACCCTGACCACGTCGCCGACGCTGGCCGTGAGCTCGGGGTTGCGCACGCCGTCGATCTCGCCGCCTACACCTACCCACTCGAACCCTTGCGAGCCGATCTGCCCGACGAGCGTGTACTCGACCGTTGGGGTCTGCTCCGCGTCCTGCGCGAAGACGTTCGTGAACGAGAGCGCTAGCCCAGCGGCCAGCGCGATCCTCAGGAACTTGGACATGATGTTGCCTTCCCGGCCCCTCGGCTCAAGGCTGGGGCCTGCCACGTACGGCGCGCGATCGAAACGGCGCCGGTGCATTGCAGATGTTATGTCCCGAAGCTGAGAACGTGCGTCCCGCACGACTCAGAGGCGAGACCGTCCCTTAACCGTCTCGTCATGAAGCTGCCGAAGGACACCGGACGTCCTCACATCCGTCACCTTGGACGACACCTCGTGACCTCGAGGGCTCTTACTCCCCGTAAGGCACCCAGATGTTCTTGATCCTGACCGCGCGCCTCAGGAACTCGCGCCCTTCGGCCCGGTCCCGGTCGAACCAGTCGCGCCTCTTACCGTGGTTGACCCATGTCGCCTTCAGGTTTCCCGCTGATTCCCGCTCCACCATGGCACTGCCGTCTTTGGAGCCGAAGTACCACATGGCCTCGACAGCGTCGTGCCGCGCGAGGACCTTGGCCAGCTCGTCACGCACGCCCGGGAGTATCGACAGCGCGCCGGCCGGCAGGTCGGACGTGTCCAGCACCTGATAGAGGTCGGTGACGGCAAGCGGCCACCTCGCCGATGGCACCGCCACGACGCGGTTGCCCATCGACAGGCCGGGGAACGCCAGCGAGACGAACGCCAACAGCGGCGCCTCGTCCGGGCAGACGACGGCCATCACGTCGTAGGGCTCGTTCATGGCCAGCGTCACGTTGCGGAACGGGGTCGGGTGGACGTTGCCGTCGTACTTGTCCGCGTACGCGGCGTAGGTGAAGAGACGCTCCACGCTCGCCTGTACCTCGGCGGTCGCGGACTTGCGGCTCACGCCGGTCATGGCCCGTAGGCGCTCCTCGAACTCGGGCGCCCTCAGCGAGAGGTTCTCGGCGATGTAGTAGATGACCTGCGCCCTGGCGTGGGCTGTCATCTTGGCCCACCTATCGTGCTTGCGGGCGGCCTCCACGGCGTCGCGAACGTCTTTGCGGTTGCCAAGCGGCGCCTCACCGACGCGCTCGCCCTTGGGGCTGAGCACCGGGTAGCTGTAGTCGGCGTCGGGTCGTTTCTGCACGCCGCCCACGTACATCTTGGCCGTGCGGTCCACGAGCGGGCCGCCGCCTTCTCCCAGCGGCTGGCCGCCGAGTTCCTCGGCCCCGAGTCGCTCGGGACCGCTCGGATCGACGAGATCGTCCTCTCCGTAGAGCGCCAGCCCTCTCTCGTAGGCAGGGCGGAGGTACTCGAACATGCCCTCCCGACCGCCCTCGCGCCCGAAGCCTGACTCTCGGTAGCCGCCGAACCCGGCCGCGGCGTCGAACAGGTTCGTCGAGTTGACCCACACCACCCCGGCCTTGAGCTGCGGCGCGATGTCGAGGGCCAGGTTGACGCTCTCCGTCCAGACGCTGGCGGCGAGGCCGTAGCGGGTGTCGTTCGCCAGTTCGACGGCCTCCTCGGGCGTGCGGAACGTCAGGCTCACGATCACCGGCCCGAAGATCTCCTCCTGGGCGATCGTCGCCGCAGGCGAGACGTTCGTGAACAGCGTGGGCGGGTAGTACCAGCCCTCCTGCGGCGCCGCCCAAGACGGCTGGAAGCAGGTCGCTCCGGAGGCCTTGCCCTCCTCGACCAGCCTCTCGATCTTCTCGAGCTGCACGGGCGCGATGATCGCGCCGATGTCTATGGACTTGTCGAGCGACGGACCCTCCCGCAGGTGCTCCATGCGCTCACGCAGCTTGGCCTCCATGCGCGCCGCCACCGATTCCTGCACCAGCAGACGACTGCCCGCGCAGCAGACCTGACCCTGGTTGAACCAGATCGCGTCCACGACGCCCTCGACCGCGGAGTCTATGTCCGCGTCGTCGAAGACGATGAACGGCGACTTGCCGCCCAGCTCGAGGGAGAGCTTGACGCCCTTGCCTGCCGTGGCCTTGCGGATCGTGCGACCCACCTCGGTCGAGCCGGTGAACGCGACCTTGTCTAGGCCGTCGTGCTCCACGATCGCGGCGCCGGTGCGCCCGTCTCCTGTGACGACGTTGAGGACGCCGGCCGGCAGACCCACTTCCTGGGCCAGCTCGGCGAACGCAAGCGCCGTGAGCGGGGTGAACTCGGCAGGCTTGAGCACGACGGTGTTGCCGGCCGCCAACGCCGGGGCGATCTTCCACGAGAGCATGAGCAGCGGGAAGTTCCAGGGGATCACCTGGCCGCAGACCCCGACCGGCTCGTAACCCTCGAACTCCGTATCCAGGAGCTGCGCCCAGCCGGCGTGATGGTAGAGGTGCCGCGCGACTAGCGGTACGTCAAGGTCACGGGTCTCACGGATGGGCTTGCCGTTGTCGAGCGACTCGAGCACCGCGAGCAGGCGGGCGTGCTTCTGAACGTGACGCGCCAACGCGTAGAGGTACCGGGCTCGGCCGTGCCCTCCCAGCTTCCGCCAACCGTCCAGCGCCGCTTTGGCTGCCGTGACCGCCGCGTTGACGTCCTCCGCCGAGCCCTGCGTCACCTGCGCGAGCTCGTTGCCGTCTCCTGGGTGGAGTGTCGCGAAAGTCTCGCCCGGCTCGGTGAAGCGGCCGTCTATGAAGTGACCGAAGCGCCTGCCGTGACGCTCGAGCCAGGCATCAGCGACCTCGGGTGACTCGGGCGCCGGCCCGTAGTCGAGGGTCTCGAAAATCTCGCGCACGGTCATGCTGGCCCCTTCACTCACCCGAGCGGGTGCCGGTAGAACGCCGAGTAGCGTCCGGTCACGTGGTGTTCGAGCTGGCGCTCGATGTCGGCCAGCAGCGAGCTGGCGCCGAACCTCAGGAGGTCGGGCTCGAGCCACCTGCGCCCCAGCTCCTCGCGCAGCAGCGTCATCCACGCGAGCGCGTCCTTGGCCGTGCGCAGGCCGCCGGCCGGCTTGAAGCCGACGAGGTAGCCGGTCCGCTCCTGGTACTCGCGGATGGCGCGCACCATCGTGAGGCTCACTGGCAGCGTGGCATTGACGCTCTCCTTGCCCGTGGAGGTCTTGATGAAGTCGGCACCCGCCATCATCGCGACCAGACTGGCGCGGTAGACGTTGCGCAAAGTGCCCAGCTCGCCCGTGGCGAGGATGACCTTCATGTGGGCTGCGCCGCAGGCCTCACGGAACGAGCGCAACTCGTCGTAGAGGCCTTGCCAGTCGTGGGCCAGGGCGAGTCGCCTGGCGATGACCACGTCTATCTCCCGGGCCCCGGCCGAGACCGACCGCACGACCTCCTCGACGCGTGTCGCGAACGGCGAGAGGCCGGCGGGGAAGCCGGTCGAGACAGCGGCCACCGGCACTTCACTGCCGCGGAGCGCCTGCACGGCCACGGGCACCATGTCGTGGTAGACGCAAACGGCTCCAACTGTGAGGTTCAGGTCGTCTACCCCGAGCTCCTCCAGGAGATCCCGCCTGACCGGCTGCAGCGCCTTGGCGCACAGCCGCCTGACCCTGCCTGCCGTGTCATCGCCGGAGAGCGTCGTCAGGTCGATGAGCGTGATCGCTTTGAGCAGCCACGCGGCCTGCCACTCCTTCTTGATGCTCCGCCTGGTCGTCAGTGTGGCCGCGCGGCGCTCGACCGCGCTGCGGTTGACCCTGGTGCCGTGCACCCAGTCGAGCTGGAGCTCCGTGCCCTCGTTGCGAGAGAGCTGGTGCCCGGGGGAAGTACCGGTGTCCTCCCAGGTCTCCGTCCTGACGCTCATGCGCCGTCCTTCCCGGGCCCGAGTCCGAGCCTCGCTGCCATCTCGCTGCCGTCCTCGGCGAAGAGCCTCTCCACCAACAGGTCGGCAAGGTCCGCCGAGAACACGCCCTCCCGCACCAGCGGCCAGGTGCGGAGCTGGTCCAAGCTCATGAGTCGCTGCTGCCCGCTCGCGAGCTCGACGGGGACCTCATCATGGCCCAGGGCGGCCAGCACCGCCACCCTGTGGAAGCCCGCGGCTATCACGAACCGCAACTCGTCACCGAGCATGAACAGGACGCCGCGGATCGAGTCGGCACCGGTGGGCTGGTAGCCGTTCCGGCCGATCGACCTCACGAGCCTCTTCAGGCGCCAGACCTCCAGCTCCAGGATGCGGTCACCCAGGGGGCCGTGGTTGTACAGCCGCAGGTCCTGAGGGACGTTGGTCGGCCAACGACGCAAGCCTGGCGACCACGGCCAGAAGTACATGTACTCAGAGGTCTTCAACTGCCAGAGGGGCGAGGACTCGGGTACGTCGACGCTGGGCGAGGAGAAGAGCAGCTCGGCGGCGGTCTGCGGGCGGAACGTCCGAGCGAAACGGGCAAGGACGGTGTCACCTGCCGGGGTCTCGGGTGCGGCCGCGAGCTGCCTCGCCGTCTGCTGCCAGGCATCGAACGCCGTCTCTCCGAACCCGAACAGCGCGTAGTTCCGACAGGCAGCCACCGGTACCAGGAAGTTCGGTCTGCCCTTCATGTAGACGGCGGCCCAGGGGTCGGCCGCACGTGAGCTGCCGGCTCTGCCGGCTTCGCCACGGCTGGGAAACAGTCCGGCGACGGCCTTCGAGACCGCGCCACGCAGGCGTCCGATCGCCGAAGGCTCCTTGTAGCCGGCCTCGACGAACGCGTAGAGACGGGCCAGTTCGTCCTCGGTCATAGGCTTCTCCGGCACGCTGCCACGGTCGTCGAGGGTAGCATGGCGACCGCGGACCCTACGTACCGACTTTCGCCTCTAGGACGGGCTTGCGCGGCCCCGACCGGCACCTCGTCGGGGCGCCACACGGCGCAACCGACACAGCGCAAGGAGAGTCAACGAATGCAGCTCTACCGTTTCCCACGTCGCCGTTACACCGGCAACCCCACATCCCTGGCTCCTCTGGAGCGCCTCAGCAAGCATCTGGGCGGCCCACGGCTGTGGATCAAACGCGATGACGAGCTGGGCCTGGCAGGCGGCGGCAACAAGACGCGCAAGCTTGAGTTCCTCGTCGCCGACGCGCTGGCGAAGGGCGCGGACACGATCGTGACCACCGGCGCGGTGCAGTCGAATCACTGCCGTCTGACGCTGGCGGCCGCGTGCGCGGAGGGTCTGGCTTGTCGCCTGGTGATAGAGGAGCGCGTCCCGGGCAGCTACGACGAAGGCGCCACCGGCAACAACATGCTCTTCCGACTGTTGGGCGCGGAGCGCATCACGGTCGTCCCGGCGGGAACGGACCTCTCGACCGCTCTCCAGGCGGAGGCGGACGAGGTGAACACGGCGGGCCGCGTGCCGTACGTGATCCCCGGCGGAGGCTCCAACCCGCTCGGCGCGCTCGGCTACGTGGCGGCCGCCGAGGAGCTCATGGCGCAGGTCACCGACATGCGCCTTACGCTCGACGCGCTCGTCGTGGCGAGCGGATCCGGCGGCACCCACGCGGGGCTCCTCGCGGGGCTCACCGGCACCAGCAGCGGTGTGCCGGTGATCGGCATCAGCACACGCGCCGCCAAGGAACAGCAGGAGGCGAAGATCCTCGACCTCGCGCGGCGCACCGCGCGACTCGCGGGCTCGGCCGTGGAGGTCACGGCGAACGACGTCAGCGTGTTGGACGAGCACGTCGGCGAAGGCTACTCGTTGCCCACGGCGGGGATGGTGGAGGCGGTCCAGCTCTTCGCGCGGCTCGAGGGCGTGCTGCTGGACCCGGTCTACACGGGCAAGGCGGCCGCGGGGCTGATCGAGCTCGTGCGGAGCGGCGCGTTCGACCCGGACGGCAACGTCGCGTTCGTGCACACTGGAGGCTGGCCGGCGCTGTTCGCGTACCAGGACGTTCTGCTCCCGTGAGCGCTCCGGCCACAGCGGGTTTGGAGGCGACATGAAGGCAGACGTCGTGCTGGTGAGGCGCGAACGCGAAGAAGACATCCCGGCCGTCGAGAGCGTCGTCGAGGCCGCGTTCCTGAAACGCGGCAGCGACCGACCATCGGAGTCGCGCCTACTCGAGGACCTGCGGAAGGATCCGGGCTGGATCCCGCAGTTATCCCTCGTTGCGGTCGTTGACGGAAGGATCTGTGGTCAGGTCGTCTGCACGCGTGGATGGGTCGACGACGCTCCGGCGCTGGGCCTCGGACCGCTTGCCGTCCTGCCCGAGAGCCAAGGCACAGGAGTGGGGTCCGCCCTGATGTACTCCGCCCTGGCCGCGGCGGAAGCGCTGGACGAGTCGCTGGTCGCGCTCCTCGGCTCGCCCGAGTTCTACGCCCGGTTCGGTTTCGAACCGGCCAGGTACCACGGCATCGAGGCGCCGGTGCCCGACTGGGCAGAGCATTTCCAGGTGCGCTGGCTGACCGCACAGCCGGGTCAGATCGCGGGCACCTTCCGCTACGCCAGGCCTTTCGACGACCTGTGAGCCCGAGGGCGCGCCCGCTCGTAGGCGTGCTGGGCGGCATGGGACCCGCGGCGTCGGTCGACCTCTACGCAAAGCTCGTCGCGGCGACGCAGGCCACGGGGGATCGCGACCACGTCAGGGTGATCATCGATGGAGACCCACACGTCCCTGACAGGCAGGCCGCGATCGCGGGCAGCGGGCCGAGCGCCGGACCGGAGATCGTCGCCAAGGCGCTGAGACTGAAGGCCGCCGGCGCTGAGGTGCTCGCGATGGCGTGCCACGCCGCGCACGCCTATCGGGCTGACGTGGAACGCGCCACCGAGTTGCCGTTCATCAGCCTGATAGAGGTCGCGGTCGAGGAAGCGGTGCGGGCCGGTCCGGAGGCGTCCGTCCTGGGACTGCTGGCCACGCCGGCGACCTTGGACGCGCGTCTCTACGTCGAGCCTGCCGCGCGGCTCGGAAGGCGGCTGCTCACCCCAGACGCCCTGCCCGAAGGGCGCAGGCGGTTCATGGACCTAGTCTGGCGGGTGAAGGCCGGTGACGATAGCGCCGAGGTCAAAGAAGGCATGGTGCGGCTGGCCGAGGAACTCGTCTCCGCCGGAGCCGGCGCCGTGATCGCGGCATGCACGGAAGTGCCGCTGGTGCTGGGTGCAAAGGACGTGGGCGTGCCACTCATCGATGCGACGGCGGCCCTGGCAGCCAGGCTCGTACGAGTGGGCGGTGGGGTGGTTAAGCAAGCCTTGAGCGCGGAGTGAGAAGCCTCACATCCCGTGCTACTCTTGTCGCGCACTGGGCCGTGGCGATCAGGTGGTCGCGTCCCGAGAGCGCTACTTCCCCTGGAGGCATGAGTGAAGCGAATCGTCAAGACATTACTAGCGGCGATCCTGGCCGGCACGTTGTTCGTGGGCTTCGCCCAAGACGGCGAGATCCCTGACACGCTAGTCCTCGGCATGGTCCCGAGCCGCGAAGCCGACGCCATCGTCGACAGCCTGGACCCCATCGCCGAGCTGCTAGAAGAGCGCCTGCTCATCCCGGTCGAGACCTTCGTCAGCACGAACTACGTCGGCCTGGTCGAGGCGATGGGTACCGGTCGCGTCCACATCGGCATGTTCGGCCCCGCGGCCCTCGTGCAGGCGATGGACGCCCACGGCGCCGAGGTGATACTGGCCTCCGTCCGTCAGGGCAGCACCACCTACCGGTCTCAGTTCAACGTTCGCTGTGACAGCGGGATCGAGGAGTTCGAGGACCTCCGCGGCACGACGATCGCGTGGGTAGACCCCGGCTCGGCCTCTGGCTACCAGTTCCCCTACGTCACGCTGAAGAACGAGTACGGCATCGACCCCGATACCGAGATGACGGGCATCTTCGCCGGCTCGCACGACGCTGCCGCGCTCGCCGTCTACCTGGGTGACGTGGACGTAGCCGTCACCTTCGGCGGCTCGCCCGGCTCCGACGGCCGCGAGACCATCGAAGGGGACTACCCGGACGTCAAGGAGCAGGTCTGCATCCTCGGATACTCCGCGGACATCCCCAACGACGGCATGGTCGCGCTCCCGGGCCTCGACGACGATCTCAAGCAGCAGATCGCCGACGCCTTCATCGACATCGCCAGCACGGAAGAGGGCAAGGAGCTCACGCAGGCGCTCTTCAACGTCACGGACTTCGCTCCCATCGAGCCCTCGGCTTACGACATCGTGCGCGAGGTCAGCCGCACGTTCCAGCGCTGATCTAGGGGCATCGAACGGCCGCGCGGGCGGTCGTACATAAGATCGGAAGAGGGCCGGCCGGGCGAACCCGCGCCGGCCCTTTCTCGTGCCCGCTGCGGGCGGGCGTTCGCCCCCGCGCCACCGCCACCTTTGGGTTACTCTCGTGCGTGTCCCATATCGAGTTCCGCGACGTGGAGGTCACGTACAAGACGGGTCTGAAGGCGCTGAAGGGCATCAACCTCACGATCCCGCGCGGCCAGTTCCTGGTCGTCGTAGGCCTCTCTGGCGCCGGCAAGTCAACGCTCATACGCACGGTCAACAACCTTGTCGTCCCCTCGGCCGGCAACGTCCTCGTCGACGACGTCGACGTCACGGCAGCGAGGGGTCGCAAGCTGCGGCAGGTCAGGTCGGACATCGGCATGATCTTCCAGACCTTCAACCTCGTGAAACGCTCGGGCGTGCTTCGGAACGTGCTTGCGGGCAGGCTGGGTGACGTACCTGCGTGGCGTGGTGTGCTGGGCGCGTTCCCGCGTGAGGACATCGCGTACGCGCACGAGTGCCTGGGCCGCGTCGGCATACCCGAGAAAGCGTTCGTGAGGGCCGACGCGCTCTCCGGTGGACAGCAGCAGCGCGTTGGCATCGCGCGGGCGCTGGCTCAGAAGCCCTCGGTGATGCTCGCCGACGAGCCGGTCGCAAGCCTGGACCCGCCCACGTCACACTCCGTCATGAGCGACCTCAAGCGCATCGCGCGCGAGGACGGCATCACCACGATCGTCAACCTGCACTTCATCGACATGGCGCGGGAGTACGCCGACAGGATCGTCGGTATGCGCGACGGGCTCGTCGTCTTCGACGGGACGCCGAACGAGGCGACCGACAAGGCGTTCGAGGATATCTACGGACGTCCGATAGACCGCGAGAAGGACATGCGTGGCGCCTGACAGACCTCCCCAGCCGCCGGTATCCGCCGGAGCCGTCGCGGCCGTGCCCACGCCTCCGCTAGCCGGCCGCCTCAAGGGCATGTTGGCCCTGCTGATCGTGGGCGCCATAGTCGTTCTGGCGTACCGCCAGACCTCGTTCGACCTCGAGGCGCTGTTCACCGGCGCGGCGGACTTCTGGCGCTTCTTCGGTCGCCTCGTGCCCCCGTTCTCCGAGGTCGGCTCGGACTGGGGCGCGTACCTGCCGGAACTCGTCGGTCCACTCATCGAGACACTCCAGATCGCGTACGTGGGCACGTTCTTCGGCACCCTGCTCGCCATGCCGCTCATCTTCCTGGCCTCGGCCAACACGGCCAACGACCCGGTCACCATGTGGATCGCGCGGACGCTGCTCACCGTCCTACGCAGCATCCCCGACCTGCTATGGGCGGCCATCCTCGTGCCCATCCTGGTGGTGGGTCCGCTGCCGGGCGCGCTTGCCCTGACGCTCTTCTCCATCGGGATCCTCGCCAAGCTCGGCTCCGAGACCGTCGAGTCGGCCGACCCCGGGCCGCTCGAGGCGCTGCGTGCGGCCGGTGCCGGCCGCACGGCGACGATCGTCTACGCGGTCGTGCCGCAGGTGGCCGCGACGATGGTCAGCTACATCCTCTACGTCTTCGAGATCAACGTGCGCGCCTCGGTCATCATCGGCCTGGTGGGCGCGGGTGGCATCGGCTTCACACTGCAGACGCGCCTCAACTTCTTCGACTACACAGGGGTGGGCCTGATCATCGTCGTGATATTCGCCGTCGTGCTCATCATCGACAGCATCTCGGTCTGGGCGAGGTCGAAGCTCATATGAGCGATCAGTCGCACGCTAGACCGCTGCAGATCCCGCGGCCGCCGGCCTCCCAGGTACGCAACCGGTACGCGTTGCTGGGAGGCGCCGGCCTCTCCGTCGTGCTGCTCGTAGTGGTCCTCATCACGATGAACCTGCCGACGTGGGACCGCGTGATGCTCGGGCTGAGGCGGACGCTCCCACCGCTCTGGCGCGGCTTCACGAACCCGGACTTCGAGCTCTTCCCGCTCGCGTTCAACGCCATGATGGAGACGTTCTACATGGCTGTCATCGGCACGCTGCTCGGCGGCGTGCTGGCGTTCGCGCTCTCGTTCCTCGCGGCGCGGAACCTGCTAGGCGGGACCGCGAGGGCGATGCCTGGCAAGGCGCTGCTCGTCGCCGTGCGCACGTTCCCCGAGATCCTTCTCGCCATCATCTTCGTGGCCGCGGCGGGGCCGGGGCCCACTGCCGGCATCATGGCCATGGGCATCCACTCGATCGGGTTCCTCGGCAAGATCTTCTCGGACGTCATCGAGGGCATAGACCCGGGGCCGCTGGAGGCCATAAACGCGGCCGGTGGCAACCAGATACAGGTCTTCTTCTTCGCGGTGGTGCCGCAGGTGCTGCCGGAGTTCGCCTCGAACCTGCTCTACCGCTTCGAGATCAACCTGCGCGCAGCGACCATCCTGGGGCTCGTCGGCGCCGGCGGCATCGGCGGCCCGCTGCTTCAGCGCCTCTCGTTCAGGCGCTGGGACGAGATCTCGATGATCCTCATCGTGATAATCGGCTTCATTATCGTCGTGGACGCTATCAGCTCCAGGGTCAGGCGGCAGTTGGTGTAGCTGGCTGTCAACCGAAGCGCGCTTCGACGCGCTGTTGCCCTGCGTGAACCTGTGACAAGGTCAGCCTGCCCTCTCTGGAGTTAGGCTCGCGGGCGGCGATGTTGACGGGCACGCGTAGCGAGTGGTTGGCATGGCGCCTGGCGCTGACGTCGTTCACGTTGGCAGCACTGACCGGGGCCTTCATGCGCTTCGGCCTCTACCTCGGGTTCCCCGCTGGGCTGAGGTTCACGGACGTCCGCCATGCGCACTCGCACCTGATGTTCTTCGCCTGGGCGACTCCGGCCCTGATGCTATGCGCGCATGCCGCCCTGAAGAGCGTCGGTAGGCGCCTGCCTGGCGGGGCCGCTCTGGCGGTCGCGGCGGCCGTCGCGGGTCTCCTGGCGTACGTACCGTTCCTGCTGTCCGGGTACGACCTCATGCGGATCGGCGACGCCGAGCTGCCAGTTTCGATGATGGCCTCCGGCCTCAACGGCATCGTCTGGTACGGCTTCGCGTTGCTCTACTTGTGGGGGTCGCGCGGCGTCCGGCGTTCGACGACACTGCGCCTCATGGACGGCGCCGTCGCCATGCTCGTCATCTCCACCGTGGGCGTGATCCTGCTGATGCTCGAGAGCATGTCGGGCACTGCGACGAGCGCGAGCGTCGCGGCCAACGCGGAGTTCTACACGAGCCTCTTCTCTGACGGCTGGTTCGGGTTGGGCATCGTGGCCGGTCTGGCGCTCGCCTACGTGCCAGGCCGGGGCGGGTTCGGGTCGATCGGGCCGCGCTGGCTAGGGCTGGCAACTTGGTCGCTGGTCGTCGGGCTGACAGCACGCTCGGGCGCGAGGCTACTGACTCACTCGCAGCCGGAAGCGGGTCTG
>DASRWD010000119.1:0-2362 GCA_035654755.1 Trueperaceae bacterium
GTTCGAACGGCGTACCCACCCACACGGTCACCCGCGACTTTTCCGGCGGCGCGTCCTCGAAGTTGCAGAAGAACCGCGTCTCGGACACAACCTCCGTGCCCTCAGAATCGACGACCACCTCACGTGCGTCCTCGAGGTACACGCCTCGCCCATCCTCGGGAGATAGGTCGTAGGGCGTGCCGTAGATCGGGCCAGCGCCACCCACGCCCCGGAACGGCTCAACAGTGACCGTGTGGGGCAGCCACCGCGCCGGGAGCCGCTTCACCAGACCTCCACGCCCACGCCCGGGTACTCACGGCCCGCGCCCTCCGGCATCATCGACACCGAACTTGCACGGACCGGCCCTCCGAGCTGACGACGCTCACGCTTCGTCAGGTACAGGTCACCAGTCGGGTTCGCCCAACGGTAGGACTCCTGGAACGGGCCAACACCGAACTGCGTCGTCTCCACCCCAGGCGCCGGCGCACCGGAGTCGAGGACCCGCAGCACCATGTTGCACACGATGCGAGTCAGGGTCTCCGGCGCCGCGGTCTGCACGCCCCGCGGGAACTCGTCGACCAAGATCTGTGACGCGTCCGCGAGGAGCGTCTCAACCTTCACCTGGTCCTCGGGGGAGGTGGACCGTCCACGGTTTGCCAGGTCAGCGACCGTAGCGAACGGCACCACAGGTGTCGTGGGCTCAGACATGACGGCCCACCTCCTCTCGAAGGGGTTACTTCTCGGCGTCCTTCTTGGCCTCGGCCTTCGGACGTCCAGGGACGCCCTTGTAGCCGAGAGCCTTGTACCTGCTGGCCGACGCCTCAGCGACGGTGACCTTCGACCCGGACGGGGCCGTCAGCGAAACCGTCTTCACGGCCACCTTGCGGCGAGCCATCAGTCGTCGCCACCACCGGCAGCGGCCTCGCGCTCGTACTTGACGAACGCCTCGGTGTCAGCGACAACGAACCCGTACTCAGCCTCAGCGAGGACCGCGACAAGGTTGTTCTCCCACAGGGAGACCAGCGACCCGTTGATCGTGACGGCCGTCTCCGTCGAAACCCGGTACGAGATGCCACCAACGACACCCCACGCGGCCTTCGAGAAGTCACCACCGAACCCGACCGTGTCACCGTTGCCGACACCCTCACCCATGAACGACGGGCGACCCAGGAGACGGCCCGGACGGGCAATCGTCTGGGAAACATCGTCCGTGGGCAGGTTGACGTACAGCGGGTGGCCGTTGCCGTCGACCGCACCCCAGAAGTCCGGCTCAACGGAGTCGTCGAGGGCGAACCCGCGGAGGCGCTTACCGTCCGCGACGAGGAGACGCATACCCTCGACGAGGTCGGTGTGGATGCCGCCCGCCGTGGTGGTAGCGGTGCCGAGCGTGACGGACTTGGTCGTCTCGGCCAGGTAGTTATCGAACGGGCCGGTGCCCGTCCCGTCACCGCCGAGGTTGTAGGCGACAGCGAGGTCGAACGCCTCAGCGAACGCACCGGCGAGGTCAGTACGGATCTCGTTCGTGATGTTGCCAGGGTTCGCGCGGACAACCTCAGCAGACATCACAACGATCGCGGCGAGCTTCTTCGGCTCGATCGTCAGAAGGTCCAGCCCGAGGTCGGTCTGCGGCTTCCGCTGACCCTCACCGACCCAGTTCGCGGTCGTCTTACCCGCGCGGACCGGGATCTTCTGCCCGTTGATGCCGAGCGGCACCTGCGGGATGAGCTGCTGGAACACGGACCCGCGTCGGGCCTCGTTGAAGATGGGGGCGGACTCCTCGGGGGAGAGGAAGTCCTCGAAATCTGCTCGAGTGAGCGTAGCCATGGTGGCTCCTTTACGGGGGAGAGTGGATGGTCTAGATCGCCCCGACTGCCTTCTTCAGCGACTCCTCGAGCCGGGATGAGTTGAGCGCCGGTGGCGTCTTCCCCTCGGCGGGCACGATTAGCGGCTGCGGCTTGGCAGGCTGGGGCTGGGCGATGAGCGGCTTGAGGGTCGCGGCGTGCGCCTCGATCTCCTCCTTGGTGTTGCCGGCGAGCGCGGCGGCGGGGACGCCGGTCGCCTCAGCGACCTCGGCCTTCCACGCCGCGATCTGCTCGCGGGTCTCGTACTCGGCGACCTTGGCCTGGAGTTCGGCGAGCTGCTCGGCCCGCTTCTGCTCCTCGGTCTTGGACGCTTCCTCGAGCTCGGCGAGACGTTCGGCGGCCTTGGCGTTCTCCTTGGCGCGCTCCTCCCACTTACGGGCCTGCGCCTTCCAGTCCGTCTCCGGCTCCCGTGCGGGGGCCTGCGGCTGGTTGGCGGGCTCAGCGGGGGTGTTGGCCGGCTCTGCCGGGGTGCTGCTCATCTGGTTCCTCCCGTGCGGGATCGCCACGACAGCCCGTGCGGG
>DASRWD010000120.1:0-14483 GCA_035654755.1 Trueperaceae bacterium
TGGACCGACGGAGCGGTGCTGAACGTCTCCAACGCGACCTCGGGGGGGTCCATGCGCGGCGTCGTGGGCCCGCCTGACCGCGTCCTGGCGTTCGGCGCGATTCCCGCCGCCGACCGCAGCCCGGTGGCGGTGGAGAGCTTAGACGGCGGCAGCGCGTGGCTCGCGGCGCCTGTGACCTTCTCGTTGACCGGGGTGGCGGCGGCCAGGCGCCTGACGCCGAGGGCGACGATCGCGTCACCTGAGCCTAGGGCGCGTTCTCGTCGACGCCGGCGAGCGCCGCCTTCCTAGCACTCCGTTCGCCGCAACCGGTTCCCGCTGCAAGCACGTCGCGAGCGAACCGGGCTCCTCGTTGAGGCCAGAAGAGTGGCCGTGGGCCCTGGAGCGAGAACCGCCCGACTGCGTGCCTGCTCCGCGTACTGTTCATCCCCGCCGTTCCCAGGACCTCGCGGGGTGGCTTTCGAGCCGTCCGCGTCAGTGGGGACGGTGGGCCCCGAAGCTCGAAACGGTCCGCCCTGCTTCCTGGGCGGGCACAGGTCAGAGCTCGCGCGCGTCGCACCCCTATGGCCGGGGGGCCCACCATGTCCGTCCTGGAGGGAGGTCCGCCTGCCCGCAGAGGCTGCACTAGCTACTCGGCGCCCGAGCCGCTCCCGCTCAGGTCAGCTCCGCACCTTGCCAACGCCCAATCTCCGTTCGCGGTGTTGAGCGACTGCGTGTGGTGAAGCCCCCACCGTCGTCCCTCCGAGCTGCGCCGGTCGGCTGGTAGCGGACCAGTTGGCGGGCCTTCGCGCTCCGTGGCGTCCGGGCCGGACTTCTTCAGATCGTCGCTGAAGGTGTTCTTGTGGTCGACGAGACCGGGCGTCAACGTTGTACTCGTTCCGGGTTCGCGCCGGCCAAGCGGCTCTCCAGCTCTTCTCGCGTGAGGCACACCGTGTCTCCGTGCTGACCTAGCTTCACCGCGGCGAGCATCGCGCCGCGTCTGAGGCCCGCTTCTAGCGACCCTTCGAGCCATCCGTCGATGACTCCGGCGGCGAAGGCGTCGCCTGCGCCGAGCTCGTCGACGACCTGCGTCATGGTGGCCTCTGCCCGCAGGAGCCTCCCTGAGGCGAGGGCTAGCGCTCCGTCGGGGCCGCATGTGAGGACTACGTCACGGCCGTCTCGCATCCGGGCTAGTCCTTCGAGCACGTCGCCCGGACCACCCTCAAGGCCCAGGACGTTCCGAGCGTCTGAGATGCCACAGATGAGCAGGTCCACCTCGCGCACCAACGGTGCAAGAGCCTCGAAGGCCCGCGCGGGCGGCCAGAGCTTCCGGCGGTAGTTGACGTCGAACGAGACGCTCACCCCAGCCGCTCGCGCTCGTTCGAGCGCTTCGAGCGTCAACCGCTGGCATCCAGGGCCCAGAGCTGGGGTTATGCCTGTCAGGTGCAGCACGGTCGTGTCCAGCAAGGCGGACCACTCCACGTGCTGCGGACCGATACGCGCGAATGATGAGCCCGCTCGATCGTAGACGACGCTGCCGGGGAGGGGACCGCTTGGCGGTTCGAAGAAGTAGAGCCCCAGGCGACCGTCAGCCTCGAGCGTCACGGAGCTGGTGTCCACACCGGCCGCGCGCAGCTCTTGGAGGACCATCCGCCCCAACGGGTTGTCGGGTAGGCGGCTATGCCACGCCGTGCGTCTCCCCAGTGCGGCGAGGGCTGTCAGGACGTTGGACTCGGCGCCGCCGATGTGAGCCGTCAGCTCGCGGGTCTTGACGAGGCGCGTGCCTTGCGGCGCTGACAGGCGTAGCATACTCTCGCCGAAGCTGGTCACGTCGAACGTCGGCATGTGGTTCAGACCGCGCCGTTCTCGGTACGGACTCGGGCGACCTCTTCGATGAAGCTCCGCGCCGTAGCTTCGATCTCCTTCGCCGTCTTGCCGGCGTTGACGAGGCTAGATCCGATCCCGAAAGCCACGGCTCCGGTGCGGTGGTAGGCCGCGATGTCCTTCACGCCGATACCGCCTGTGGCCATGAACCTGGCCTGCGGGAACGGTCCTCTCATGGCTGCCAGGTACTCGGGGAGAACCCCTGAAGCGGGGAAGAACTTCAGTAGCTCGCAGTCATGTTTCAGGGCGAGGTCGATCTCCGTGGCTGTGAAGACCCCGGGGATGAAGAGCAGGTCGCGCTCCCTGGCGGCAGCCACACAGTCGATGTCGATGCCTGGCGCGATCAGGTAACGCGCGCCCGCGCTGGATGCTTTATCGACCTGCTCTAAGGTTCGCACCGTGCCAGCTCCGATTAGCGCCCGGTCCCCGAGCCGTCGCGCTAGGAGAGAAAGCGCGTCCAAGGCTCGGTAGCTGTTGAGCGTGATCTCGATGGCGTTGATCCCTCCCCTGACCAAGGCCTCACCTATGGCGAGGACGTCGTCAGGCTCGTGATCGCCGCGGACGATCGCTACCAACGCAGCGGCTTCGACCTGAGCTCGTGCCTCCTTCGCCGTCATGGCGCCTGGGGCTCCGAGTCCACGAGCTGAGCTACGAGCTCTACCTCGACTGGGATGTTGAAGGGCAACGAGCTAGTGCCGATCGCGCTGCGGGCGTGCCCGTCGGGGAACACGTCGTTGAGGAGCGCGGACGCGCCGTTCATGACCAGCGGCTGGTCGTGGAAGCCCGGGGCGCTGGCGACGAAGCCTAGGACCTTCACGATGCGCGCGACGGCGTCGAGGGTCCCGAGGTGTGCACGGAGGGCGGCGAGGGCGTTGACCGCACATAGGCGAGCGGCTCTTACGGCCTCTTCCTCGTCCAGGTCCCTTCCGACGAGACCGGTGTACACGGGCCGGCCGTCCACCGTTGGGCCTTGGCCGGAGACATAGGCCATCCCGCCTACCACCACGACCGGTTGGTACATGGCTACGGGTTGGGGGGGCGGCGGGAGCTGGACGCCCAGACGTATCAAGCGCTGCTCAGCGGTCATCGCTCCTCCGTACGAGTCGGCCCATCTTCCGGGAGCCTCTGCGCGGGGTTCATCAGTAGGTCGGCTTGGGAGCGAACCACGAAGGGTCGTCGGCGCGCCCGTAGGGCGAGTAGTACTCTGTCGTGCCGTACCGTTCCAGCTTCTCCTCGTCGACCTCCACGCCTAGCCCTGGCCCTTCGGGGACCCGGAACGCGCCCTCTTCGACGGCCAGTGGGGCGGTGACGATGTCGTCAGAGTTGTGCAGGTACTGGTTGTCGATGGCGTAGAGCATGTTGGGGGTGGAGGCGGCGAGGTGGAGCATGGCGGCCATGGAGAGTCCAAGCTCGCCTCCGCTGTGAAGGCCGACGGGGATGGCGGCGGCCTCTGCGACCGCGGCGGCCTTCTTGCACGGCAAGAGGCCTCCGGCTTGATGCGGGTCGACCAGGATCACGTCAGCGGCGCGCCTTCGGACGATCTCGAGCGCGTCCTCAGGTGTGTAGGCGCTCTCGTCCAGGGCGATAGGCACGGTGGTGACCTGCCGAAGGTCGTGGGAAGCCTCGAGCTCGGTGAGTAGCAACGGCTGCTCAAGGTACTGGAGGTCGTAGGGTTCGAGGCGTCGCAAGAGCCGCTTGGCGGAACCGACCGTTAGGGCTTGGTTGAGGTCGGCTCGGATCTGGACCTCTGGGCCGACCGCTTCGCGGAGGCGCCTGACGAGCTCGCTGTCGAGGTGCGGGTTCGTGCCCACCTTGATCTTGATCGTCCGGAAGCCGTCCGCGACGGCGGCGCGCGCTTGCGTGACGAGTTGCTCGGGGTCCTGGGTGGGGATGAAGGCGATCGACTCGATCCGGTCTCGGTACTTGCCGCCGAGCAGCTTGTAGAGGGGCATCCCGGCCCTTCTGCCGAGGAGGTCGTAAAGGGCCATCTCGACGCCTGCGGAGGCGTAGTTGACGGCGCGGCGGTGGTGGTAGAAGCCCGCGCCGAGGATCTTGCGGTGGATCCGCTCGAGGTCTGACTCGTCTTCGCCCAGGACGACAGGGATCACTTGCTGGCGCAGTGCGGCGTCGACGAAGGGCAGGTAGAAGGTCTCGCCGTAACCGACCATGCCGTCGTGGGCGGTGACCTTCACGATCAGGCGGGTCGTGCCAGACCGCACGCCTGAGGCCCACGAGACGACGGAGCGGAACGGCACGCTGACCTGATAGACGTCGATCTTGTGGACGGTCATGTCTCCTCCGTGACGCGACGCCGCGAGAGCGCGTCGAACTCGTTCAGGGCAGCAGCTACGCGTTCGCCGATGAGGTCGAGGAGGGCGCGGCCGAGCTCGGCGCTGGGGTGGTTGGGTGCGTCCGTGACCCCTCCTGTGCGCGCCCAGTCCCCGTGGGCTTGTACGACGCTGCCGTGGGTCGCTACCGCCGCTTCCATCGGTCGGTGGTGCTGGCCTGGAGGGATGCGGTCGGCTTTGACGAGCGCGGGGGCGATGGCGAGCATGAGGCTCGTCTCGAACTGCCCGGCGTGCCCTGGGACCGGGCCCGTGTACCCGAGGCCGGCGGCCTCAATGGCGGGCCTGCTCACGTCCCAGTACGAGCAGCTGCCTACTATCGCGCTATGGGAGAGCGCGGTGTCACGCGCCGCCAGGCGGACGCACTCGACGTTGCCGCCGTGCGAGTTGATCACGTACATGCGTCTGAATCCCGATACGAGAGCCGATTCGAGCAGGTCCATGACACCCGCTAGGAACGTGGTGGTGGCGAGCGAGAGCGCGCTGTAGATCAAGTGGTGGTGTGAGCTGCCGTAGGGCATGACCGGAGCGAGCACGAAGGGCGTGCCGGTGCTGAGGCGCGAGAGCGCCGCGCGCGCGACAGCCTCGCCGATGAGCATGTCCGTGCCCAGCGGCAGGTGGGGACCGTGCTGCTCCGTGGCGGCCGTCACGAGCACCAGGATCGACGCGGGGGCGTAGGACGCGACCTCGTCTCGCGTCATGTGAGCGAGCTCTAGGTGGGCCTGGTTCAACGGATGCTCCTGAGGCGGGGGTCTAGCAGGTCGCGGATGCCGTCACCGATCGACTGCAGGGCGAAGACGGTGAGCACGATGGCGATGCCTGGCGCGAGCATCAGCCAGTCGGCTTGCGCGAAGAACGGGCGGCCCTCGTTGATCATGTTCCCCCAGGTCGGCAGTTCGGGCGGGACGCCCACTCCGAGGAACGAGAGGGATGACTCGGCGAGGATCGCGTACGCGAAGATGAAGGTGCCTTGGACGATGATCGGCGAGACCAGGTTCGGTAGCAGGTGGCGGAGGATGATGCGGGGCGCGGCGGCGCCGAGTCCCGTGGCCGCTTCTACGAACTGTTGCTCTGCGATGACCAGCGCTGAGGCGCGCACGATGCGCGCGATGCGCGGCGTGTAGACGATGGCGAGCGAGATCACGACGTTCGCGAAGGACGCTCCCAGCGCGGCGATGAGAGCGATCGCGAGCAGGATCTCGGGGAAGGCCATCATCGCGTCGATGGTGCGCATGATCGGCTCGTCCAGGCGCCTGAAGTAGGCGGCCGCGACCCCGGCGAGGGTGCCCAGCGCCACGGCGATGACGACGACCGATCCGCCGACGCTTAGCGAGAGCCTCGCACCGAAGAGGAGTCGGCTGAGGACGTCTCGGCCGAACCCGTCGGTGCCAAGCAGGTGCTCGGCCCCGGGTGGTTGCAGGCGGCTTCGCACGTTCAGCTTGCCAGGGTCGTATGGGGCTAGGGGATCGGCGAGGGCCGCTGCCAACACCACGAGGGCGAGGAAGATCGCCGCGGCGACCATCAGTCGGTTACGCGTGATCTTCTCAAGACGCATAGGAGACCCTCGGGTCGATGAGGCCGTAGAGGATGTCGACGATGAGGTTCACGAGTACGTAGATCCCGGCGACGATGATGAGCGCGCCCTGAATCACGGGGTAGTCGCGGCGGAGAACGGCTGACATTACGAGCTGTCCCAACCCAGGCAGGCTGAAGACCGTCTCCACGACGACGACTCCAGAGAGCAACACCGCAGCGATCACGCCGATCACGGTTATGACGGTGATGAGCGCGTTGCGGAAGGCGTGCTTGAGGAACACCGTGCGCGGGGCGAGGCCCTTCGCCATGGCGGTCCGGACGTAGTCGAGGCTGGCGACCTCGAGCATGCTGCTCCTCGTCATCCGCGCCAGCAGAGCGGCGTTGGGAAGCGCGAGGGCTAGCCCGGGTAGCACGAGATAGGGCAGTCTCTGTAAGGATGTCGCCTCCGGCGGCCCGTAGCCAGCCACCGGGAACCAGCCGGCCTTCACCGCTAGGTACTGCATCAGGACGAGCCCGAGCCAGAAGCTCGGGACGCCCGCGGCGATCATCGCGACCCCCAGCAAGGCGCGGTCGAGCAGCCCTCCAGGCCGCGCCGCCGAGATCAAGCCCGCTGGCAAGCCCAGCGTCACGGCGAAGGTCAGCGCCACCGCGCTGAGGAGGGCTGTGGGTTCTGCCCTCGCTATGAGCAGCTGGCTGACGGGGGCGCTGAAGAATATCGAGGTCCCTAGGTTCCCGGAGGCGAGTTGCTTGAGCCAAAGGACGAACTGGACAGGTAGGGGCTGGTCCAGGCCGTAGATGCCGCGCATGCGCTCGATGTCCTCGGGCGTGGCCTGCTCCCCGAGCATGATGGCGATCGGGTCGCCTGGCACGGCTCTCGTGATGATGAAGACGATGATGCCCACTATGAACATCACGAGGAGCATCCCGAAGAGCCTGCGGACTACGAACCCGAACACCGGATCCTCTCGAGCTGGGAGCTGGGGCGCGGTCGACGCGCCTAGGTGCCGTGGCGGTGCAGGAAGGGCTGGGGCGCGGCATGCCGCGCCCCAGTAGCGGACTCGCCTACTCGATCTCGACGTTCCAGAAGGCGGGCCAGGGTTTCGCTAGGTACCCGTTGAGCGAGGCGGAGCGGCCCGTGAGGCTGTAGGAATCGCCGATCTTCACGACGGGCACGTCCGTGTAGAGGAGCTCCTGCAGCCTGCTCCAGTTCTCCACGCGTTCGGCAGGGTCGTAGGTGGTGTTGTAGGCGTCGAGGATCGCTACCTTCTCCTCGGGCTGCCATTGGCCCCAACCGGGTCCTACGAGGAACGAGTACGCGGACGGTTCTGGGATGAAGGAACCGAAGGTGAAGTACGCCTCCCAGGCGCCGGGGTCGGAGCGGCGGTCGACGAGCGTCGCCCACTCGACGGTCTGCAGGTCGACGGTGAAGCCGGCCTCTTCCAGGTTCTGAGCTGCCACTACGCTCATGCGGTAGAGGAACTCGTACTGGTGACTGGTGAGGATGCGGACCGGCGCACCGTCGTAGCCGGATTCCGCGAGGAGTCGTTCGGCGAGCTGCGGATCGTAGTTGTTGTAGTATTCCGTCCCCGCATCCGTGTAGAACTGGCTGCCTTGCGGGTAGTAGCTGCCTTCGAGGGCGAAGAACTGGGGGTCGCCGTAGCCGGCGATGAGCATCGCCTCGAGGTCGAGCGCTGCTTGCACGGCGCGGCGCGTGCTCACGTCTGTGAGGGCGCCTTCTGCCACGTTGAGGATCATGATCGGGAAGGCGAAGGGGTTGACTATGTCCGCCTCAACGTTGGACGCGGCGGAAAGCTGCCCGTAGGCTTCCGTGTTGAGGTTGTCCGCGAAGTCGTACTCGCCGCCTAGAAGCCCGGCGAGTCGCGTGCTGGCGTCGGGCACGGGCACGAACCGGACCTCGTCGACCATGGCCTGCCGCCCGCCACCATAGCCGTTCCGCGCCTCGTCGCGCGGCACGTAGCCGTCGAAGCGCTGCAGGCGGATGTACCTATCCGGTTGCCACTCTACGAAGGCGAAAGGCCCGCTTCCCACGTACTGGTTGAGGGGGTCTCGGGTGGCCGCGAGCTCCTCGGGGATGATGATCGCGGCCGCGGTGTTGATGGCGAGGTAGGAGAGCAGGGGCGAGAAGGGCTCGGAGAGCGTGATGCGCACGTTCTCCGCGTCTACCGCCTCGAGCGAGACGAGCGACTCGGCAACAGCCCTGCCGCGTGGGGACAGGTCCATCCAGCGCTGCAGGGAAGCCACCACGTCGGCGGAGTCGAGCTCGCTGCCGTCGTGGAAGGTCAAGCCGGAGCGTAGAGGGATGTCGATCACCGTGCCGTCGTCGCTGATCTGGGGCAGCTCGGCCGCGATCAGCGGCACGATGTCCCAGGCCTCACCGAAAGCGTAGAGGGTCTCGAATATGTGCTGCGTGATCGTCGCGGTCAGGTCGGCCGTGGTCGACATCGCGTCCAGCGACGGGGGTTCGCCGATCGTGGCGACCCTGATGACGCTACCGCTCTGCGCGCTCACTGTGGAGAGCAGGACGGCGGCCGTAACGAGAAGGACTGCTAACCGTCGGTGCATCCGAGCCTCGCCTTCGGTTCCACATTGCGGAACTTGCGTTCAGGTTTTAGCATAGGGGCGGTCGCGTCGACCCGTCAAGCTCCGCGCCGGATAGGCGACCCAGGTCGGCGCCGGCAGCTAGCCGCCTGCGCGGAGAGCCCGACGGCGACGCCTGCCGGGACAGACGCATCGGGAGGGACCATGAGCGAAGGGCCGTCGAACCCGGCCATCAAGAAGGCGATGGCCGTGCTGGAGGCGTTGGCCTCGAGCCGCGAACCACAACGGTTCACCGACCTCTTGGAGCGCACCGGGATGGCGAAGGCCTCACTGCACCGCATCCTCTCCGTGCTGAGGGAGGAGCGGCTGGTGAGCTACGACGAGGCCACCCGCGCTTACGAGCTCGGACTGCGCCTGCTCGCGCTCACGTACGGCAGCGACGGAGCGCACGCGCTCCGCCGGTTCTCCGCGGCGGAGCTGGAGGAGCTGAGTTCCGCCACGGCGGAGACGATCCACCTAGCGGTCCTCGACGGCACGGAGGTCGTGTACCTCTCCAAGGTGGAGAGCACGCAGAAGGTCCGCATGTACTCAGACGTCGGCCTGCGCGCACCGGCGTACTGCACCGGCGTAGGGAAGGCCATACTCGCGTTCCGTCCCGATGCCGAGAAGCGACGGATCGTCGAGCGCATCGCGTTCCATCGGTTCACGCCTAAGACGATCACGTCGGCATCGGAGCTCCTGGCGCACCTCGAAGAGGTCGCCAAGCGCGGCTACGCCTTGGACGAGGCGGAGCATGAGGAGGACATCCGTTGTGTCGCCGCGCCCATCATCGGACCGCAGGGGTACAGCGTCGCCTCCATCAGCATCTCCGCGCCCGCGTACCGAGCCGAGAGAACGCAAGACGACTGGGCGACATTGGTCGTCGCCGCCGCAAGAAGCGTCTCCATGAAGCTGTCGCGGACCCCGAACGGCTGAGGCCGCCTGGGCCGCTCCTTGAGGACGAATGAACCTGCCCGTTCCGGAGGGCAGCTCCGCCCGACGTGTCGCGGCTCGTACGACCCGGCCCGGCCCGCAGACGATGCGGAAGTGGGCATGCTTGCCGCGGCCACCCTCCTCGGTCATGCGCCTGGGGTCGGCTTGTCGCGCAGCGCCCGCGGCGCGCTGCGGGGTCGGCCGAGCAGTGAGCTTGCGTTCCTTCGCCATGCGGGCCCTCTTTCGAGAAGGGGAGCCGGGGCCCGTGGGGGCCCCATTGGCGGTCACGTTTGGATGGGTAAGGGCCTGCCGTGTGATGGTGCACTCTGGAGATGGAGTGGGTTGTGCGGGGCAGGCCCGTGTACTGAGTATGGCGTTAACGCCCGGCTTCGTCGAGGAAGATGTTCGTCCTGACAGGGTGACGCCGGCCGCGGTAGAACTCGGCGGCCGCCTCTGAACCGACGCCGCGTTCGGTTTCGCGCGGTGAGCGTTCTGATGCGTACGAGCGCGTCGAGGGTCCTCGCTGTTGGCGTGGGGCCGCCGTTCGACACGGAGCTCGTCGGCGAGGTTCGCCATCGCGCCGTCGAGGGCGCTGGGGGGTCGTCGAAGGTAGGGGTGGTGCTGGCTTGACGCAATCCGACCGGCGTGGCGACGAGGTGAGCCCGCGCCGGTCACAACCTCAGGCTTGGGGCCAGGTGGCGCTCAACCTGGTGTGGAAGCCGCCGACCCCACCGTCGTCGTGACACCTGCCGCATCGACAGGCGCTGTCGTCCTCCCGGCCGGCGTCGAAGCGGCCGCGGTGACGCCAGACTCGCATGCGGCCGCGCCTTGCGGAGGCCAGGAGGTTGAGGCGGCGGCCTCGTGGCCGCGTTCGCGCCGCCACGCTGGCCGCCCTTCCTAAGGGAGCGCTACCGGGGGCCTGGGGGGAGGATGCCGATGTCAGGCCGCGGCGGTCGCGAGCCGCACGGTCGCGGCGCGGAACGTGCTGCTGCAAGCCGAGCCCCTGCCCGCGGCCCAGGCCCGACTTCCCCGAACCGTCCTGCCCAGACGCAGAACGCGCCGCGTAGGGCTGAACCGGTTTAGGACGCTGGAGTCCTGAGCGGCGCTACCGACACCCGTAGATACTTGGCTTGTATTGCCACGCCGATCGGCGCGCCTCGTCTCCCCGAGGAGCGTTATCCGAGCGCTTCCTGGTATGCCGCGGCTGCGCGTCGTCCGGCCTCCTCGGGCGACAAGCCCTCGGCCATCGCAGCGTCGTACGCCTCCTCGCTAGCGCGTGTCGCGGTCTCCAGCTTCGCGCGTCTCTGCTTCGAGGCTTCGACCGGCGACTCGCTCGCCGTCACCGCGTCGCTCTGGGCGGCCAGCAAGCCGGCTGCCCGGTCGAGGCGTTCCTTCAGGACGGTGCGGAAAGCGCGCGTGTTCGACGGGTCGCTCATCAGGCTCTGCGCCTGACGGAACGCAACCTCGAGCTGCTTGGGGGAGAGAGCCCCCCAGGCAGCGTCTCGTCTCGGGTCCTCAGCCTTCAGCTCGTCGAGCAGCTTCTGTCCCAAGGCGCTACGCACCCTCCGTTCCCATTCCACCAGTTCTCTCTTAGGAGTAGCGGTCTCGCGGTTCCTTGGCTGGCGCTCGACCGGCGCAGCGCTACTGCTCTCCTTCTTCTTGGGCTTCTTCTTCGTGACGTCCGTATTCGTACCCGCGGGTTTCCCGTCGGACGGACTGCCCGTCCGACGGGATATCCGTCCGACGGCTTCACCGTCCGACGGGTTTCCCGTCGGACGGTGATCCTCAGCGGCCCTTGCCGGACTCGCGGAACCGGCTGGTGGCATGGCGGCTGTCTGGGGTTCGGAGTCGTCACCGTGGTCGGTCTGTCGGTAGTCGGCGACGAGGTGGACCCAACCGTTGACGCGGCCGTTCTCGTCGCGAGCTACTCTCCTGATCACGTACCCAGCGGCGATGAGCTCCTTCATGGCGCTGCGGATGGCGTCGCGGCCGTCGCGACTCTGCTTCTCCAGGTGCTCCATGTAGAAGGTCCAGTCGTCGGGGTAGGTGAGCATGACGCCTAACAGACCCTTGGCCTTCAGGCTGAGTTGCTTGTCGCGCATGGCCGCGTTGCGGATCATGACGAACTGCTCGCGCGGCCGTACGCGGATTCCGGCGCGTGGCGTGGCGCGGCGCCCGGCAGGGGAGGGCGCTTCGCTTGGGGGCGCCTGCGGGGCGTCCTCGCCGGCGTTCGGTTCCGCCGCTGGGCTCTTGTTCTGGCGGTCGTTCACGTCGATGTCGGAAACTCGAGGTTGCAGAGGCCGACCTTGACGCGGTAGTATCGCCGGTGCTCTAGGGGCGATTCGCATCGCATCTAAGTCCTGATCCCCTCGGTTCCCGCCGGGGGGATCGGTCTGCTGGCTTCCTCCGCTCGCCGCGCCATCGGTCTTGGCGAGCTGGAGCCCGGCCTTCGCTTCCGGGATCCCGTACCGCCTCCCATCCATTGGCTCGAGCCGTCGTGACTCGGCAGGTCTATGGGGGCGAATCTACCACGAAGCAATCATCGAGCGGCCATAGCCGGAGCTGAGCACCACTTTTCCTCGACCCCAACGCGAAAGGGCGTGCCGCGGCCGGAGCCTCGAGGAGTTTAGGGCCGCTTCTTTGATTGCTCGTGAGCCTGCCCTCAGCGCGGCTGCATGTAGATGCAACGGTATGCGGCAAGTGAAGGGGCGCCAACCCAAAGTTCGTCCAACCTAAACATGGGCTTCGTCGCCTTGAGGGATGAGGGGCTCGGGCGGCTCCGCGGACGCGCGCGTCGAAGCGCACGTCGTGCTGGACCGCATCAGAGTAGCGCCGCGGCCCTGTTAGGCCGCGGCGCGAGCGTTCACCTAAGCGACTAGGCGTGTATGCGTTGGGAGAACTGGTGGAGACGCTCGGGGCTGCCGAGGGCTGCGAGGCGTTCACGGTGCAGGTCGCGAACGAGATGCGCGAAGGCGAGCGGGTCGATGGGGGCGTCGATCACGGGACCGTACTCGCTCGCGGCTTCCTGGTCGTGTGCGCACGCCTCGCGGGAGATGAAGACGATGGCCGGTGGTCGCTTGCCGATGGCGCGGGTGAAGACGTCCGCCATCCTGAGCGCGGGCCAGCCTCGCCGCCCGAGCTCGAGCACGACCACGTCCGGGTTGGTCGCGCTGGCGGCGCGCGCGAACTCCGTCGTGACCGACACGGTCACGACGGCGCCTGAGTCGCGTAGTACTTCCTCAGCGAGCTGCATGTGCTCGTCGAACGAGGCCGCGGCGATGATCACTTGGGGAACGGGGTTGATGTCGGCGCTCCTTCGCCCCCGAGGAAGCGCCGGCGTCGGAGGAGGGTTGACGCCAGCGCATGCGGCGGTCCACGGGGAGCCCGAGGTCAGGGCCTGGGCACCGTCAGAGTAGGCGAGGATTGTTACCCGCCTCTTACCGGAGTGGCTGGCGGAAGCAGACAAGAGGCAGGCCTGGTCGAGGCGACGGAAAGGCCTTCGATCGGTCGCCGCCAACCACGCGGGCTCATGGAACTACAGCAGCGAAGACCTCCCGGCCGAGGTCCAGGGCTTGGGAGGCTGTGAAGCGCCGGTCCGCTTCATGGCCGCCGACCGCGGAAACCAGCAAACTAGGCGAGCTGCGAACCATTGGCGGTGCATCCGTCACGGCGCGGATAGCCGCTTCTCCACTAGGGTGCGGAGTCCCAACTTCCAGCGTTGCTTCTTGAGGGGCGGAGATTTCACTTCGGGGGGTAGTGATGACGAGTGCCCTTAGGTCCCTGGCGTTGGCGGTCGTGCTCGGCGCACTGGCGTACGGTCATGGCCAGGCGGAGATCGTCGTTCCTGCGGGAGAGACCCAGACGATTCCGCCGGGCCTTCAGCGGATCACCAGGCTGGAGCTGCGAAGCGGCTCGACGCTGGTCGTCAGCGGCACCACCACGATCCTGGTCGATCGCCTCATCACCGAGCCAGGGGCCACGGTCCAGTTCATCCCGGCGCGCGATGTCTACGACACCGACGTGGCTTTGACCATCAACGCGCTTGATGCCTCGGGGCTGCAGGAGCTTCGCGTTGTAGGCAACGGCCGGGATGGCAGCGGGTACGAGGTCGGTGACCGCGCTCCAGCCGGCGCGAGCGGTCGTGACGCCTTGGACTGCGGGCATAGCCTCAGGTATCCCGCGGGCCGCGAAGCGACGTCAGGCGGCCGCGGAGGTACGGGACAGGCCGGGCAGCACGGAACGCACGCCCTGGATGTCCTGCTCTACCTCCCGAACGTGCCCCCTGGCGGCCACGTGGTCATCGAAGCCAACGGCGGCAAGGGCGGGCGCGGACAAGGCGGCGGGAACGGAGGCCGAGGCGGGAACAGCTCCAACTGCCACGACGGTCGCAACGGAGGCCCAGGCGGGCCCGGTGGACGCGGAGGTGACGGTGGCGACGGCGGGAACGTGTTCGTGTTCCTCATCGTCCCGGACGACGTGTACAGCGACGTCGCGAAGCGCGACGAGCGCATCCAGAGCATCCGCTTCGACATCACCAACAACTCGGGATCGAGGGGTTCGGGTGGGGACGGTGGCGACGGCGGCAATCCCGGCAGGGGCGCCCTGATCGGGCCTGGCCGTAGGACCTCCGGCGATCCCGGCACCGACGGACCCGACGGGGCTGACGGAGCTCCCGCTCGCAGCCAGATCGAGGCCATGTCGCAATCCGCCTACCTGCAGTTCATCGCTCAACAGATGAGGAGCTTCGGCGACTAGAGGCGCCTCGCGCCGCAAGCGAAGCCGCGGCATCAGCTAGGTTCGGGCCCCGTCCCTTCGGCGACGCACCGCCGCGCGACCAGCGCCGAAGGGACGGGGCTTCACCCGATAGGGCGGGCGTCCTCGGCGGTCGCGAACGGGAAGAGGACAAGGGTCGCGTGTCGCCATGGGGAAGTGAGCTAGTCAAGCCAACCGGGTCGGCTGGGGGTGAAGGCCCAGCGCGGCGACCGCGCTGGGCCTTCACCTCACGCGCTCACCACCGCGAGTCACCGGGCGATGCTCGCCCCCTACGTTCCCCCAAGGCGCTCGCAAGGCCGATACGTACAGGTCCGTCTCTCCTGGTTGCCGGTGGGCCGCGGTCGGCTGGGATGGACAGATAAGTATGGCTACGGCGCGAGGGTTCTTCGCGAGTGTTGCCGCACAAGCAAGAACGGCACGCGTTCCGTGCAAAGGTGG
>DASRWD010000121.1:0-3439 GCA_035654755.1 Trueperaceae bacterium
TGCGCGGTGAGGCGCGTGAACTCGTTGGCGAGTTCGGTCAGGCGGTTCTTCGCCTGGTCGGTCTCCTCGCCCAGCCCGTCGAGCGGCCCGCTCCCGCCGCCCGGCGGGGTGCGGCGCTTGTTGAGGACTTCATCGAGCTTCCGGCCGAGCTCGTCGACCTTGCGGAGCACCTTCTCCTGGTCGGCGATGTCGAGGTCCCAGAACAGAGACCCTGCGCGAATACCGTCTGACGCCACTGGCGGCCTCCGTTCTGTGAGGTTCTCGTGAGCCCAGCCCGCTATCCTGTGGGCCGGGAGGGGATTGGATGCTGAAACGACACCTGGTCGCGCTCGTGGCCGTGCTCGCGTTCGCTGTGGCGAGCGCTCAGGACCTCAGAGCTTGGATGGACTTGAACTTCGGGGACAGCCCGGAGATTGTGCAGGCGAAGATGGAAGCGATGCAGGCGGAGGGCCGCATCGCACCCGGCGGGGTCTGGCAGGGCCAGGACTACTCGCGCATCGCGCGCGACCCGACTAGCAGCACGTACCCCGTCTCCATCGCCGGCGTCGACATGCGGCTCAACTTCGACTTCTACGACAACAAGCTGTACCGGCTGAACTTCGATACCAGCCCCGTGAACGCGAGCTACTGGGACGCCGAGGTCCTACCGAACGCGGCGATCGTTCGTGACGTGCTTCGGACGGCGTTGGGCGCCCCGTCGTCTCGCTACAACGTTGGCTTCCTCGACATGCGCAACGGGTTCATCAAGTGGACGGACGTCTGGCGGTCCGGCGGCGTTAGCCGGTACCTGGGCCTGTACGAATCGGGCTCGAGGTTCGGCGTGGAACTGCGAATCGAGTGGGACTGGATGGCGCGGTTCATCGCGGAGCACGAGGGCCAGGAGCGCGAGCAGGGCATTCAGGACGCCGCCGGCGGCTTCTGAACCACCGCCCGGAGGCTCGGGATGACCTGGTAGACCATGAGCCACCACTCGTGCGGGAACGGCCTGGTTTGGTCGACCCACTCGAGAACGCCCTGCGCCACTATGGGGTTGAGGTCGGGTAAGTCCATGACGGGCATGCTGGCGTGGGGGCCTTCGTCGGCGGCCCACTCGTTGAGGACCATCGTCGGCGCGAACGCGACCAGGGACGCCCTGCGGACTTCCTCGCGGAGTTCCCGCGCGGCGGCCGTGAGGGGCTTGCTCTGGTTCTTCACGGCGGCGTTCCAGTCGACCTGCGAGAGCTGCGCGTCCACGACGGGGACCGCCTGCTGGTAGTTGTTCAGGCGCCAGCCTTCGACTTGGACGAGGATGTCTTCGAGCGGCCACTCGGTCCAGGCTTCGCGGGGGCAGCCGGCGGCTGCGGCGGTGACGCGGAGTCGTTGCCAGCGTCGTTCTGCTGCGCCTGGCGCATGATGGCTTGTAGTTGCTGGTCCCACATAGCGGCTTGCCGCCTGCTCGAGGCGCTCAAGCCCGTTCGTAACTTTCCCAGGGCCGCCAGCTCCTCGAGCTGCACGAGCTCGGTCGGTGTGAGGGCGGCATAGAACTCCTCGAGGGTCATGTTGGGCTTGAGCACGGAGTGCATGAAGGCGACCACGACCGTTTCGCGGGCTTGCGCGAGTTCCTCCTCGCGCATCTGGGCTTCCACGAAGCGTTCCTGCCGGAGGCGCTCGATGCGCTCGGTGAGCGTGTCGATCTCGGTGGCGAGCTCAAACGCCTCCAGGCGCTTCTCCTGACTGAGGCCGCGCTTGAGTTCGTTCTTGCCGTCCATGTACTTCTTGAGGCGCTCGCGGAGGCCCCTGATGTCGGCTTGCAGCAAGGCCTCGCGGGCGGTGCCGCCGCGCGTGTTGGCGAGGGCCTGCACCTCGGCGGCCTTGCGCTGGAGCTGGCGCTGCTCGGCGAGCACGTCGAACGCCTGGTGCTCGGCGGCCGTGAACGGCCGCACCTGGAACTCGACGCCTGCGATGGTGAGGGTATCGCCGAGCTTCACTTCTCTCCCCCGGCGATTACCACGTCCTCGATGCGGAACTGCAACTCCCCTTCGGCTACCTCTGCCCTCAGGCTCACTTCCGCCACGAGGCCGAGCGTGACCTTCGCGGTCCCCTCGCCCGCTCGCGATTCGACCTTCAGGTAGGTGGTCGCGATGGGGCGGCCGTCGAGCGTGACGCTGCCGCGCCCGCTCTTGTCGAGGCTCACCTCGACCTTGTGCGTTTCCATGAAGAAGTCGGTTGCTCGGTTCATGCTTTGGGTCCTCTCCCCTTAGCCATTAGGACGAGCGGGCGCTCGAGCGCGAACCCCGGCGGGCCACCATCCAGGCTCAAGCCCGCTGGTAGCGCCGTGGTCGTCTTGAGGCGCCTGCCGTCCCTCGTCTTGAGGACGCGACCACGGGCGAGCCTGATGGGCGTGAACACGCCCAGGGCGACCACGCGGCCGTCGTCCAAGTCCTCGACGCCGAACAGGGCGATATGCTCCCCATTCGACGTCACCGCCGATTGATACGGGTCCATGAAGATATGCCCCCCTCGCCCGGGAGAGGAGGGGGGAAAGGGGGGCCTAAGGCGCGGCGGGCGCGTCCAGCAGCGTGATGCCGAACGGCGACAGGGTCACGTCCTTCGCGAACTCGTTCCCCGCGGGGTCGTCGACGGTCTTCACGCGCAGCACGTACGCGAAGAAGCTCGCGCCCGACCCGTCCCTGAAGAACACGTTGCCCTTCATGGCGGTGCCGTCGCGGTACGCGTCCTTGATCTCCTGCATCTTCGCGTTGTTGTCCGGCAGGAAGCAGCGGATGGTGAAGTCCGCGCCCTGCAGGCCACCAAGCGACACGAAGTCCTGGCCGTTGTGGAGCGGCACGCGGGTGATCTGCCGCGTGGGTTCCACGTCCACGTCGCCGGTGGTGTTCGGGACGAGGTCGGCGGCGTCGAGCGGGTCGACGGCGTCGGCGGGCGCGAGGTAGATCTCGGTCTTCTCCGGCAGGGCGAGGGTGGTGACGCTGCCGGTGGGTTCTACGGGCGTGTGTGCCACTAGGGTCTCCTTCCTAGCGCCAGATGGCGTAGGTGAACTGCGTGACGGCGGTGAGGCCGTCGAAGGCGTCGAAGGTCTCGGGGCGGGGGTCTAGCTCGGTGCTGAGCGCGAGGGGCTTGGCGAGCCGGTACCCGGGACTGATCTCGGTAACAAAGTCGGGCGCGCGGGCGAGGAGGGCTTGCAGCTCGGCCAGCTCCGCGCCGGTCCTGGGCGGCCCCAACTGGCCGTGCGGGTGGTGAAGGTGGACGCGGATGCCCCCAGTGAGGCGGGGGCGGGTGTTGTGCAGCCGCACGGCCGCCCCGCCGCGTTGGAGGAGTTGCACGACCGCGTACGGGCGCCGCGCGTACTCCGTCCCGACCACCTGCTGCCGCTGGGCGGGCTTGAGCACCCCCTCGCCCACGATGAGCTTGGGGCTGGTCGGGTCGGTGGGGTCGGCGGGGA
>DASRWD010000122.1:0-6713 GCA_035654755.1 Trueperaceae bacterium
GAGCCGGACCGGCGCCTCGTGACCGTGACCGGCCTGGGCGGCGTCGGGAAGTCGCGGCTGGCGCTGGAGGTGGCACGCAGGCGGTCGGACGAGCACCCCAACGGGGTCTGGTTCGTGGAGCTCGCGGGGACCGCCGCCCCGGAGCTCTTGCCACAAGCGATCGGCTCCGCCATGGGCCAGGACCTGGCGAACGCGCGCGACGCCAAGGCCGTCCTCATGGACCGGCTGCGCGAGAAGGACACGCTTCTGGTGCTCGACAACTTCGAGCACCTCCTGGACGGCGCGGGCCTGTTGACCGAGCTCCTCGAGGCGGCACCGAGGGTCAGGCTGCTGGTGACCTCGCGCCAGGCGTTGGGCCTCACGGGCGAGACGGTCGTGGAGCTCGTTGGCCTGGCCACCCCACCGCGCGGGGACTCGGCGGACCTCGGCGGGTTCGACGCAGTCAAGCTGTTCGTGGACCGCGCCGAGCGCCTGTCGACCCGGTTCGTCGCCGCGGGGTCCACGCTCGAGGCGATCGCGGAGCTGACGCGGCGCGTCGAGGGCATGCCGCTGGCGCTGGAGCTGGCGGCGACCTGGACGCGCAGCGTGACAGTCGACGAGCTGCTCGCCGAGCTGGCGGAGGACATAGGCCGCCTGGCGGCGGACCTGCGGGACCTGCCCGAGAGGCAGCGCAGCATCCGTACGGTGCTCGACTACAGCTGGCGGTCGTTGACGCCGGAAGAGCAGAGGTCGCTCGCCAGGCTCGCGGTGTTCCGGGGCGGCTTCACCTTGGCCGCGGCCGAGAAGGTGACGGGCGTCCACGCCGCGCTGCTCTACGGGCTCGGCGCCCACTCGTTGGTCTCGCGCGGAGCCGACGGGCGTTTCCGCGTTCACGAGCTGGTGAGGCAGTTCGCTGCCGAAAGGCTGACGGGAGCCGAGGCCCAGGTGATCCGAGCGGCGCACAGCCGCCACTACCTGAGCGAGGTGGCAGAGCGCTTGCGCGTGTCGGGCTCCGCCGAGAGGGCCGCGGTCATCCGGGAGCTCTTCGACGAGCTAGACAACGTCCGCTTCGCCCTCGAGCACGCCGTCGAGTCGTTCGACATCGGGCTACTCGAGGCCACGTTGCCGCCGCTCTTCAGCCTGCACCTGGAGGCCGGCGCCCTGGCCGACATCACGTCGGTGCTGGAGGGGCTGGCCGCGGAGCTGGAAGCGCGAGCGGCCGAGGGCCCGGGGCGGGTCGAGACCGAGCGAGCAGCCGAGGACGAACCCCTGCGGCTCGTCGTCACGCAGCAGCTGGGCAGGGCCTACATGGCGCACGGCTACTTCGCCGCCGCCGTCGACAAGCTCGAGCCGCTGGTTCCCGTGCTGCGCGACGCCGCGGCAGGCGGCAGGCGCAACGTCACCGAGGCACTGGCCAGGGCACTGGACTGGCTGGGCTCGTGCTACCGGATCAACGGCGACCTGGAGGCGGCCGAGGGTGCCGTCGCCGAGGCGTTGGCGATGGCCGAGGAGGCGTACGCCGCGGCCCCGGACCAGCCCAACACGGGCCTGCTGGCGGACGTGGTCTACAACCTGTCGTCACTGCGCCGGCACCAGGGCCGGGTGCCCGAGTCGGTCGAGCATCTCGAGAGGAGCCTGGCGTTGAGCCTGTCGGCCGGCGACGAGGTCAGGGCCGCCTGGCGACGCATCGCGCTCGCCACGACGCTGCTGTCGACAGGAGGCGACATGGCCGTCGCCGAGCGCCATCTCGAGGAGGCGCTGGCGACGGGAAGGGTCACCCGGATAGCTAGCCTGCAGGGGTCTGCGCTGAACGCCCTCGCGGTGGTAGCCGATCGCAAAGGCTCGTTCGTCGACGCGGAGCGGCTGAACCTGGAGTCGTACGAGTTGGCCAGGCAGCTGGGACAGCGCGACGACCAGCGCGTCGTGCTCGCGAACCTCGCTGGCCTGCTCCACGACCGGGGTCGGTACGACGAGGCCGCCGTCTACTTGCGGCGAGCCCTAGAGCACGCGCTGGCGACGCGCAACCCTGCGGCGCTCAACCAGGCCTACTCGCTGCTGGGTGCCAACTGCTCGGCACGCGGGGACCACGCCGGAGCCGCCGCCTACTTCAGGTCGGCGCTCGAGCCCGAGGCCGTGAAGGGGCTACCGCCCATGGCCCTCACCCAGTGCCTTTCCTTACTGGCGAACGCCCACGAGCAGGCCGGCAGGGTCGACAGGGCCACCACGCTGCGCGCGTACCTACTGGAGGAGCCGGCGACGCCGCCACCGGTGCGCCAGAGGATCGAGGGGCGTCTGGCGGGACTCCCTGCGGACGCGCTCCCGCGACTGGCCCCCCGACCCACGCTGCCTGAACTGGTGTCACTCGAGCGGGACGCGTTGCGGACCTTCTCGTCGACGGCCTCGCCTTGAAACGGTAGCGAGACGCGGGACAACGAACATGCCCCATGCGCGGTCGACAGCTGCTGACGGGCTACGTCGTCAGGGTGGCCGTGAAGAGCAACCGCTGGGAGATCACGCTGATAGACCTCGATCGGAACGAGACGAGCACGTTCGACGACTTCGCCTCTCTAGCCGACCACCTGGAGAGAGATGCGGCCCGCAAGGCGTTGTCAGGCAGAGAGCAGCCTCTGCAGTAGCGCGTCGAGCGCCTCGTGGCTCTGCGCCATGCCGGCCTCGGCGCCGGCCGCCTCCATGCCTTCCGCCTCCTCCTTGCTGAAGAACTGCGAGGTGATGACCACACGCGTCGCCCTGCCGCCGTCATCGTCGAGGAGCTCCGTGGTGTCGATCACCGGGTACCCCGGCATGCCGTCCCATTCGAAGGTCTGGGAGATGCGCGTCTTGGGTGTCACCTCGCGGAAACGGCCCTCGAAGCCGGAGCTGCCGCCCTCGTAGTGCTCGACCACGCGCCAGTGGCCGCCCTTCTCGAACTCGAAGCGCTCGAGGTCCAGAGGGTTGCCGCGGCCCCACCACTGCTTGAGGAGCTCGGGCTCCGCGAACGTGCGCCACACCAGGTCGCGAGGTGCGTCGAAGGCCCGCTCCACTCGGACAGTGCGGTCGTCGACGCGCGTTCTCGTGTGCTTGTAGGTCGTTCCCTGTATGGTCATGACTCCTCCTTGAGTCGGTCGAGCAGCTCGCCGAGGTGGTCGAGCCGCTCCTCGATCGTGCGCTTGTAGTTCGCGATCCAGGCGGCCTCCCGCTCCAGTCGCCGCGGTCCCAACCTGCACACGCGCGTCCTGCCCTCCTTCCGAGTGCTCACGAGGCCCGCCGACTCGAGCACCTTCACGTGCTTCTTCGTCCCTGTCAGGGAGATACCTGCCTGCCGCGCCAGCTCGGTGATGCTGGCATCACGACGCGTGAGACTCTCTAGGAACCCCATGCGTGTGGGGTCAGACAGCGCTGCGAAGGTCTGATGCAGCGGCCGAGTGAGATCCGGTTCCGTGGGATACTGAACCATTTGGTTCAGTTTAGACACGCGGCCCTCGCGCTGTCAAGTGCCAGGCGGATGTCAGACTCTGCACCGTGAGCGAAGCGCAGGCAAGCGATCAGGTCTTCGTCACCGAGCGGCTGCGCGCTCGACGCTGGCGAGACTCGGACCTAGAACCGCTGCTAGCGGTGTATGGCGACGCGGACGCGATGCGTTGGGTAGGCGACGGCAGCCAGTTGGACCCGGGGGAGGCCCTCCGCTGGCTGGACGTCACGCGCGCCAACTACGCGTTGCGCGGGTACGGGATGTTCGCCCTGGAGGATCTGGACACCGGCGCGGTGGTGGGCTTCATCGGCATCGTGCATCCGGGAGGTCAGCCCGAGCCCGAGGTGAAGTACGCGTTCGCTCGCGACCGCTGGGGCAAGGGGCTGGCCACGGAAGCGGTACGCGGTGTAGTGGAGTACGGCTCGAGCGTCCACGGCCTCCGGCGGATGATCGCCACCACGGCGCCGGAGAACGTAGCGTCGCACCGGGTGCTGCTCAAGTCCGGCTTCGAGAAGGGCGATCTGCGCGACAACGGCGACGAGACGTTCACCCAGTTGTTCGATAACGGTTGGTGCGCGACGCGGTCGTAGGCATCGGTGGCAGGCCAGCCACGACAGTCTCTCACGTTGAAGGGGTATGAGTAACGCTAAGTCACTGTCTAGTGGAAGTCTTCAGTCCGTTCGACGGAAGAGGGGAAGTAACCATGTGGCCGTTTGGCAAGAACGCCAAGGCAAGGCTAGAGGACGCTCTCGACGAGCAGAAATTGACGTCCGACCTCGACCTTGATGTACAGGTCGAGAAGAAGGTCGCGAGGTTGTCCGGCGAGGTGCCACACGAGCGGTACAAGAACCTGATCAAGGCGATCGCCAGTGGCATCAACGGCATCGACGATGTCGACCTAGGGGACATCCGCGTCGTCCCCGGCGGCACCGGTGGGCAGGTCGCCACCGGCTCTATGGAATCTATGGCAACTGAAGTCGACGATCCCAGCGCTTTGGCCAAGGCGGCTCTCAAGGCGATCAAGTCTGAGCCAGGGTTGGCAGACGATCCCATAGACGTTCTCCAGAGCGGAACTACGGTGGTAGTCCGTGGTGCGGTCGACTCGGCAGAGGAGCACGAGCGCCTGAGACAACTAGTCACCTCCGTCCCCGGAGTCTCCGCCCTCGACGACTCGGGGCTCAACGTTGTCCAGCACGCCGCACAACTTAACGCCACCGACGATGACGGCGACGTCGTCTATACCGTCAAGTCTGGGGACACGCTGTCCCACATCGCTCTCAAGTACTACGGGGCGGCGGGCCGCGACAGCTACATGCGAATCGCCGAGGCGAACGACATCTCGGACCCGAACAAGATTCAGGTAGGTCAGAAGCTGAAGATCCCGGGAACTCCGCAGGGACCCGACGCGGTCGTCTAACCTGCGGATTCCCCGGGATACATTGGCGTGCACCGTCCCCCGATCAATAAAGAACTGTGCGGGGATGCTGCCGCAGCGACGCGGTTCCCATCCGCTAGAGTGCGCCGATGCGGGAACGTCCGGACGGATCTCAGACACAAAGCGAAACAGCTGATCGCGTCCACAGTTCCCGTGACACTCCGCAGAGAGCGGCGAGCGCCACGTCCCGCGTGACGCTACGCGAGATAACCGAGGACACGGTCATCGACGTCGTCAGGCTGAAGGTCGCGCAGGACCAGGAACGCTTCGTCGCCCCCAACGCCGTGTCGCTGGCCCAGGCGTTGTTCTCGAGAACGGCCTGGTACAGGGCGATCTACCTGGACGACGCGCCCGTCGGCTTCGTCATGCTCTCGGACGACAGCCTGTCACCCTCTCCGCCGGCAGACCCCGAGATCTGGATCTGGCGGTTCATGGTCGACGAGCGCTACCAGGGACAAGGCATCGGCGCGGCCGCTCTGCGGCTGGTGATCGATCACGTTCGGCGCAAAGGTGGCTTCAAGTCGCTGCAGTTGTCGTTCGTGCCCGGTGACGGCGGTCCCGAAGGCCTGTACCTTGCCGCCGGCTTCAAGCACACGGGACGCGTGGAGGAGGACGAGGTCGTCCTCGAGCTTCCGCTTGTCTCGTAACGGCAACGAATCCGATTCCGTGCTGACGACCGAGCGCTTGCTCGTGCGGCGCTGGCGGAGCGACGACCTTGAACCACTCCTTAGCATCTACGGCGATGCCGACGCCATGCGGTGGGTGGGTGACGGCAGTCCCTTGACCGAGGAAGAGGCGCTGCGCTGGCTAGAGGTCACGCGTGCGAACTACGTCAAGCGTGGCTACGGGATGTTTGCGTTGGAAAGCCTGGGAACGGGCGCGATCGTGGGCTTCATCGGCATCGTGCATCCGGGCGACCAACCCGAGCCCGAGGTGAAGTACGCGTTCGCACGCCAGCATTGGGGCAAGGGGCTGGCGACCGAGGCGGTCCGGGCACTGGTCACGCACGGCGCGAGGGCGTACGGGTTGAGAAGGATCATCGCGACCACCGCGCCGGAGAACCTGGCGTCACACCGCGTCCTGCTCAAGTCGGGTTTCGAGAAGAGCGAGGTTCGCGCCAACGACGACGGGACGTTCACTTGGGTGTTCAGTTGGACGGCAGGCGATCAAGACCGGTGAACGTGCGGCTGCATTACAATGCCACTCGCACAAAGCCCCGCTGCAGCGGCTTGGGAGGCAACAGATGGGACCCCTACTCGCGATCTTCCTCGTGATCTCGTTGAACATGGCGCCCGAAGGCACGCAGTCCGTGAGCCTGGATAATTACGTCGTAGAGGGTGTCGGCATCTACCCTGACGCGACGCGTTTCCTCATCACCAGTTCCGGCGACGGCTCGTGGCTGCTTCACGACGCCCATGGCGCCCCGTGGTTCACGGTCACCGTGGACGGCCCTCTACTGACCCTCACCAACATAGAAGGAGGGACCGATCAGGTGGACATCGGCGCGGCCGTCGGGCTTCCAGCCGACGAGTGGTGGGCGTCCGAACTCGTCGAACCTCCTGGCGTTTCACCTCTCGTGCTCACGCACTTGCCGAACGGAGTGAACGTGACGCTGGACGGTCTGCGGGCGGCGGAGGTTCGTTGGTAGCCCCTCAGATTAGTGCCGTTTCAGAACGAAGCTCGTCCGCACCTCCTTCACGGCCGTCACATGCCTGAGTAGTCTCACGAGACGTTAGGTCTTCGATGGGCGGCAGGTGGCAGGCGTGCCCGCCGCACTAACGCAGGCCAGGCGGCGTGGCCCCATCGAAGACCGCGAGCAGACTGATCCGA
>DASRWD010000123.1:0-7280 GCA_035654755.1 Trueperaceae bacterium
CGAGTCGGCGGCGGCGACGCTCTCACCGTCCTCCGCGAACTCGATCTTGAACACGTCCACCTGTGTGACGGCGCCCACCGCGCCCTCCACCCCGATGGCCCACGCATGCGCGGCCCCGATCTCGTCTACGACCCACGCGAAAGCGTCCTGGTCACCACCGGACAGCTCGCCCGCCAGACAGGCGATCGGCAGGTCCGAATCGGCCAGCCGAGTGCCCGAGTTCGGGCCTTCACCTGAGAGGGGGGTCGCCTGCGCCGGGGCGTCGTTGGGCTCCGCCTCGTACGTACACTGTTGAGCCAGGGCGGTGCCGGCGGCCAAGATCGCCACGGCGATACATACCCTCGTGAGCGCAGGCCGCGCCCGACATGCCTGAGTCGCGGCCCAGCGCCTCGCGCTCATGCCGCCCAACAGGCCGAGCGTTCAGCTGCACCGGCCAAAGTGTGGCCACCTCGGGATGCGAACGCGGAACAGATCGGTGGGGTCATGACCGTGGTGATGGGACCTACGACAGTGATGTCCACGATCACGTACGTGAGCACCGCCGCCTCCGCGGCGACGAACGCACCGACCAGAGCCCCCGCGAAGGAGAGCAGCGTCCCGCTGGCTATGACGTCGCAGTAGCAGAGCCAGGAGGCGTCGCTGGCCGCGCACTGGATAAGGCTGGGCACTGCCAGTGCGGCGTTCACCGTTAGGCCGACGACGAGCCCCTGTAGGAACTCGGTCATCGAGGCACCCCGGCCCCAGGGGTCCATACCGAGGGTCTCGCCCGTTGCCAGGTCAACCCGCCAGTACGACCAGCCGGTGCCGTGGACCGTCGCATCTGAACTCTCGCTCTCGCCCAGTACGGGCACGAGGACCGCGTAGCCGCCGCGGAGAGTCTCCGAAACGGCCGCCAACGCCTGGTCTGGCACGCCTGCAGCCCGCAGGGATTCGGAGGAGGTTGGATACCGGATAAGAGCCATGTCGCCTAGCGCTCGAGTGCCTGTCGCGTTACGCGCCACGCGCCCGTAACGCTCTACGAACTCCCTCTCCATGATGGTGTCCCACACGCCGGCCAGCACTCCAGCCTCGTGATCGCGCAGCACCTCATCGCCGTCCACGAGGAGGATGCGCTTCGCGTTCGCGATGATGTCGACGCCCGAGTTCGCCGTCAGCTCGTCGCCTGGCGTTAGCGCTCCGACGAGCGCTATCACGGACGGCTGTGCGCGGTAAGCAACGGCGGGCAGGCTCCCGTCAATGGCGTCAGAAGCCGCGAACAGGCTCAGGTGGTCCTTCGGTACGTAGTCCGCTAGCTCGCGCATGAGCGCCTGTGCTCTGTCCGCCTCCGTTAGCGCCCCTTCCATGTTGGTGAGGGCGTCCACGACGTCCAAGTGGTAGGCGACCTGACCCGCGAGCTGATCTGCCACGAACGAAGGGGACAGCCGCCCTCCAGTGGTCATCAAAGCGTAGGTCGAGAGGATGCCATCGAGCAGAACGGATTCGTCCAGCAGCTCGCCCGTCCCGTCCTCCCTCGCGCCGGGCGCGCGCCGATCGAAGACGGTGCGACGGTGCCGGGTCTCCTCACCCCCTGGAGCGACCAGCACGATGTCTATCCACTGGGCCGTGAGCGCGAACGGATCTTCCTCCGCTCCGTCCCCACCCAACTCGCCGAGCGCTCCGATAGCGCCTCCCACGCGCTCGCCGACTGTCTGGAACACTCCTGCCATGGCGCTCATGGCGACATCGGGAGGCACGAGGTTGCCGCGGAGATCGAACGCCATCGCACCAGGCGCGAGGCTCCCGTTCAACGTGGGAGCGTAGAAGGCCACGTCGGCCAGCTCCGACCCAAGTTCGGTGATGCTCGTGGCACCGGTCTCTCCCAGCACCGTGTTCCCAACCACTAGCGTTCGACCGAGGAGGTTGGCTACCGGACGTTCCCACGGCTCCATCAGGGCCTCCGTGCTGAACGCGTCTCCCCGCTTCCGCTCGACCGTAACCTCGATCCGCAGCCTGTGTAGAAGCTCCTGAGGCACCTCGCCTTCCAGATACGCGTCGGCCTCGACAACGGGCGGCTCGCCAGCCACCTGCCAGGCCGGGTGCGTCGCCGTCCAGGGGTCTGTCCCTGACAGTCTGAACTCGACCCAGGCGTAATCGCGAGCCTCAGCTACGAGGTCCTGGGTCACGTCGGGATCTGCGGGCACTCCCAATTGCTGCAGGAGGCTCTCGGCCCCGGCGACCGCCTCTCCGTACTCTGGCAACTGTTCTACATCTAGCTGCGCTAGCGCGCGAAGGACGTCTGCGGCGTCGGTGGCGTCCGTGGCGGTGGCAGCCGCGATCGCTTCCGCTGCCCCCTCGATGACCGGCGTATCCACTGGTCGAACGAGGTCCGTATGTTCGTCGAACATGCTCAACACCAGTTCGTGCGCTGCTTCGTCCGTCAGCGAGCCCAGCGCCACTCGACTGTCGTAGCCGGCGTCCGTGAGGAGCTGCGCCAGGAGCACCGACTGGTCCAAGGCGTTCCCGGCCCGCGCGACTAGCGTCCCGTCCGGTCCCCTGAGCAGGCCGGCGTACGCCTCGTAGCGCACCTCGGCGCTCACCCAGTCGGCGATCGCCTCGGGCTCCTCGAACGCCAGGTCGAGCGACAGGACGTCCACATCGAACCGCGTGGGGTCGATGAGGCTCCGAAGATCGGCGAGCACGCGCCGAGCCTCTGCGGTCTCTTGCCCGGCCGATCCTTGGCCTACCTGGGCGACTGCTGTTGGCGCCAGGGGAAGCGCCAGTCCGAACACCAACCAGATGTGCAGCGTGGCGCGCACCGCTCGTCTGCTCACAACCCGAACGCCGCGAGCGGTATGAAGGCCTCGAGGTCGAGCCCCAACGACTGAACCAACGCGACGTTCTCCTGGGGGACGGACGTGCTTACTTCCCTGACAACCTGATCCCGCGAGGCGTCGGCGACCCGGGCAAGGTCCACCTGGTACGTAGCGAGACCGGCGGCCGACAACACCTGTGTCCGTACCCAGGCGTACTCGCCAAGGGAGAAACGCTCGTCGTTCAGCGCCTCCACCTGCACCTCCTTCGCCCGCACGATGAGCCTTACGAGCTCGGCGTACGCGATCGCCAGATCGCGCACCGCGCGGGCGTCGTTGCGTTCCTCAAGCGCCTCGAACCGAGCTCCCAGGTCTGCGCCCATGACCTCCAGGTCGGTACGTATGCCGTTCGCCGCCCTCAAGTAGCGATCCACCTGATCCTGCGTGAGTACGCCGTCGGTTGGAGGGGAGAAGCTGGCGCGGTTCTGCACCCGGTTCTCGATCTGAGGGATCCTGGCGAGCTCACGTGCAGCGTTCATCGTGGCGAGGGCAGGTCTCCCAACGTAACGGTAGGCCAGCGCACCGCCCACCCCGACTACGAGCACGACAACGGCCAGGCACCCGATGACCCACGGTCTCTTCATCGTCTACTCCCTCACTAGGACGCGCTCTAGGACGAACGTCCCCTCGACGACCACGGTGCGCGTGGCGTCCGGCTCTTCCTGCATCGCGCTCTCCATGAAGCCGAGCCGGGCCGAGAAGCGACCGGTCAAACGATAGATACCGTCCTCGACCTGGGCGACGGACTCGACCACGACCGAAGATTCCAGCGCTCGGTAGACCTCGTCGAACATCGACGTAGTTGTCCAGTACATCGAGTCGGTAAACGTCAGCTCGCACGGGCAACCTTCCAGCGAATCGAGCATGCCGCTGAAGTGCAGAGCTCCCTCGACACTGAACCGCTCCTCCGAGTGGGCCTGCACGTCCAGGATGTAGGATTCACCCCCGTAGCCCGGCATGGCTCCCATGGTGGAGCTGCTCTCCGTCCCCTCCTCGCTGCGATGCTCTAGGACGTGCCACGTGCGTTGCTCGCCGTCCAACGACCCATTCACGGTTCCGGTCGTAGCTGTCTGGGCGACCGCGAAGGGTGCGGTCCCCATCAGGAGAGCGATTCCTACTCCCCAGGTGCGACGACACAAGGCCGAGTATGTACGTCCACTCCTCATCCGTCAGCCTCCTCGCGTCGAACTCTCATCCCGCGCTCGGTGAACCGCTCCGTGGGCACTAGTGCTCTCTTGTAGGTACGTGTGAAGGTCATCGAGGCCGGTGAACAGCTTCAGCTCGCCGTCTGCCACGTTTCGTAGGCTCGCGTTGAGGCCGCCGAGCTCATCTCCCCATATATGGAGTAGGAAGCGAAAGTCACTTTCAGGCACGTACACCCCTCCTGCGGTCCTTCACGGCAGGAGGCTATCTGGGTGGCGTCAATCCGGCGTCAACGTCGGTCGTGGCTATACCCCTTAACCACCGGCTCGGCCTCTCCAGCAAGGCAGATGCCAACTTCCGCGGTAAGCCCTCGGACTGCGAGCCGAGCATCTGGGCGATCTCGCTCCGGGCGTTAGCGAGAACGTGACCGTCGGATTCGGGGCCACGCGCGCTATGGCAGTCGAGCAACAGTCGAGCGTGGGGAGCCTGCTGTATCTCGAGGTCGACTAGCGCGTCGGCGAGCTCTTTAGCAGAGGCCGCTGCAGTTCGAACGCGAACATCAGAAGCGCCCGCGAGCAGCCCCGCACGTAGCTTCGCCATAAGGACCAACGTGCGTAGATGCTCGCTCTCGCTTCCACATGCGGCCGCGCGCTCGGCGAGCTCGGCGCATACTTCGGGACTATCCGTTGCGAGGGCAAGATCGAGCCACAGCCAAGACTCGACGTCGGCGATGTGCGGGTCGGAGAGCTCGAGCAACCGCTGCCCGGCGTCCTCGATGTGCTCACCGCTCATGAGCGCCTTCACGACCAGCAGGCCCGCCGCGACGCAGGCGCTCTTGCGCTCATCCCCGATCTCCGCCGCCAAGTGCCCGGCCGACGTTAGGTAGGCCATGGCGTCGCGATGCTCGCCGCAGAGATTGGCGACCTCAGCCAACTGCTCGAGGGCAAGAAGGGAGAGGCGTGGGTCTCCGAGTTCCTCCGCCATTTCCTCAACCTCGACCGCAGTGTTCCAGGCGGGGCCCAGTTCACCCAGTCGCGAATATAGAACCGACATGTTGATGAGTACCTGGCCTTGAAGGGCCTCGGAGCCGGCCTGGCGCGCCAGCTTGAGGCTCTCCTTGAAGTGCTTCAGGGCGCGCCGGTAGTCGCCGACTCGCTCCGCGGTGGCGGCCAGATTGTTGAGCGTCCCTACGACCCCGGCGTGCTCTCCAGCGGCCCGTCCGAGCGTCAGCGCGACCTCCAGATGGGCCAGCGCCTCATGCGGTCTCCCCCTGATGCCCGCGATGCTGCCCAAGTTGTTGCGTGAGCGGTAGCGCTCCACCGGATCGGCGACGTCGGCGTTCTTCAGGAAGGACTCCTCGGCGCCGTCTAGGTCGCCCAGGTAGAACTGCGCTCCCCCGACCGCGTTTCGTGCGCGCGCCATCAGCTTCTCGTCCTCCAGGCGGGTAGCGATCTCGAGGGCCTCCAGGGCGTTCTCCAGGCCTTCGCCGGCCCGGCCCCTACGTAGGAGGGTCCGAGAACGCCTCATCCGTACCTCGGCCAGCCCAACGTCGGACTGTAGGCGCCACGCCAGTGCCTCGGCCTCGGCGAGGGCTGCGTCCTGGAGCCCCACTTCACCGAGCTGCGACGCGCATCCTTCCAGAAGAAGCGCCGCCCTCAACCGCACCTCGGAATCGTTCTCGCCGGTCCACAGTGCGCGCAATAGGTGCGGCACCGCTGCCCCCGGCTTCGTGGCCGCGACCGCCAGCTCGGCGGCTTCGAGCAGCAAGGGTGCGGCTTCGTTGGCCTCGCCCGCCCCCATCAGGTGACGCGCGATCACCTCTGGTCCTGCCCTCGCACTCGATCGCAACGACACCGCGATGCGTTGATGCAGCAGCCTGAGCACGACCGCCGAGGTCGAGCCCAGCACAGCCTGCTTCGCGCCGGGGCTCAGCGTCAGGTCGGGTCTCAACAGGCCCGCAGACTCAAGCCTGCCGAGGTCGCCCGCGACATCCAGTGGGAGCCTCTCCAGCACGAGTGCGAGCGACTCGACGTCGAGAGCGCCATCCGCTACGGCCACCGCCTGGGCCAGGCCGCGCAACTTCGGCTCCAGCTTCCTCAAGTCATCGGGGAGCGGCAAGGGCTCACCTCTCCGGATGAGCCCCTCAAGTTCGAGCGTCTCGTCGGCCGGATCGAGGCCCATCTCGACGCGCAGCGAGTCTCTGAAGTCGGCGAACCGCCTCAGGGCCCCTCTGACGTCCCCTGCCGCGTAGGCGGCGCGCATCCCGTACCTGACCATGCGCTCCTCGAGCGGTTCGACTGCCAAAGCAGCGTCGATGGCAGCGAGCGCCTCCGCATGCCGGCCCGACCGGCTCAGCTCGTCAGCCAACGCACGCGTCGCACGCAACGTCAACTCGGCTACTCTCCGGCGCTCGATCTCGAGCCAATCGAGAAACGCTGGGGAGGCGACCCGTTCGAGGCCCGGTAGCAGCTCGCCTGTGGCGATCGGCCGGAGCGCGTCCCCGCCCTTGGGCTCGTCGATCGCCTGGACGTCGGTGTTGGCAACGACTCTGATGACGTCACCCTTGTCATCGAGCCATTCAGACGCGCCAGGAAGCTGCCTCAGCGCGTATAGCTCCTGCCTCAGGTTGGCGAGCCTTCCCGGACCCCACAGGAGCTCGGCGAGGTCTTCGCGACGAGCCCCCTCACGGCGCAGGCTCAGGTAAGCGAGCAGCGCCGTGCCCTTGCGCGAGACGGAGCCGAGGTCGTTGTCGCTGTACCGGAAGCCGACCCGGCCGATCAGAGTGGCAACGAGTGGCATCTGGGCGATGGTAAACCGTGAGGACCGGCCGGGCCACCTAGGCCGACCGGTCCTCTGACCGTAGTGCTTCTCGGTTCAGCCCGGCTTGATCACATGCCTCCACCGGAGCCCGCGATCACCTGCAGGAGCGCTCCGACGCCGGCGGCCGCAGATTGGACGGCCAAGAGAGACTGCTGGTCCACGCCCTGCGCAGCCAGCGACCGCGCCGCGTCGACAATGGCAGTCAGGTCGGCGGCTTGAGGGTGTGACGAGAGGTCGTTGACGATGCCTGCGCCCTGGCCACCACAAGGATGTCCCCACTCGGCGTTGAAGCCGTCGCCTCCCTCGCCGACGATGCAGTTCAACACGTGTCCGAGATGCCTGGATGCCATCGCCTGGTCCTCGGCTGCGGCGGAGAAGCCCGAGTGCTGTATCGCAGTCTGGAGCTGGGTCGCAAGCTCGCCCGTCGGCGCTTCTATCATCTGCGACGACACGAACCCGATCGTCGCC
>DASRWD010000124.1:0-15513 GCA_035654755.1 Trueperaceae bacterium
TTGGACGGCTACGTGGCCGGACCCGACCAGACACGGGAAGAGCCGTTGGGCAGGGGCGGGGAGGCTCTCCACGAGTGGGTGGTCAAGCTACAGTCGTGGCGGGCGTCGCATGGCATGGATGGCGGTACGGTCAGCCCGGACGACGAGATCATGCTCGAGACGCTGAAGAACGCGGGCGCAACCATCATGGGGCGCGAGATGTTCGGAGGTGGCCCCGGTCCGTGGGACACCGACCAGCCGTGGATGGGCTGGTGGGGTAAGTCGCCGCCGTTCAAGCACCCCGTGTTCATCGTCACCCACTACCAAAGGGAACCCGTCAGTCTCCAGAACGGCACGACCTTCACCTTCGTCACGGGCGGCATCCGAGAGGCGCTGGAGCAGGCGCGAGAGGCGGCAGGCGGCAAGGACGTGATGATCGGCGGAGGCGCGGACGTCGCGGACCAGTTCCTCGCTGAGGGCCTGGTGGACGAGATGGAGCTTCACGTGGTGCCGATCTTGTTGGGTGGGGGTTCACGCCTCTTCGAGAAGGCGGGAACCAACCTGCACGGGCTCGAGCCGGTCCGCACCGTTCAGGGCGACGGGGTCGTTCACCTGAAGTTCGCCCGTGAAACTGGGTAGCCCGAGGAGTCCATGCGGCGGGCGCCTAAGTCATCCAGACAGGCGCGGCACGAACATCTTGGTACCCCCAACCCCGGCAAGGCGGGTGAAGCCAACCGGCTGACGTCAAGCTAGCACCTAACAACGCGTTCCCACGGCGGGCCCCCGGCTCTTGGCGCATGCCACACTCGCCGTAGATGACGAAGAAGATCGGGTTCCTGTCGTTCGGCCACTGGACGCCGTCGCCCCACTCGCAAACGCGCACTGCGTCCGATGCGCTCCTGCAGTCCATAGACCTGGCCGTGGCGGCCGAGGAACTCGGTGCGGATGGCGCGTACTTCAGGGTCCACCACTTCGCGAGGCAGCTCGCCTCGCCGTTCCCGCTTCTCGCGGCAATTGGAGCCAAGACCAGCCGCATAGAGATCGGCACGGCCGTCATAGACATGCGTTACGAGAACCCGCACTACATGGCCGAGGATGCCGGTGCGGCAGACCTGATCGCCGGTGGCCGCCTACAGCTCGGCATCAGCCGCGGCTCGCCGGAGCAGGTGATAGACGGCTGGCGCCACTTCGGCTACGAACCGAAAGAGGGCGAGTCCGACGCGGACATGGCCAGGCGCCATGCCGAGGCTTTCCTCGACGTGATCCGCGGCGAAGGCTTCGCCCGGCCCAACCCTCGACCGATGTTCCCCAACCCGCCAGGTCTGTTGCGACTGGAGCCTCACTCCCCCGGTTTGCGCGACCGGATCTGGTGGGGAGCCGCGTCCAACGCCACTGCGGAGTGGGCCGGACGGCTCGGGATGCACATGCAGACCTCGACGCTGAAGTTCGACGAGTCAGGCGAGGCGCTGCACGTGCAACAGACGGAACAGATACGACGTTTCAAACAGGCATGGCGGGAGGCCGGTCACGCCGGTGAGCCCCGCGCTTCGGTCAGTCGCAGCATCTTCGCCTTGGTGAACGACATGGACCACGCGTACTTCGGGCGCGGGCAGCAGGAGTCAGATCAGATCGGTTTCATCGACGAGAACACGAGAGCGGTGTTCGGCCGCAGCTACGCGGCCGAGCCCGACATACTGATCGAGCAGCTCGCTCGGGACACAGCGATCGCTGAGGCCGACACGCTGCTACTCACCGTGCCGAACCAACTGGGAGTCGACTACTGTGCCCACACCATCGAGGCTGTGCTCACGCACGTCGCACCGGCACTTGGCTGGAGGTGAGACCGACCCGTGTGGAGGCCGGGGTCACGTCGTCGACCCACGAGCCGACCGGCGTCGCCAATGATTCGTCTCCGTTGCGGCCGTGCGAACCGCGTCCTAAACTCGCGCCGTGGTCACCTCAGGGCTGGTCAACTTGTACACGCGGGACATCGAGGCTGGCATCGGGTTCTATCGGGACCTGCTTGGTCTAGAAGAGACGTTCCGCACGCCTCGCGAGGGCACGCCGGAGCACGTAGAGATGGCGGCCGGCGGTTTCGTCATCGGCCTGGGTACGGTCGAGGCGGCCAGGCGCGTGCACGGCGTCGACCCCTCACCTGGCGCCGCGTCGATGGCCGTGGTGCTCTGGACGGACGATGTCGACACGACGTTCACCGAACTGGTCAAGGCCGGTGTTCCGGTGGTCAACGAACCCCACGACTCAGGCAACGGTAACCGCACCGCCCAAGTGAGGGATCCGGATGGGAACCTCGTGGAGATCGTTTCCAAAGTCAGGTGACGTCTCGAGAGAATCGGGACACGTGTGGCTAGTGCCGATCGTGGCCGGCAAGCGCACCGATCACGGCGGCTCGCACGTCGTTCGATAGTGGTGCGCGAGCACTTTCGTTCGACCAGATCGCCGCGTCGGGTTCCAGCCCGTCGTCAGCCAGCGTAGGAGCCCGCCTGACTACGACCGCGCTCAGAGAAGCGAAGCGCCTGAGGTAGTCGCCGCGGCTCTTGAAACCCTGCCTGGCAAGCGCGCTCGGCGCCTCGGACTCGGCGCCCATGCGTGCGGCTTTCAGATGTTCTGCAAGCTCGCCGTTCGAAGGCGGCGCGCCTTCGGTGCCGATGACGAGCACGTTGGCGCGGTCGATCAAGGTCTGGCCAAGCTTAAGGAAGAGGACGCCAGCCAATCGGTGAGCGTCGAGGGTCGCCACACTTCCGAAGGGAGCCTTTGCGGCCCCGCCATGCGAGGCAGGGGGACCGGCCTGTCGCCTAGTTCGGGTCACCTCGACCATCACCTCGAGCCTTGTCGTGTACCGGACCGCGAAGTCAGGTCCGCGGGACGATCCGCCTGGGGTCGGCTCGTAGGCGACGGTCAGCCGTTTGTCCTGCAACAGACGGTAGGCGGCATCGAGTTCCAACAGGAGGTCCCGTGCGGCCTCGGGGTCCCGTGCGCCGCGGAGCTTCTTCCGGACCTTCGGCAGGTGGGCGCTCACGAAGCCGGCGAAGCGTCGGGCGGTGAACCAGGACTCGAGTCGAGCGGTGAGCGGATGCGGGGTCCCCTGAAGCAGCTCGTCGAGCACACGCGACTTCACACGATGCCCAGCGCTCGCGTAGCCCTCGCGACCTTCCTGAAGCCCGCGATGTTGGCGCCCATCACGTAATCGTCCGGTGCTCCGAACTCCTCGGCGGCCTCGCGGCAACGCCTATGGATGTTGCGCATAACGTCCTGCAGCCGCTCGTCGGTCTTGGCGAAGCTCCAACGGTCCCGGCTGGCGTTCTGTTGCATCTCCAGTGCAGACGTGGCTACGCCACCCGCGTTCGCCGCCTTGCCGGGGCCGAACACGACGCCCGCGTTGCGGAACGCTTTGACGGCTTCGGGCGTGCACGGCATGTTGGCGCCCTCGGCGACGGCGACTACACCGTTCTTGATCATCATCTCGGCATCGGCGCCGTTCAGCTCGTTCTGCGTAGCACTGGGGAAGGCCACTTCGCACGGGACCTCCCAGACGCTCGCGCCCTCCTTGAAGTCGGCCCGGGGGCGGTGCTCGACGTACGCCGAGCAGCGACGGCGCCTGACCTCCTTCAGTTCCTTGATCACGTCCAGGTCGAGGCCGTCAGGGTCGTAGACACGCCCGCCGGAGTCGCTGCACGCCACCACGTGTGCACCCAGGTGCTGGAGCTTCTCGATCGTATAGATGGCCACGTTGCCTGACCCGCTTACAACGCAGGTCCTACCCTCCAGCGACTGGCCTCGAGCCGCCAGCATCTCGTGCGCGAAGTAGACGCAACCGTAGCCGGTAGCCTCCTTGCGAACGCGTGACCCGCTCCAATCGAGGCCCTTACCGGTCAGCACGCCGGCCTCGTAACGGTTCGTGATGCGCTTGTACTGCCCGAACAGGTAGCCGATCTCGCGTTCGCCTACGCCTATGTCACCCGCGGGTACGTCCACGTACTCGCCAAGGTGCCGGTGCAGCTCGGTCATGAAGCTCTGGCAGAACCGCATGACCTCCTGATCGCTGCGACCTTTGGGATCGAAGTCGCTGCCACCCTTGCCTGCGCCAATCGGCATGCCGGTCAGGGCGTTCTTGAAGATCTGCTCGAACGAGAGGAACTTGACCGTATCAAGCGTGACGCTGGGGTGGAAACGCAGTCCGCCCTTGTACGGCCCCAGCGCGCTGTTGAACTGGATGCGATAGCCGCGGTTGACCTGCACCTCGCCGCTGTCGTCCGTCCACGGCACCCGGAAGATGACCTGCCGCTCCGGCTCGCAGATGCGGTCGATTAGCTTGTCCTCCAGGTACTCGGGATGCTTCGCGACCAACCGGCCGAGGGAACCGAGCACCTCGTCGACCGCCTGCAGGAAGTCACGCTCGCCGGGGTTGCGCCGCTCGATCCGTGTCTGGACTTCCCGCAGTGCGACGTCGCTGTCCTGTGCTCTAGATACGCTCACGATGAGGTAGGAGCTTACCGGTTGTGGTCGCCGCCTGAGGCATGCGCTGTACCCGATATCTCAAGTCCATGGGTTCGACAGGTACCTCCACGATCGCCACAGCAAGGCCCGGCTACTGCCTGACCAACACCACGTAACGCCACAACCAGTCACCGTCTGCGGCTACCGGTGCTAGTCCCTCCCGCTCGCCTGCTGCCACCAGCTCGTCCTCGGGCCACACGAACGCCCGGTACTTGCGGCCCAGCAGCCGATAGACGAACCGCTGGGTGGCGGCGAACGCCTTCGTTATCGCGTTCGAACGGGGGAAACTCATCAGCAACGCGCCGCGCGTGAGCCTGGCGGCGAACCTGGCCAACGAAAGTCCGTCCGCGGAGCAACACACGACGCGGTTCATGACGACCACGTCAGCGGGTTCCACGTCGGTGGGGTCCGCCAGCACGTCATGAACACGGAACGTCGTTCGGCCTGTCAGTCGGAGCTGTTCGGCCAACCGTGCAGCGTACGGGGCGTAGCCCTCCACCAGCTCGATCACCTCACCGGTGGAAGCACCCCGCTTGAGCAGCTCTGCCTGTATGGCCCCGATGCCGCCCCCTATCTCGAGCACGCGGCTGCCGTCCGCCAAGACGTTACGGGGCAACGCGTCGACCATGTCCGTCTCGAGGGTGCCGAGTCCCTTGGTTAGGTACTGCTCCATGTCCGACCGTGCGGTGGAGTCAGAACCGAACATCTCCTCGCAGGGCTCGGCTCGGCAACAGGACGCCATGGAAGACTCTAGAACGCGACGCAGCTCGCGTTCACGCGTCCAGCCGTCTCTACAGTCTGGCGACCCGCCGCTGCAGGTCGTCTATCCGTGAGCGCTACCGGTGCCGGCGGCGCGGCACAGGAGGTCTCTCTGATGTGGTGCGCGCGGTATTGGCCATCCTGCTCGGCCTCTTCCCGGACCGGCTAGTGCCAGTGAGCCCGGCGAGCCTCACCGTTGTGGAGGCGCCGGTGAGCTGGCCGGACACTGGGGACGGCAGCCGTCCGTCTTGTGGCTGTCCACTCCACTCGGCGTGGTCGGCGAAGATGACCCCGTGATGTTGGCAACGGTCGAGAACTTCGAGCGGGACCTGGTCGTTGAAGGTGGGGTGAGCCGCTATCGCGCCGATGCTCTGGCTTACCTGGACAGGGTCGAGCGACCCAGGGAGCGCGCCGGCGGATTACCTGGCAAGTGCCGAGACGCGAGCACCATGAGCGCTTCTACGAACGCCGGACACGCAACTGGGGACCTTCGGCCTCCCCGCTCGTGTGGTCCCACGCGATGACGCTATGTGCACGGCTTGCGACGCTATCTGCCGCCCGAGGGCACCGTTGAACCGCTGGGAACGACTCGACTCCGTGACGCTGCCAGACGGCGAGGTCATGTCGCTGGACCGCCGTGACGATGAGTACGCCCTGCGCATCGAGAACTTCGAGCTGATGAACAGCCGCCAGCACGGCTCCGAAGAGCGCCTGGCCGAGCTGGGTGCAGCGCGTGTCGGTGACCTAAGCGGAGCTTCGGCCCTGGTCGCTGGTCTCGGGATGGGCTACACGCTGAGGGCTGCTCTCGATCTGCTGCCGGCGAACGCGACGGTCACCGTCGCGGAACTGGTCGCCGAAGTGGTGGATTGGAACCGGCTGTACCTGGGCGGTCTGGCGGGCGAGCCGCTGGCTGACCCGCGTGTGCGGGTCGTCGTGGGTGACGTCGCCGACGCGGTGCGTGCCGCGAACGCCGCGTACGACCTGATACTCCTCGATACCGACAACGGCCCGGAGGGCACGACGCGTGATGAGAACGCCTGGCTCTACAACGCAGCCGGGCTCGAGGCGGTGAAGCGTGCGCTGAGGCCCGGTGGCGTGCTGGCGGTATGGTCCGCGTTCCCCAGTGACGCGTTCACCAAGCGTCTGACGCAAGCCGGCTTCGACGTCGACGTGAACCGCGTCCGCTCCAGAGGCACGAAGGGCAACCGGCACGTGATCTGGGTCGCGGCGAAGGGCAAGAGACGACGCTGACCTTACCGCGGACATGGCGCGCGGCTCGCGTTCACGCGTCCAACTGCCTCTCCAGCTCGTCGACATCCCGCTGTAGGTCGTCTATTCGTGAGCGCCGGCGGTACCTGATCGGTTGTCCGCTGGGCTGGCCGGCGGCGATAGGCCTCCCGGCCCGCGGCTTGCGCTCGAAGCGCTCGTCTTCGCCTTCCGCACGGCGGACCCTGGTGGCGTCTGCCCTCGTGAACTCAGCGCCGAAGAGCAGGATCTGCGCGGCGTAGTAGATGAAGAGGACGAGGACGATGAGCGCGCCGGCTGCTCCGTAGGGTGAGCTGACACCTGCGGAGCTCAGGTAGTAACCGAGGGCGTACTCGCCGATCTTGAAGAGCACGGCGGTCAACAGCGCCCCCCGCCAAACTTCGTTCCAGCGCATGCGCACGTCCGGCACGTACTTGAACAGGGCTGCGAAGACGACCGTGTAGATCCCGAATGTCAGGACCAGGTTGGCGAGGAACCAGAGCCATTCGGACCCGGGGAGCAGCCCGTCGAAGAAGCTCGTCACGATGGTCACCGCGGCCTGGAGCAAGAGCCCGAGCAGAGCAGCGACCGCGAGGGCGAGAAGGATGCCCAAGCCCTCGATGCGGAGCATCAACGTGCGCATGATCCCCTTGCGCTCGCCAGGCTCCACCTCCCAGATCTCGTTGAGCGCGGCCTGAAGCTGAACGAACACCCCCGTCGCGCCGATCAGTAGGGTGCCGACCCCCACGACCGTCGCGAACATGCCGCTGCCTGTCCGCTGCGTGCGCTCGATCATCGTGCTCACCTGTTCGGCTGCATCCGCTCCAACGGTCGCCTGGAGTTGACTGACGAGCTGGGCGCGAGCCTCCTCGGAGCCGAACACCAAGCCGACTATGGCGATGATGATCACGAGTAGGGGCGCGAGGGAGAAGAGGGTGTAGTAGGCGAGGGCCGCGGCGAGGCGCGGCACCTTGTGCCGTCCGAAACCCTTCACCGCCTCCTTAACTGTCGCCCAGAGGCGCTTCACGATCCCAGGATGCAGTGCGCCGATGAGGGTCGTCCCTTGATGCTTCGGCTACCTGGCTCTTGACAAATGGCGCTCGCAAACCTAATCATTCATTCACTAAATCAATGAAAGGGGTACGGGTTGAACCGTACTGCCCCGGCCAGCGCTCGCAATACCATGCGAGCCCGAAACCAACGCGAGGTCTTCGAGGAGGTCCACCGGCGCGGCCCCATCTCGAGGGCTGAGATCGCAGCGAACCTCCACCTCAGCCCAGCGGCGGTTACGAACATCTCCGGCGATTTGATCGCGCGCGGTCTGCTGTTCGAGGCGCGAGAGGCCGAGACCGGCGGCGTTGGCCGTAAAGCCATCCTGCTGGAGGTCGACTACGGCATGGCCCGCGTGGCTGGCGTGAAGGTGAGCTCCGCTGCCATAACGTGCGCGATCACCAACCTCGGCGCTGAGGTCGAGGAGACGGCCACCCGGGCGCTGACCGACACGGCGCCAGAGACGGTCATAGAGGGCATAGTCTCACTCCTCGGCGAGATGGATGCAATGGACGTGGCGGCGCTGGGCGTCGACCTACCCGGCGCCGTGGGCGACGACGGCGCCACGGTGAGGCACTCCCCGCTACTCGGATGGCGCGAGGTGCCGGTGGGGCAGCTCATCGAGCGCCGACTAGGCGTGCCGGTCACCGTGGAGAACGACGTCAACGCGTTGGCCCTGGCCGAGGCCTGGTTCGGTTTCGGGCGTGGGCACGCCGACTTCCTCACCGTGACGCTAGGGCGTGGCGTTGGCCTCGGCATCGTGTTGGGCGGAGAAGTCTATAGAGGGCCGAAGGGCGGCGCCGGCGAGTTCGGCCACGTGGTTCTGGATCCCGAGGGGCCCGAGACCGCCCATGCGGGCCGAGGAACCCTGGAGGCGTTCCTCTCCGACGACGCGCTCTTGCGTAGCGCCCGTAGGGCTGGCGTCCCCGCTGAGGATGCCGCCTCGCCGGAGGCGCTGACGGCCCTCGCACTGGCGGGGGACCCGCGCGCCTCCGATGTGTATGCCCGGGCCGGCGAGGTCCTCGGCAGGGCGCTCAGCATCCTCGTCAACATCTTCGCCCCCACGTTGATCGTCCTGAGCGGCGAGGGCATGAGGGCAAGCGACCTTCTCATGCCCTCCGCCAGGCGTGTACTCGAGAGCGCTGCTTTCGGCGATCTGGGACGCCAGGTAGACCTCGTCGTCGACACCTGGGGTGACGATGCCTGGGCACGCGGCGCCGCCGGCCTGGCCGCGAGCCGGTATCTGCTGGACGCTGCCTCCCGAACGGGAGGTGAGCCACAGCAGGTCTGACCCGTATTTCTCGGTCCCAACGGGGCACGGGGATGAACACAGATGCAATTCAGGAGGAGGAACGATGAGACTCAAGCTGATCTTGGCAACGATTGCTTTGGTGTTGGCCGCGGCCGCAGCCGCCCAGAACATCACGTTCTGGCACACGTACAGCACCGGCTCCGGTGAAGAGCAGACGATGCTGGAGCAGGTTATCCCGCAATTCGAGGCAGAGAACCCTGGCATCACGGTGGAAGCTGTCGGCTTCCCGTACGACGAGTTCCGGCAGAAGCTGCTGACGGCGTTCGCCGGCGGCGTGGTGCCCGATCTGGTACGCATGGACATCATCTGGGTACCGGAGTTCGCGGAGATGGGGGCGCTAGAGCGTCTCGACGACTACGCGGGCTTCGCTGCGCTGCGCGACGGCGTGTTCCCAGGTCCGCTGGCCACCAACTTCTGGGACGGTGGTTACTTCGGGCTGCCGCTGGACACGAACACCCAGGTCATGCTTTACAACGCAGACGTCATCTCCAGCCCGCCAACGTCCTTCGACGAACTCGAAGCGCTGGCTTCGGACATGAGCGACCCCGCCGCGGAGGTGTGGGCCTTCGCGGTGCCCGGACCCTGGGCTTGGTACCTGCTGCCATGGATATGGAGCAACGGCGGGGCCATCACGGACGACGCCATCACCACGGCAACCGGCTACCTGAACAGCGACGCTTCGGTTGAGGCCATCGAGAAGCTGGTCGATTGGTACGAGCGCGGTCTCATCGCCCCGACGATCAACAACAGTGGCCTCGGTAGCTGGGAGGGGCTGGGATCGGGCCGTTACCTGGCGACTCAGGACGGACCGTGGGCGCACCCGAGCATCGTCGGGCAGTACGAAGGGTTGAACCTCCAGCACGCACCCTTCCCGGCGGGCGATGCGGGCTCCATCTCGATCGTCGGCGGCGAGGACATAGTGATGTTCAGCGACTCCAGCAACAAGGAGGCCGCGTGGACGTTCTTGCAGTTCCTACTGAGCCCGTGGGCGCAGAGCACCATGGCGACGACTGGACAGATCCCCGTGATCGCGTCGGCTCTCGAAGACCCGTACATCGTCGAGCACCCCTACTACGGCATCTACCTCGAGCAACTCCAGACGGCGAAGCCGCGTACGCCGCACCCCGCGTACTCGCGCATCGAGGTCGCCATACAGGACGCTGTCCAACGTGTGCTCCTCGGAGAGATGAACGCTAGGGAAGCGCTTGACCAGGCGGCGGCGCAGGTCGACGAACTGCTGAAGTAACGGGCCGGGCGGCTGATTGCCGCCCTACCCACTCTGAAGGGAGTCCGCATGGCCAGGTCCTCGCCCGTCACGACAGCGGTTTCGGTCCCCAGCCGACCCTGGTGGCGCGTCTCGGCGTGGAAGCGCAGCGAGTACCTGGCCGCAGCGGTATTCATCGCCCCGGGCCTCATATGGTTCCTCGGCTTCATGTTCTACCCGCTCGTCTACTCCTTCTGGATGAGCCTCCACGATTGGAAGATCCGCGGCCCGAGCGACTTCGTCGGCCTAGCGAACTACGTGCGCGTGTTCGCCGACAGCGTGAACCTCATCGCGCTGCGGAACACGGTCGTCTACGGCCTACTCAGTGTGCCAACGCAGATCGTCCTCGGGCTGCTCATCGCTCTGGGGCTCGAGCAACTTAGCCGCGGGAAGGTCGTGCTGCGGCTCATCTACTACCTGCCCGTCATCAGCTCCTGGGTAGTCGTATCGCTGATGTTCATGTTCCTGTTCAACTCCGAGGGCCTTTTCAACCACGTGTTCGGCGACATCCTCGGCATTGTCGACCCCAACACCTCCTGGCTCAACCGGGCATCGACGGCGATCCCCGTGATCGCTCTGCTCGGTGTCTGGAAGGGCATGGGTTGGAGCATGCTCATCTACCTCGCCGCGCTCCAAGGGATCCCCGTGGAACTAACCGAAGCCGCGCGTGTAGATGGTGCCAACCGTGCTCAGGTCACCCGGTTCATCACCGTGCCGCTGCTCAAGCCGGCGACGCTGTTCATCGCCGTGATGCTCACGATCGGGGCGTTCCAGAGCTTCATCCAGTTCTACATAATGACCGGCGGCGGTCCGCTGCATCAGACCGAGGTGTTCCTCAGCTACATGTACAACCAGGCGTTCAACTTCCTGGACTTCGGGTACGCAAGCGCGATCGCCTGGATCCTCGCGGCGCTGATCCTCGCCATAAGCCTCGTGCAGTTCCGCCTGATCAAGTCGACGTATGAGTACTGAGGCCGGCACCTTCAGGCGCGAGGCCGGCATGGCAGAGGGCGCTGGCGGGCTCGCTACCTATCGAGCGCGACGGCGGCGCGTCCCGATCTGGCGCATCGCCGTCTACGTCGGCCTGGCGGTGGGCGCGCTCGTCATGATGATCCCCTTCCTCTATACGGTATCGACGGCACTGAAGCCCAACGCGTTCGTCTTCACGCCAGAGTTCCTGCCTAAGAACCCCACGCTGCAGAACTTCTCGGACGCGTGGAACTCGAACAACTTTCAGCGCTACTTCCTCAACAGCCTCAAGGTCGCGACGCTGTCGTCGCTGCTGACCGTTGCCATCGCGACGACACAGGCGTACGCGTTCGCCAGGCTGAGGTTCCCTGGTAAGAACTTGGTCTTCAACGTCTATCTGATCACGATGATGATCCCCAGCATGCTGTTCATCATCCCGCAGTTCCTCCAGGCTCGCGAGCTAGGACTGCTCAACACCCACCTGGGCCTCATCGTCTTCTACGTCGTGGGCTCCATTCCTTTCCAGACGTTCCTTTTGCGCGGGTTCTTCGAAAGCATCCCGCGTGCCATCGAGGAGGCGGCGTACGTTGACGGCGCTGGCAGGTTCACGACGTTCCTGCGAGTGGTCCTGCCGTTGGCGGGGCCGGCCGTTGGCACCTCGATGATCTTCTCGTTCCTAGGCAACTGGGACGAGTTCACGTGGGCGCTGACCATCATCAACGACACGTCGCTAAGGACGCTGCCCATCGCGCTTCGGCTCTTCCAGGGCCAGCACGCCAGTCAGTGGGGCCTGGTATTCGCTGCCTCACTTATCGCCTTGATCCCTGTGATCATCGTCTTCGTCATCTTCCAGCGGGCGTTCGTCAGGGGCGTGGCTGCTGGAGGCGTCAAGGGGTGAATCAGATAGTGCCAGAATCAACAACGGTCAGCCCGGTCGCGCAGGCAAGAAGGCAACGCCTCGTGCGCCACAGCATCGAGGTGATCCTCGCCGGGCAGACGGCCGAGGGCGCATACCTGGCCGCGCCAACGTTCCCGACCTATCGCTACTCCTGGTTCCGAGACGGATCGTTCATCGCCGACGCCATGGACCTCGTCGGTCACCCTGAGAGCGGCGGTGCCTTCCACGACTGGTGCATCGGCGTGCTGGACCGCCAGTTGGATGAAGAGGGCGACGTCATAGGTGGCGGCGAGCTGCACACGCGCTACCTGCCGGACGGCGGTCATGGCGCGGAACAGTGGCCCAACTTCCAGTTGGACGGATTCGGTACCTGGCTGTGGGCATACCGGCGGCACCGGCGGCGCCGGGCGGACGGGCCGGCGCGGCCGCACGACGAGCGAGCGGCAGGCGTCGTACGCAGGCTCGCGCTCTACCTTACGAAGAGGTGGTCAAGGCCGAGCTACGACTGCTGGGAGGAGCACGCAACAGAAGTGCACCCGTCCACCTTGGGAGCCCTCTACGCGGGGCTGCGAGCGGCTGCCGAGCTGCTCGAAGACCGCTACTTCATGGGCGTTGCCGACGCGGTGCGAGCGTACCTGCTGACACACGGCGTGGCCGCAGGGCGCTTCGTCAAGCACGTCGGCAGCACCGAAGTGGACGCCAACCTCGTCTGGCTGGCGATCCCATACGGGATAGTCGACGTTGACGATCCCATCGTGACGGCAACGCTCGCGAGGATCGTCGAGGACATCCACACTCCGGATGGCGGTTTGCACCGATACGCCCGGGACACCTACTACGGCGGAGGCTGCTGGCCGCTACTCACCGCGGACCTAGCCCAATTACGCCTCGCGCGCGGAGAGTCGTCCGAGGCCGAGAAGCTCCTCGCGTGGATCGAGGCGCAGGCTACCGCCGACGGCGACCTTCCCGAGCAGGTGTCGACGCACCTCATCGACCCGGCATACGTCGACGAGTGGCGCGAACGCTGGGGCGAGAGCGCCTGCCCACTGCTGTGGTCGCACGCGGCGTACCTGCGGTTGCTCGACTCGTTCGGGTACCTACCGCTGTCCGAAGAAGGCCAGTCGTGACTTCGAGCGGAGCGCCAGGTACGGTGGGCGAAACCACCTTTGTGGTCGAGATCCTGGACGCATTCCCGGCCAAGGCGCTCAACGAGCCAGGCGCGCCTGCTGAGATCGTCGTCGAGCTGCACACAACCGTGCCCCTGGACGCGCGACTGATGGCCGAGCTGCAAGATCGCGGAGACGTCATCGTGACAGCCGAACGCACGGTAGCCGCCGTCCGCGGGACCTCACGAGTCGTGCTGACGCTAAACGTTCCTGGGGACGACGCCCGAGGCTATTCGGTCCTCGTCCGAGTGTTCTGGCAGGGCGGCGAGACGACGGCGTCTACGGCTCTGCTGGCTGCGAGCCACTGGCGCCTGCTGCCGCGTTACGGGTTCCTCAGCGACTTCAATCCCATGGAGAAGTCGGGTGCGACCGACAGCGAGCACGTCGACCTCCTGGCGCGCTTCCACGTGACGGCCGTTCAGTTCTACGACTGGATGTATCGCCACTACCGCTTCCTACCACCTGCAGACGCCATCGACGGCGCAGACGAGACCTTCACCGACGCGATGGGCCGAGTTGTTTCGCTCGCGGCCGTGCGAAAGCGCATCGCGGAATGCCAGCGGAGCGGCATGGCGACGATCGCGTACGGAGCCGTCTACGGACCGGAGCCGGAGTTCATCCTCGACCGTCCCGACTGGCTGCTGTACGACGCCGCGGGCGAACCGCTGCACCTGATAGAGCGCTTCTACATCACCGACTTGCGACCGGGAGGCTGGCGCGAGCACATACTGGGAGAGTTCGAGTCCGCGATTCGCGACATGGGCTTCGACGGCATCCACATGGATCAGTACGGTTTCCCCAAGCTCGCGTACGACTCGGACGGAGAGCTGGTGGATGTCGGTGCGCAGTTCGGGCCGCTGATTGATGAGGCCGCGACGCGGGTGGCCGCAGTCAGAGACGGCGCGGCGGTGATCTTCAACGCGGTCAACGCCTGGCCCCTCACGGCTGTGGCGGGCAGCGACCAAGCCGCGGTCTACATAGAAGTGTGGTCGCCGCACGATACGTACCGTGACCTCGTTGCTCTGGTGCGTAGTGCACGCGCAGCCAGCGGCAAGCAGGCGATCCTCGCCGCCTACCTTCGGGCGTTCCACGAGCCAGGGAGCGCTGCCGAGTGGTCGTTGCGCTTCGCGACAGCGGTGATCAACGCGGCCGGCGGCCACCATCTGCTTCTAGGGGAGGGTGACGCCGTGCTCCGCGAGCCTTACTATCCCGACCACGGCCGGCTGACGCACGATGGCTTGTCGGTCGCGAGACGCTACTACGACCACACAGCCGCGAATGCGCATTACCTGCATGCTGGGGACTTGCAACCGGTGGAGAACTACTACGCGACTGGCATCAACACGGCGCTGAACCTCGTCGGTGCTCCGGCGTCAGTCAGTCCTGAAGCAGGCAAGGTCTGGATCGCGATAGCGCAGAGACCGGGGCAGTACGTCGTGAATCTGGTGAACCTGACTGGAATGGACGACGAGCAGTGGGACGTGGCACGTTCGGAGCCTCCAGCCCTCGAAGGATTGCGGCTGGAGTGCGAGCCCTTCATACGTATTCAGCGTGTTACCTATGCTTCGCCGGACGTGATCGGAGATAACGGCTCGCCTCTCGAGGTAAGGGTCGATACCAGCGGGCGTGTGAGCGTTCCTCTTCCGAAGCTCTGGCTGTGGCAGACGATAGTTATCGATCACGTGTGACGGCGAAGCCAGACCTGAAGATGGGCTCGCTAGCGGACCTGCCGCCCGCCCGGCAGTGCCCGCCTGGATCATGCGCCGAGCTGAAGCGCTGGGTTCCTGGCGGGCACTACCTCGTCTAGGGCGAGGGCTCTCGGTTGTCTACGTCAAGGCTGGGTGATGGGGCCCAGCAGGATGCTTCCGCCCTGTACCGCTGTGTCTCCCGAGAGCGTGACGTAGCTCTCCACCGTCGCCAGGTCGGTGTTGGTGCCCCACACGTTGTTCCGGGCATCGATCTCGTCCTTGACGTTCTCTAGCTCTGCGACCTTCGGGGCCGCATCGATGACGAAGTCGAACACGTTGTCGTTCAGGGTCGCATCGATGCCCAGCGCCCCACCGTTGACGTCCCCGAAGTACAGGGCTTGGTTGTAGCCGGTGAAGGTGTTCCCCGTTGCCGTGAGCGCGATCGGATTGGTCGAGGCGATCGCCGCAAGCGCGATAGCCGCGGGTCCCGGTGTTCCGGTGACCGTGAGAGTGTTGTCGGTCACCGAGGCGTTCCCGACGTCCTGCAAGACCAGTCCGGGACCTGTCGGGTCGGAGTGCGACACCGTGTTCCCAGCCAGGGTAAGGTCCGCAGCGCCGACCCCATACACCACGAGGGGCGCGCCAACCAGCGCGAAGTCGTTCTCGGA
>DASRWD010000125.1:0-15002 GCA_035654755.1 Trueperaceae bacterium
CTGCGCGCAGCCCTTCAACACCGCGGCCTGCGCGTCCGACTCGACGAAGTGGAGCGAGTTCGACATGAGCACGCCGTCAAGGTTCTCGAACGGGAGAGGCTCCGTGAAGTCCGCGACGTGCGGGACGACGCGCGCGCCACCCGGACGCGCTTTCACGGCAAGGACGTCCGGACGAGCGTCGACCGCGTAGACCGAGCCGCCGGGACCCAGCAGTTCGGCCAACGCAAGTGTGAAAGTGCCGGACCCCGCACCCAGGTCCGCCCACGCCCCGCCCGTGCGGGCGACACCACCTCTGATCAGTTCGACGGCCTCGGAGGTCTCCATGGTTGATGACCAGTCTGCTTCATCCGCAGAGCGCAAGACCACGGGCTCCGACGACGCGGCAGGCAGGTCTCGTCGTAGCTGCGGCGTTGCATTTCGGGTCCTACAGGCACGAAAGTGATGGCGATGAGCCTCGAACACCTGCAGGCGTCGGGACGTGTCCGGTGGGGCTTCATAGGCGCGGGCGACGTCACAGAGGTCAAGTCCGGTCCGGCGTTCCGGAAGGTCGCCGGCAGCTCGGTCTCCGTCGTGATGCGCCGCGATGGCGAGAGGGCCCGTGACTACGCGCAGCGCCACGGCGTGCCCCGTTGGACCACGAACGCGCAAGAGGTGGTGGACGCTGACGACGTGGACGCCATCTACGTCGCCACACCGCCATCCAGCCATGAGGACTACGTCGCAATGGCGGCAGCCGCGGGCAAGCCGGTCTACGTCGAGAAGCCTCTCGCGCGCACGGTGGCGGAGGGTGAGGCGATGGTGCGAGCCTGCGAAGCGGCCGGCGTGCCGCTCTTCGTCGCCTACTACCGGCGCGCGCTGCCACGGTTCGAGTTCGTCAGGGACCTGATACGTGGTGGGGCACTGGGCGCGCCCACGTTCGTGAGGCTTGAGCTGTCCACGCCGGCTCCGCCTGGCCCGGACGGCGCAGGGTGGCGCTGGGACCCCGAGGTGGGCGGGGACGGCCTGCTGCTCGACCTCGGGAGCCACGCCCTGGACCTTCTCGATCACTGGCTCGGTCCAGCCACGGAGGTGGCGGGCTCGTCCGTGACGCGCCTGCCATGGTCGCGGGTCACCGACCAGGTGGTGGGGGCGTTCAAGTGGGAGAACGGTGCGCTCGGTACGGCGGCATGGGACTTCGCGGCAGGCCGGGGCCTCGATCGTCTCGATGTCACCTTCACCGACGGTCACGTCTCGGTACCGGTGTTCCTCGAGGGACCCGTGAAGGTCGCGGGTCCGGCAGGGACTGAGGAGCACCGCTTCCCGCACCCCCCGCACATCCAAGAGCCGCTCATCTCCCTGCTCGTCGGTGAGCTGCTGGGCCTCGGACCACCTTGCCCCAGCACGGGCGCCTCGGCCCTGCGCACGCAGCGGACCATGGAGACGCTCCTGGGGCGCAGCAACGCTCAGAAGTGATGGTCCCGTCGTCCGCTTGCTATATGGTCTTTAGCACCTAACAGCGACGGGCGTTCACACGTGGGCATGGCCCACCCCAACTCCCCCGACCGTCCCGATACGGGAGCCAAGAGCCTATGGGAGAAACTGTCTCAGGCAGTCAGGCAGCGAGCCAACCCGTTCTGTGGCTCGGCGACGCGGCCAGCGGTGACCCTCGGAGCGTGGGCGGCAAGGCTGCTCAGCTCAGCCGACTCCATGGTGTGTGCGAAGTTCCGGACGCGTTCTGCGTGACGACCGACGCCTATGCCGCATACGAGGCCGCGGGGAGCATGCCGCCCGAGGTTGCTTCCGCCATCGTCGCAGCCTACGAGGAACTGGCAGCCAGGTCCGATGTCCAACCAGGCTCTGGCGTGAGCGCTCCGCTGGCCGTCGCCGTTCGGTCGTCGGCCGCTGACGAGGACGGTGCAGCGGCCTCGTTCGCCGGCCAGCACGAGACCCAACTGAACGTCAGGGGAAGCGACGACCTGTTGAAGGCCGTGGAGAGCGTTTGGCGCTCGGCACACAGCGAGTCGGCGCATGCCTACAGGCGAGAACTCGGTCTCGACACTGTTCCGGTGGCCGTCGCCGTGCTGGTCCAGCGGTTGGTCCGTTGCGATGCCTCGGGCGTTGCGTTCACCGTGGACCCTGTCTCCTCGGACGACGACAAGATCGTCATCAGCGCCAGTTGGGGGCTGGGTGAAAGCCTGGTAGGTGGAACGATCAACCCCGACAGGTGGGTCCTCGACAAGGAGAGGTTGAGCGTGCTGCATCGAACCATCGGTGACAAAGACCTGATGACGGTCACGCAGGAACGCGGCACACACGAGGTCAAGACGCCTTCGTTCCTCCGGCAGAGCGCCAGCCTGGATGACGATCACGTACGGTCCGTCGCCACGATCGCGAAGGACCTCGAGACGCGTCTGCGGCATGCCGTCGACGTCGAGTTCGGCGTCGTCGATGGCCGGCCGGTCCTGCTGCAGTGTCGTCCCGTGACCACGATCGGCACGGGCATAGAAGCGGGAGGGGTCGACAGATGACTCAACCGAATAGGCGGTCCTATAGCGACGGGATACCGAACGCTGCTTCCGACTACAGGCTCCCTCCGCAACTTCCACCCCCATGGACCGACCCCCGCGACGCCGAGCTGTACTTCGAGCAGGACCTGACCCACTTCCCCCACCCCCTGGCGATGCTGGACTACGACTTCGCCAAGCACTGCGTCGACCACGGCATGTCCATGGCGGTGAAGCGCCTGTCGTCGCCCTTCCGCACCGAGATGCGCCGCTTCTGGACCCACGTCTATACCCGGGAAGTCCTCTACTGCCCACCGCAGGAAGTGCAGGAGGTTTGGAACACGACTACGCGTGAAGCCTTCGCCCCCATGCTCGCCGACCTCGGGCGGCACTGGTCGAACGTGTGGCTCCCCGAGATCAGGGCGGCTCAACGGTCCTGGTCGGCGTTCGACCTCGAGGGAGCGAGTGACGCGGACCTGGCCGACCACCTCGCGCGGTCGCTCCAGCTGATCCGGCGGGTCTGGGAGATCCACTTCGAGGTCGTGTATTCCGTGGGCCACGCATGGAACATGTACTACGAGACGTTCATGGAGCTCTTCGAGGGCGCGACCAGGTTGGAAGCCATGACACCGCTCGAGGGCCTCGACAACATGACGGCAGAGGCGGGGCGCGCCATCTGGCAGCTCGCCGAGCTGGCCCAGGCCGTACCCGCTGTAGCAGAGACAGTCGCCTCCAGCGATCCTTCCGAGGCCCTGGCTCGCCTGCGAGACACGCCCGGCGCGGAGGTCTTCCTGACGGGCTTCGACGACTACCTACAGGCGTACGGGCACCGCAGCACGAGCATCAACCTGAGTTCGAAGTCGCTAGTGGAGGACCCGACGCCGGTGGTCTCTCAGTTGCGGGACGCCCTCACCAACCCAGGTTCGGATCCCAGACGGCATCAGGACGGTCGCAACCGGGACCGTGAACAGGCGATAGAGAGGGCGCGCCTTGCGCTCGAGCACTACCCCGGTCAGTTCCGCAAGGAGTTCGAGCATCGGCTCGCTCAGGCTCAAGTCGCGGTCCAACTGAAGGAGAACCACAACTTCGTCATCGACTACGAATGCACCGCTGCCATGCGGAGACTGGTCATGGAGGTCGCGAGGCGGTTGGTCGTCACGGGGAGCCTCGAGCGGCAGGAAGACGTCCTGCACTTGAGCCTGGAAGAGCTTCAGGCTGCAGCGAACGCTCTCGCCAAGAACGTGACCGGTGCCCTCGACCTCTCAATGCTAGTCGCCGAGCGTGCAGCCGAGATGGAGCGCTACGCCGGCGTCGAGGTGCCAACCACGTTGGGTACGCCCCCGCCCAAGCCACCTGCCGAGGCCAGCGAGGCGCCGGCTCCGGAGCCAGGTACGTTCGTCGGCGTCGGCATGTCCGCCGGTGTGGCGCGCGGTCGGGTCAGGGTCGCCCGCTCCTTCGACGACGCGGGCGCTTTGCGACCCGGCGAGGTCCTCGTCGCGACCTCGACGACGCAACCTTGGTCCCCGTTGTTCGCGACGGCTGCCGCCCTGGTGACCGAGGCAGGTGGCGTGCTGAGCCACGTGGGCGTGATCGCTCGCGAGTACCGGCTGCCCGCCGTCTCGGGCGTCGCCAAGGCCGTCGACGTGCTCAAGGACGGCATGATCGTGGAGGTAGATGGCCTCGCGGGCGTCGTCCGGGTCATCTCGGAGGGCTGATAGGGCCGAGCCCTTCGCGCCAGATGAACCTCCTCGTCGTCTTCACCGCGCTTCTAGCGGGGTCGCTCGCCCCGCTCAACTCCACGATGATCGTCGTGGCGCTGCCGCAGATCCTCGCCGACCTGGGCGCGTCACTCACGTGGGGAAGCTGGGTGATCGTCTCGTACCTGGTCGCCATGGCCGCGATGCAGCCGCTGGGCGGCAGCCTCGGCGACAGGTTCGGGCGCAAGCGCCTCGTGATCCTCGGCTTGGCGTTCTTCCTGGTGTCCAGCCTGGCCGCCGCGCTGGCAACGAGCGTCCAGGCGGTCATCGCCGCACGTACGGCACAGGCGATCAGCGGCGCCATCACGCTACCCAACGGCTCGGCGCTGGTAAGGACGCTCGTGCCCCGCGAGTTGCAGGGACGGGCGCTCGGGCTCATAGGCACGGGCATCGGAGCGGCAGCCGCATTCGGTCCACCGCTGGGCGGGCTGATAACCGATGCGTTCGGGTGGCGCTGGATCTTCCTCGCCAACGTCTTCGTGGTCCTACCGGCGATCGTGCTCGCCCTCCGGCTACCGCGATCGGTCGTGAGGGCCGGCCCGGGGCGGTTCGACCTCCTTGGCGGGGCACTGCTGCTCGTCGCACTCGTAGGGCTGTCGCTGGCCGCCACGGTATGGCGCGTCCCCGGGGTGCCGGTAGCCGGACCCGTGGTGCTCGCGCTCGCTGGTGGTGCCGCCGCCGTCTGGTTCTGGCGTCACGCTCGAACGTCACCCGCGCCGATCCTCGACCTGGGGCTGTTCGCGCGTCGGGGGTTCCTGCCTGCCGGCCTGACGGTGATGTTCTCGAACATGACGATGTACGCGATCTTCTTGGCCGTGCCGCTTTTCGTCGCACAGGTCCTGGGTTGGCCGCCGAGGGAGGTGGGACTGCTCCTCTCGGCGCTGTCCGTGCCCATGCTGCTGCTGGGACCGGTTGCCGGGTGGTTTGCGGACAGGTACGGCACCCGCCTTCCGGCGCTCGCCGGATGTGTCGTGGCCGTGGTAGGTGTGGTGCTGTTCACCTTCGTCGGCGCCGACTGGTCCAGAGGCGACCTGCTGCTACCACTCATCACGGTCGGCGTAGGCATGGGACTATCCTCCGCACCCGTGCACACGGCCGCTCTCCAGGCGGCGCGCCACGAGGAGGCGGGAAGGGCAGCCGGCCTCTTCTCGACGATGCGCTACGTGGGCAGCATCTCGTGCTCTGCTGGCATCGCGGCAGTGCTGGGAGCGTCCGGGGCAGTGGCGGAGTACAGGCTGCTGTTCGTGCTGTTGGTGGGAGCCGCGGCGGTGGCCGTGCTGACCTCGTCCCGCCTGCCGGCTAGTCTGGTCCCGCCGGCCGCTGCCGCCAGGGCCGGTGAAGCATGACCCTAAGGGAGACCACGATGTCAACCAGCACCGATGATGCCGCTCAGACCGGAGACTTGGAGCGCTCACTGGCGCGAATTGGCGCTGCGCTCGACCGGTTCCTGCGGTTCGAGCACCCTGACCCTCTGCAGTCGGGTGCCGCTTGGCGCGAGCGGCTGCAGCAACCCGTGCCGCGCACCGGCGTGGGTCTCGACCAGGTCGAGCGCGAGCTGGCGGAGACCGTGATCCCCAACGGGTCGGTGATACCCAAGCCGGGCTTCACGGGATTCATCACCACGGGCGGCACGACGGCGTCCACGCTCGCCTCCACGGCGGCGAGCGTCGCTTCCCCCCAGCGCTACGGACTGACGGCGTTCAACTTCCTCGAGGAGCTATCGCTGGAGTGGTTGGCACAGATGTTCGGGCTGGACGGGTTCGAGGGCGTCTACAGTAGCGGCGGCTCCACGGCCAACCTCCTGGCTTTGGGAGCGGCCAGGCAGTGGGCGTTCGAACGTGTGGGACGCGATCCCGGCGCAGAGGGCGTGGACCGGCCGGCGGCCATCTTCGCGACCGCCGAGGCGCATCACACGGTACAGCGGGCAGCCGGCGTACTGGGACTCGGGCGCCGGGCGGTCCGTATCGTGGCCACCGACGCGGCGGGCCGAATGGACGCCCAAGACCTTCGAAGGTCGCTGGAAGCCGAGGTTCGTGCCGGCGTACTTCCCGTCGCGATCGTCGCCACTGCAGGCACGACGAACACCGGCGCGATCGATCCTTTAGGACAGGTACTCGATGTCGCCCGGGCACACGATGTGTGGCTTCACGTGGACGGCGCCTACGGGCTACCGGGCATCCTCGACGACCGCAAGGCTCACCTGTACGAGGGCCACGCCGCGGCCGACTCGGTGATTGTCGACCCGCACAAGTGGCTGGGCGCGGCCGTCGGCGTGGCCGCCACGTTCGTCAAGGACCGCTCGCTGCTGGAACGAGCGTTCACGCAGACGCCCGCCGACTACCTGGAGGGCAACGTGGAGCCGGGTGGCGAGCAGACGAGGATCGAGCACTCGATGGACGACTTCGGCATCCCCTACTACGACTACGGCGTCGAGCTAAGCGCGCCCCCTAGGGGCGTGGTGGTGTGGGCGCTCGTCCGTGAGATAGGGGTCGAAGGGCTCAGGGACCGGGTACGGCGGCACAACGACATGGCCGCGCGCGTCGCGGACGCCGCCCGCGAACACCCGAACCTCGAGCTCCTGGTCGAGCCCACCCTGTCCATCTGCTGCTTCAGGTACGTAGCTCCAGGAACCCTGGACCTCGACGAGCTCAACCGTCGCCTGCATAGGCGCCTGGTGCGAGAGAACCGCAACCTACCGACGACGACGAGGGTGAACGGCAAGCTGGCGCTGAGGCCGTGTTTCATCGGGGCGCGGACCGGGCTCGCCGAGGCCGACTCGCTCGTCGACGATGTGTTGCGCATCGGGGATCGCCTTGTGTCAGAGTCGCTTGCGCTGGCCGAACCGACCACCGACCGGAGGCATACATGAGGTTCCTGCAGACGCTCTTCGGCGCTATCGTCGCCGCCGGGCTCATCTACCTGGCGTTCATCATCGGCACCGTGATCCTGCGAGTGCTCTTCGGCCTCGTCGCCATCGCGGTCGTGGTCCTCGTGATCATGCGTCTGGTCAACCGGCGCGGTTGAGGCAGGCCGGTTCGACCGGCGCCCCACCGGTCCGGTAGTACGCGTGACGCCAGGGTCCGAGGTACGTGTAACGCCCATGTAACGAGCGCTTCCCGACGATGTCCCCCGTGAAGGTCCGGGCGCCATGGCAGGCCATGACGCTTCGCATGGCCCGGGCGGGAAGGACGGTTCGGGATGGATATCAAGCTCAAGCGTTCGGGAACGATGCTGGCATTGCTGGCGGCTGGTGTGCTGGCACTCTCAGCCTGCCAGACCGGGGGCACGCAGCCGCCTGAGGAGGAAGGCTTCGGCGCGTTGGGTGTCGTCGTGGCGGGGCTTCCGGCGGGCGCAGCCGCGGACGTCACCATCACCGGTCCGAGTGGGTTCAGTGCCGAAGTGACCACGACTGAGACCTTCGGTGGCCTCGCGCCGGGCAGCTATTCGATCACGGCCGCCAACGTGACAGCGGAAGGCGTGCAGTACGCCGGTACCCCTACCCCCGCGACGGTGAACGTGCTCGAGGACGACGTGGCCATTTCGACCGTGACCTACTCGGCTGTCTCGACGGAGCCCGGGACCTTGGAGCTCACTGTCGACGGCCTACCGGGCGGTGTGGACGGCGACGTCAACGTGACGGGCCCCGGGGCCTTCGACGATGACGCGACCGCCAGCACCACGTTCTACGACGTAGAACCCGGCGTCTACTCCGTGACGGCGCAACAAGTGACCGACGGCGCGGACGTATATGCCCCCACCGTGAGCGGCTCGCCGGCCACCGTGCCCGCAGGCGGCACCGCAACGGTGACGGTCACTTACACGTTCCTCGACCCGGCTCTTACAGGGACGCTGCAGCTCGACGTCTCCGGTCTGCCGGGAGGCGTACTGGCGGACGTGGACGTGTCCGGACCCGGCTTCGCCGAGACCGTCACGGAGAGCAGCACGCTCGCCGGGCTCACGCCGGCCTTCTACGAGATCGTGGCGAACGACGTCGTCGACGGCGGTCTGACCTACACGGCAAGCGTGGACGTTCCCTCGGCACTCGTGATCCCTGACGAGACGACGACCGTGACGGTGACGTACCTGCCGGTAGCTCCCAACGACGGTGACTCCGCGTCCGTGCCTGGTCTCTCGGCGCGGTTCCGGAGCACGGCCGGAGCGCCCGTGGCGGTCGATGAACTCCTGTTCAACGACCCGGCGGACCTCGACGTGAAGGGACTTCAGCTCAGCGAGCGCATCGGCGATCCGGCAGACCCGGGCGACTTCATCCTCTTCGAGCTCGTCCACGGAGAGAGCCCGACGACGACTGTAGAGTTCACCTTGGAATGCTCCGAGCCGAACGTCCCGAGCCCCGTCAAGGTCGAGGTGCGGGACGACGACGGCAAGAAGTTGGGCTCGACTGTCGTGTGCGGCCAGACGAGGAGCATCGCGATCCCCGCCGAGGGCGGCACGCCCGACTACCTGGTGTCCATCCTCCCCAACTTCTCCGACCCGTACTACACGGAATACGTACTGTCGATCGACGCCTTCTGCTTCCAGGCGTGCGCATACCAGCCGTTCGAGCCTTGATCCAGGCTCGGTGACGTGAGGCCGCCCCGGCAGAGGTCTTGCCGGGGCGGCCGCTCTAGAGCAGTGTGCCGGTGAGGATCAGCTTCGCCAGCCCGAAGAAGATGACGATGCCCACGACGTCTACGATCGTGGCGACGAACGGCGTTGACGACGCCGCCGGGTCGGCGCCCAGGCGCTTGAGCACGATGGGCAGTAGCGACCCGGTGAGCGAGCCCCAGAGGACCACCCCTACCAGGGACAGGAAGATGACGAGCCCGATAAGCGGCCAGTCCGGCCCGTACGCGTCCAAGAACACGCCCCAGATCGCCACCCGGAGGAAGCCAAGGCCTCCTAGCAGCGCTCCGAGGACCACACCCGCGACCAGCTCGCGCCTGGCGATGTCCCACCAGTCGCGCACGGTGACCTCCCCCAGCGCCATCGCACGGGTCACCAGCGCCGCCGCTTGCGAGCCCGAGTTCCCGCCCGAGGAGATGATCAGCGGTAGGAAGAGCGCCAGGACGACGGCACTTGCGATCTCGGACTCGAAGAACCCCATAGCGGTGGCCGTCAACGTCTGACCGATGAACAGGAGCACCAACCAGAACGCGCGCTTGCGCACCATGCGGCCGAGCGAGATCTTGAGGTACGGCTCCTCGAGGGCCGACACACCACCGAGCATCTGGATGTCCTCGGTCGCCTCTTCCTGAGCGACGTCCAGCACGTCGTCGACCGTGACGATCCCGACGAGGATGCCCTGGCTGTCCGTGACCGGCAGGGCCGACCTGTCGTGCTTGCCGAACTCGGCGACCGCGACCTCCTGGTCGTCGGCAGCCTTCAACGACACGTAACGTTCGTCCATGAGGTCGGAGATCAAGGTCTCGGGGTCCACGAGGAGCAGCTCCCGCATCCGCAGGTCGTCGATCAGCCGGCCACCGGGTGCGGTCACGTACACGACGTTGAGGGTCTCGGAGTCCTTGCCGTACACGCGGACGTGCTCGAGCGTCCTGGCGACGGTCCAGTGGGGCTTCGCGGCAACGTAGTCCGGCGTCATGAGGCGCCCGATCGTCTCCTCGGGATAGCCAAGTAGGCGCTTCGCGACGCGCCTCTCGTCAGCATCGAGGAGGTTCAGCAGCCGCTTCGTCACCTCGCCGGGCAGCTCCTCAAGGAGCGCTGTCCGGTCGTCCGGCGACATCTCGTTGAGGACGTCCGCGACCTCGCTCTCCGCCATGCTCCGCAGCAGAGCCTCCTGGTCGTCCAGCTCCAGGTACTCGAACACGTCCCTGGCGAGCTGGCGCGGCAGCACGCGGAACGCCACGGCCTCGGTGTCGTGCTCCATGTGACGGAACACCTCGGCCAGCTCCTGAACGGGCAGCTCCTCGAGACGCCGCCTGACTTCGGCGAGGCTCCTCTGCTTGACGAGGTCCGTGACCTCGTCGGCGAGGACATGCGTGTCGATGAGCGCGTCAACGGGCATACAGGCCGGTATGGTAATCCGAGGGCACCTGAACGGCGCACGTGGGCAACTGCATATGCGTCCTGTAGGCGCCTATGAAACAATGCATTGACTGGCGCCGACGCTGTATCTAGGCTCGGCGCTTAGGAGGGCATAGTGAAGCGTCTCGCCTGGTTGATCCTCGGCCTCGTGGCCATTGCCGTGAGTGCCTGCGCACCGACCGCCACGGTCAAGAACGACGTCATTCCCACGCTGTTCTCGGTGACGGTGCCGGACAGCCCCGGCGGAACCGTCGTCCTACAGGGCCGGTACTTCGGTGACGGCTTCGGCGGTGAAGCCGACAACAGCTTCATACTCGTTGGTGCGGACGTCAACGGCGACGGCGGCGTAATGGCCGAAGCCACCTCCTGGAGCCCGAACCGCATCGAGTTCGTGGCACCGGAGCGCGCGGGCTCCGGGTTCGTGTTCGTCGTGGTAGCCGGCGTACGTAGCAACGGGTTGCCAGCCAACCTCCCCTGACCCTCCTTCGGTAAGTCAGATGCCATCGCGGGCGGCCCTCGGGTCGCCCGCTTCTCTTTCTTCCCTGTCCGGTGCCGCCGCACAAGGCTCAGGTCGTACACTCGTCCGTCATGAAGCTCCGTTCCGTAAAGGGCACCAACGACATCCTGCCCGAGCAGCAAGGCGCCTGGAGCGCCATCGTCAACGCGGCCGAGCGTGTGCTGGGCAACGCCGGCGCCGGGCATATCACCGTTCCGATCTTCGAGTACGCAGAGGTGTTCGAGAGGAGCGTCGGCGAGTCGTCCGACATAGTCGTCCAGAAGGAGATGTACGCCTTCGAGGACCGCGGCGGCCGCACGCTGGCGCTGCGCCCAGAGCTGACTGCCGGCATCATGCGGGCGTTCTCGGAGCATGGCATGCACACCCGGCCTGCGCCCGTGAAGCTCTGGAGCTACGGGCCGGCCTTCCGTGCCGAGAACGTCCAGCGCGGGCGCTACCGCCAGTTCCACCAGATCGACTACGAGATCGTGGGGACCGACTCGCCCTTGGCCGACGCGGAGACCGTCCAACTCATGTACGACGTGCTGGCAGAGTGCGGCCTGACGCGTCACGTGATGATGTTGGGCTCCGTCGGCGACCCCGAGGACGCCGCCGCCTACAACGCGTACCTGCGTGAGCAGCTGGGCCCCCGGTCAGCCGATCTGTCGGAGGTCAGCCGCGAGCGGCTTCGCCTCAACCCGATGCGGGTCCTGGACAGCAAGGAGAAGCAGGATCAGGAGTTGATCGCCGGCCTGGACCGCCCCTTGGACCGGTTGGCTGAGCCGGCGCGCATGCACTTCGAACAGGTGAGGCGGTACCTCGATGACTGGGGCGTCCCATACGAAGTGGACACGAGCATCGTGCGCGGGCTCGACTACTACCGCCGCACGGCCTTCGAGGCCCATCACCAGGGCATCGGCGCTCAGTCCGCTCTCGGCGGCGGTGGTCGCTACGACGGCCTGCTGAAGCTGCTGGGCGGTCCGGACCTGCCGGCGATCGGCTGGGCGTTCGGTCTCGAGCGCATCGCGGACGCGATGAGCGAGGAGGCGGCTTCTTCGAGCGCCGAGGACGGTGACGTCAGGCTGTTCCTCGTGCCGCTGGACGAGGAGGCGGTCTCGGAGGCGGCTGGCCTGGCCGTGAAGCTACGGCCTACCGGCCGTGTCGAGTACCCGTACCACCGGCGCGCCCCCGGCAAGGGGCTGGGAGAGGCCGACAAGCGCGGCGCAACGCACGCCGCACTCAGGGGCCAGAGCGAGCGCGAGGCGGGCGTATGGCAGCTGAAGGACCTGCGCACGGGAGAGCAGCGAGCCGTGAGCCAGGAAGACCTTAAGGCCCTGCTAGAGTCCGCGGCATGACGCGGACCCACATGTGCGGCGACCTGCGGGCCGACCACGAAGGCAGTAGCGTCGTCCTCCAAGGCTGGGTCAACCGCCGCCGCGACCTGGGAGGCCTTATCTTCCTCGACATCCGGGACCGCACCGGCATCGTGCAGGTCGTCGTGGAGCCGGCAGAGGCAGAGGCGTTCAACGTCGCCGAGTCGCTGCGCAGCGAGTACGTCGTGACGGTAGCGGGAACCGTGCGCCTGCGGCCTGAGAGCCAGCGTGGCAAGACCGCGACAGGAGACGTCGAGGTCGTAGCGACCGACCTGACCGTTCTGTCTACCGCCAAGACGCCACCGTTCCTGGTCGACGGCAGCGTCGATGCCTCCGAGGTCAGCGAGGAGCTGCGGCTGCGCTACCGGTACCTCGACCTCCGCCGCCCCGAAGCGTTGCGCCCCCTGCTGTTGCGCCACAAGGCGACGAAGGCAGTGTGGGACTACCTGGACGCGCGCGGTTTCGTGCAGGTAGAGACTCCCCTGCTCACCCTGAGCACGCCTGAAGGCGCCCGCGACTACGTGGTGCCGTCACGCCTGTCGCCCGGGTCGTTCTACGCGCTCCCACAGTCGCCACAGCTCTTCAAGCAGCTCCTGATGATGTCGGGAGTCGACCGCTACTTCCAGGTGGCCAGGTGCTTCCGAGATGAGGACCTGCGCGCCGACAGGCAGCCGGATTTCACGCAGGTCGACATCGAGATGTCGTTCGTCTCGCAGGACGACGTGCTGACGCTGAACGAGGGCCTCATGGCCCACGTCGTCGAGCAGACGTTGGGCAGGTCGATAGCCACGCCCTTCCAGCGGATCGCGTACCGCGAAGCGATGGACCTCTACGGCTCCGACAAGCCAGACCTGCGCTTCGACCTAAAGCTGCAGGACCTGACCGAGGCGTTCCGCGGTTCCGGTTTCAAGGCGTTCGCCGGCGCCGTGAAGTCTGGCGGCGTCGTCAAGGCGCTGGCCATCGACGCGGCCCACTCGGAGCCCCTCTCCCGCAAGGTGCTAGCAGAGCTCGAGGAGCTTGCCAAGTCCCACGGCGCCGCCGGCCTTGCCTGGGTGCGCCGAGGACCAGAGGGCCTCACCGGCCCCATCGCGAAGTTCATGGGCGAGACCGAGACCGCGTCGCTGTCTGAGCTTGCGCCGGACGCCGGGGCCACCCTGCTGCTGGCGGCCGGCCCGTGGGCCACGACCTGCACGGCCGTCGGCGCCGTGCGCAACCGGCTCGGCACGCTGCTCGACCTCAGGCCGGACGACCAGGAGCTGCGCTTCCTGTGGGTCGTCGACTTCCCACTGCTCGACCGCACAGACGACGGCGGCTGGACGTACATGCACCATCCCTTCGCCCGTCCGCACGACGACGACCTCCACCTGCTGGAATCGAACCCCGGCAAGGTCCGTGCTTACGCCTACGACATGGTGCTTAACGGCAACGAGGTGGGCGGCGGCAGCCTCCGCATCCATAGGCAGGACGTGCAGCGGCGCATGTTCGAGGCGATCGGCATCGGTGAGGACGAGGCGGCGAGGCGGTTCGGGTTCTTCCTCGACGCCCTCTCATACGGTGTACCGCCGCACGGGGGCATCGCCTGGGGGTTCGACCGAGTCCTAATGCTGCTCGCTGGTACGTCCTCCATCCGGGACACGATCGCGTTCCCGAAGATCCAGCGGGGGCTCGATCCCCTCACCGGGGCGCCTGCGCCCGTCGCCGCCGAGCAGCTCGACGAGCTGGGCTTGGCGGTGGTCTCGCCATGATCCCCCTCGTCGTCCTCGACCTCGACGGCACCGTCATCGGCGCGGACGCCCAGGTGCGCAACTGCGTATGGGAGGCCGTGAACCGGGGGCGCGAAGCCGGCATGAAGGTCTCCATCTGCACCGGCCGTCCCGCGTTCGGCGTGGCGCAACGGATCGCGGAGAAGCTCGGCCCCGACAACCCTCACGTCTTCCAGAGCGGCGCGCACATCGGCTACCCGGACGGGCGCACCCTGGAGGTGACGGCCCTCAGGGAAGACGACATACTCGCCCTCATCCGGCTCGCCCGCGAGACCGGAGCCCTGCTCGAGCTCTACACGCCCAGCGAGCTGTTCGTCGGCAAGCGCACCGACCTCGCCGAGCGCCACGCGAAGCTCCTCGGGGTGACCTCGATCGTGCGCGACCTGGAGAACGTGGCGCGCAACGAGCCGGTCGTACGTGCACAGTGGGTCACGCCCTGGGGCGACCACGAGTCGCTTCTCGAGGACACACCCGAAGGCATCTCGACGGCGACCGCGTCGAGCCCCGCCCTGCCCGGCATCGCCTTCGTGAACCTCACCCGCTACGGAACGTCCAAAGCCAGCGCCGTCAAGCAGATCGCCAAGCACCTGAGGGTGCCGCTCAAGGACATCATGGCCGTGGGCGACAGCGAGAACGACGTGCCCATGCTCGACGTCGTCGGCCACCCGCGCGTCATGGCGAACGGATCTCCCGCCGTGCTGGCCCGATTCGACCGCGTGGTGCCGTCCGTCGAGGAGTGCGGGGCCGCGGAGGCCCTGGACGAGGCGCTGGAGCTACGCATCGGCTGAGCGCATGCGGGTGGGTGCCGGCTCCCCGCCCCAGGTCGTACACTTCCCCTCATGTCGCACACCCCCATCTCCGCCCTTCCCCGCCACGTCGGGGGGCAGGTGACCGTAGCCGGTTGGGTCACCGGCGTGAGGTCGAGCGGGAAGATCGCCTTCTTGCAACTGCGTGACGGCAGCGGCTTCGTGCAGGGCGTGGTCGTCAGGGCCGAGGTCCCGGACGATGAGTTCGAGCGCGCCAAGGGCCTGACGCAGGAGTCGAGCGTGATCGTCACGGGCACGGTAAGGGCGGACGAACGCGCACCC
>DASRWD010000126.1:0-5890 GCA_035654755.1 Trueperaceae bacterium
CCGCCCTGTTACTCCTGGCAGGCGCGCTGTCGTGGGCACCCGCCCAAGGGGCGCCGCCCGAAGAGCCGCCGCCCCAGGAGGCTCCCGCAGACGACGGGCAGGCGGGAGACGAAGGTCAGCCGGCCGAGGTGCCTGACCCAGCGGCGCCCGACCCCGAGGCCCGCATAATCACCATCGACGGCAGCGGCGGCACCCAACGAGGGAACCTGCGCTCCGGACCGATCATCTACGAGCACCCGGATCCGCAGGGCATCACGGCGACGGTCTCGACGCTGACGATCCTAGGGCAGTACGCGGAGCTGACGGCGCCGGAGGGCACGTCCATCTCGCGTGGCGGCGAGCGCACGGCTACCTTCCAGAACGGGGTCGAGGTGAACCGCGGGCGCCTCACGGCCACGGGCCCCGGCCTCACCTACAGCGAGGCCACCGGCCTGGGCGTCATGGACGAAGGCGTGGAGGTCATCGTCGAGTCCGAGGAGGAGGGCGAGGAGCCCGTCTTCATCACGGCCACGCAGATCTCCTTCGACGTGGACACGGACCGCTCGACGTCCACGGGTGACGTCCAACTCGACAACGGCAACCAGTCGGCGACCGCCGACACCCTGGTGTTCGAGGAAGAGGCGAACCTCGGCGTGCTCACCAGCGAGGGCTCGCAGGTGCAGATCACCCGCACGAGCGAGGACGGCGAGCAGATGGTCATCACCGCGGACGAGATCCGTGTCCTGACCGAGGCCAACATGCTCTACGCCGTTGGCAACGTGACCGTCGTCGACGGGCCCATCACCTCGCGCGGCGCAGTCGTGTTCTTCGACGACGAACAGGGGATAGCCGAGGTGATCGGCTCCGAGGGTCAGCCGGCGGAGGCCGTCGACTCCGAGAGCGGGGCGAGCCTCGTGACCGATCGCATCAAGCAGGACATAGAGTTCGACTTCTTCGAGGCCATCGACGCCTCCGTCGCCAGCGAGTTCGACCCTGCGGCGTTCGCCCTGAGGGACGAGAACCAGGAGTGAACCCGCGGTCGCGCCGGGCTTGGTTGGGCTTGGTGGCGATCGTAGGCGTTGCTCTCGTTGCTCTGGCGGCCGCGCAGACGGTCAGCCGCTTCACCGTGACGAGGGACGACACGGAGCTGATCATCAGCAACCTCGCTCAGGCGGCGGACGGCGCGAGGAGCATCGGCAACAACGCGAACTGCGTCGAAGGGCAGCGCCTCACGATCGTCTATGGGCCGGATCCGGGTCACGTCGAGACACGCGTGGAGGACGCCGTCATCACGTCCTCCCTCGCCGTCGTCAGTACGCCAGTCGACGCCGAGGCGGAAGAAGGGCAGGACACCCTCGAGCTCACGGACGTCCAGGTGGTCTTCAACCGCCCCGGTTGCATCGAGGAATCCACGCCGGTCGAGGACCCGGCAGTCACGCTGGTGCAAGGCCGGACGACGGTCCTCGGCACCAGGTTCTTCCTCGACCGGGACGAGGACGTCGGCGTGATGGACGGGCCCATCTCGTTGACGCGCGAGGCCGAGGTAGATGGTGAGGCGCCGCTGACCGCGTCGTCCACGGCGATGACCTTCGCGGTCGGCGAGCAGCGGGCGACGCTGACGGGCGACGTGCAGGTGACCAGCGAGGAGCGCGTCACGACGGGGGAGACGTTGACGCTGGACGAGGAGGCGGGAACCGCCGTCCTGACGGGCTCGCCGGCGAGGAGCATGCGCGGCGAGGACGTGCTGGAGGGCTCGAGGCTGCTCTACTACCTGGACAGCGACGACGTCGTGGTCCTCGGCAACGTGTCGGGTGAGCTCGAGGTGGAGTTGGACTGAACGCGGTTTCAGTAGGGCTCTACTAGGCTTCTGCCTATGCCTTCGGCAGATTGACGGTAAGCAGCCCGGCCTGAAGGTGCGCGGTCACCTGCTCCGGGTCCACCGGACCCGGCAACCGGATGGTGCGTTGGAAGGGTCCAACCGGCCTCTCTGTGAACACCGGCGTAGCGTCGGCGAGTATGCCGTCCCTGATGCCGGCGATCAGTAACTCATCGCCCTGGACGGCGACCTCCAGATCCCCCTGGGACACGCCCGGAACCTCCACGTGGAGGAGGAAAGCATCGCCGGTGTCGTGAAGGTCCGCCCTGGCAACGAGGGGAGAGTTCGAACCGTGCGTGTCAGCCAGCCGGTCGATGCTCTCCTTGACGGCGATCAGCTCGTCTATATCGCCGGCGGTGCCGTACTTCTGGATCTTCATTGAGGCATCGTAGCACCGGTCCCGCGCCGTCTTGTAGGCCGCGTTGCGCGCCTCGCGACTGCTAGCTTTACCCCGTGGCAGACGACGAACCGCGCACGCGCAAGGTACCCGCGATCGCCGGACCAACGGCCTCGGGGAAGAGCGCCGCGGCGTTCGCCCTGGCCCAGGAGTTCGGTCTGGAGATCGTCACGGCCGACTCCATGCAGGTCTACCGCGGCCTTGACGTGGGCACGGCCAAGCCTTCGGCCGAGGAGCAGCGGCTCGTTCCGCATCACCTGATAGACGTCGTCTCGCCCGAGGAGCGCTTCACGGTCGCGCGCTACGTGCGGCTCGCCGAAGAGGCGATCGCCGAGGTCCGCGGACGCGGCGTCGTCCCTCTCGTTGCCGGCGGCACCGGCTTCTACCTGCGGGCGCTGCGGGAAGGCGTCCCGACCGCTCCCGAGGCCGACCCGGAACGGCAAGCGCCTATCTGGCGGGAGGTGGAGGGCGGCCATCTACGGGACCTCATCGAGGAGCTGAGCGCCGCCTCACTTGACGACGCTGACCGAGCCGCCACCAACCCTCGCCGGGTGGTCAGGAGCATCGAGGTGTTGCGCGCCACTGGGCGCCCGCCGTCAGCTTTCCCGTTCACCACGCCACGCTTCGAGTACGACGTGTTCCTGCTCGACCCGCCCCCGGGCATCCTGCGGCAGCGGATCGACGACCGTGCACGCCGGCAGGTCGAGACGGGCCTCCTCGACGAGGCGCGCGAACTCCTCGAACGTCACGGAGGCGCTCCCACGGCCATACAAGCGATCGGCTACAAGGAGGTGTTCCCGTACCTGCGTGGCGAGGCGAGCCTCGAAGAGGTCACGACCGCCCTGGTGGATGCGACCGCCAGGTATGCGAAGCGTCAGCGCACCTGGTTCAGGCGGGAACCGAACGTCCATAGGCTCGAGATGACGGGTGAGCAGGCGTTGCCCGAGTTGCGCCGTCTGTTCAAGGAGCGCGGGCTGGTCCACGAGAAGTGAGGGCGGCAGGTGATCGAAGGCCGCGCCCTGCCGCGGACTAAGGCGAACCTTGGCGCCAGAAAGGAGCCGGCCTCAGTTCGCCGGCTCGGTACCGGGCACGTCATCACGGTGGAGCCGGTCCTTGATCTTGCCGAACAGGCCGCGCACCTTCTCGCCCACCGTCTCGTGCTCGTCGATTACCTCACCAACCTCGGCGGCGTAGGCCTCCAGGTGTTCGCGGGCCTCGTTCTCGAGCCGCGTGGGCACGACGACCTTGGCCACCACGACGATGTCGCCCCTGCCGGACTGCCTCAGGCGCGGCATCCCGCGCCCGCGCAACCTGAACTCGGTCATGGGCTGCGTGCCCGACGGGATAGCCAGGGGCTCGGTGCCCTCCATCGTCGGCACCTCGAACGAACCGCCCAACGCCGCCTGGGCGATGCCGATCTCCAGCTCGTGGACCAGGTCGTCGCCGTCGCGTGTGAAGTGGGGGTGCTGGGCCATCGCGACGTAGACGTAGAGGTCGCCCTTGGGCCCTCCGTCCACGCCGGCGTTCCCGGCCTGCGGGACGCGCAGGCGGTAGCCGCCGTCTATACCCTTGGGAAGTGGCAGATCGACTTCCGTCTGGCGGGCCTGCCTGCCGCGGCCGGCGCAGACCGTGCACGGCTCGGTTATCACCTGGCCGTCGCCGCGGCACTCCGGGCACGTGCGGGTGGTCATGACGGTCCCGAACAGCGACTGGGCCTGGCTGCGCACCTGGCCGACGCCGCCGCAGGTAGGGCAGTCGTGCTTGCCGTTCGAGCCGGGCTCGGCGCGCTCGCCGTGGCAGTGCTCGCAGGACTCCATGCGCTCTATCGGGACCTGCACGGTCTCGCCCGCCCAAGCCTGCTCGAGCGTCACCTGAACCTCGACCTCCAGGTCCTCGCCCGGGTGCCCGCGTGTGCGGCCGCGGCCCATGCCCATCCCGCCCGCGCTGCCGCCGAAGACGGACGCGAAGATATCGAAGATGTCCATGCCGACCGGCGCGTCGCCGACGGTGCCGTAACGGTCGTAGCGGCCCCTCTTCTCGTCGTCGGAGAGCACCGCGTACGCCTCGTTGATCTGCTTGAACTTGTCCTCGGCGGCCTTGTCCCCAGGGTTCCTGTCAGGGTGGTACTTGAGGGCCAGACGACGGTACGCGGACTTGATGTCGCCCGCAGACGCGGTGCGTTCGACCCCCAGGAGCGCGTAGTAGTCAGGCATGCGCGGGCAGTATAACTACGGCCTTCCCGGTGAGGGATGCGGCGGGTTACTCCCGCGCCGGCTCCATCGGCAGGCGCGGGCAGCGATGTCAGTAGGTGGGGCGGCGGGTCGCCGTTAAGTCGGCCTAGCGCTCCACCGGCGCCTCAGGCGCCTTTGCGCTGCAGCGCCTGCAGCTGCTTGGCTGCCTCGTCCGGATCCAGTTCGCCTTTCTCGAGCATGTCGAGAACCATGGCGCGCTCCTCGCTGGTGTCCGGCTCGGCCTCGTAGCCCAGCGCCAGGAGCAGCTTCTCGAAGCGCAGCCTGATGGTCGGGTAGCTGAGGCCGAGGATCCTCTCGACCTCCTTGAGGTTGCCGCGCACCTTCACGAAGATCCGCAGGAACTCGAGGTTCTCCTCGGGCAGCATGGCGAACTCGTTGGGCGTGAAGCGGCCCTCGATGGTCACGCCGCTCTCCTCGCACTCGAGCTTGGTGACGAGCAGCGGCCCGCCCGTCACCGGGCATTGCGTTGGCATGGGAAGCATGGGCATCAGATGACCTCGATGTTTATGTGAGTGACGTCGCCACCGGGATCGGCGGCCTCTACATTGACGATGTTGCCCTGGGGGGTGGACCCGTCGGCCCCCTCGAGAAGCTGCGCGATGTCGATGCCCTGCGCCTCCAGCTCCTTGCGAGCCTCCTGAGGCAGGAACCTGAGAGCGAACTTGGCGAGCGCGTACGGCACGCGGACGTCAACGTTCGTGTTCTTGCCGCCGGACTTCGTCGCCTCGATGCGGATCCGGACGAAGCGAGGCCGTCCACCCGGTCCCCTCGTTCGCTCAGCCGCGGCGTGCACGGCGGCTTCGTAAGCCTTCTGCCAGCGTTGTGGTTCCTCGGCAGGTCGCGGGGCAGGCGGCCTGGGCAGCGACTCTGCCGGGGTGGGGCCGAGCGCCTTGAGCAACGATGCTGCCTGGTCGGCGTTCACCTTGCCGGCCGCGAGCAGGTCGAGGATCCGGCGGCGCTCCTCTGAGCTAGCCATCTTCGCCCCTGCGCATCCGCACGTCCAGGTCGCCAGTGGTGACTCTGAGGTCGAGGTTCGCTGCGCCGGTGCCGAGCGTTCCCTCGACCGACCCGCCCAGGCCCGACCCGCTGCGGTGCAGGCCTGGGACCCGGCTGTCGACGTCACCGATCGAGACGCGGCCCTGCAGACGGACGTTGGCCGACTCGCGCAGCCTGACGTTGAGGTCGCCGGCGCCCAGCGTGACCATGTGATCGCCTGGGCGGAGGTCCAGCGTGGCCGTGAACTCGCCGGCGGTCATGCCGAAGTCGACGCCCTCGAGCAGGTCCGCCGTCAGCTCGCCCGCCCTCATTCGTCCGCGCAGGTACTTGACGCCTACGGTCCTCACCTCACCCGCTGTCGCCATGACGTTCAGGCCGTAGTCGGGCGGC
>DASRWD010000127.1:0-3465 GCA_035654755.1 Trueperaceae bacterium
CAACCAGCTGCGCGAGAAGGTCGGCGTCATGTTCGGCTGCATGTCCTATGGGACACGCGTCACATTGGCGGACGGTACTCAGGAGAAGATAGGGAAGATCGTCAACCAGAAGATGGACGTGGAGGTTCTCTCCTACGATCCCGACCTGGACAAGATCGTCCCCAAGAAGATCGTGAACTGGTTCGACAACGGAAGGGCCGAGCGGTTCCTGCAGTTCACGGTGGCCAAATCAGGCGGTAACGGCCGGGCCCAGTTCGCCGCGACGGAGAACCACCTGGTGCGTACCCCGGGCGGGTACCGCGAGGCGGGAGAGCTCATCGCCGGCGACCGCGTCATGCTCATGGAGACCCACCGGCTGAACGAGCAGCAGTGGCAAGTGATTCTCGGCGGGCTCATGGGCGACGGCGCGCTCTCACCGAACACCCGAGACCGCAATGGCGTGCGGTTCCGCATGGGCCACGGGAAGAAGCAGGTCGACTACCTGACGTGGAAGAACTCGCTGCTCGCCAATATCGGCCACAGTGACTCGACCAATGCCAAGGGCGCTCGGTTCACCGATTACACGCCACTGCCCGAATTGCACGAGATCTATGAAGCCGTCTACTTCGGCGATGGCAAGAAGCACTTCAGCTGGGACTACCTCAAGGCACTGACGCCATTGGCGCTAGCGGTCTGGTTCATGGACGACGGCTGTTTCACGCTTCGCTCGAAGGGCGTCCAAGAACGCACCGAGGGCGGAACCGGTCGCATCGAAATCTGCGTGGAGGCATTCGCTCCAGGATCACGTGAACGCATGGTCGAGTACCTCCGCGATCACCATGGTCTCGACGTCAAGCTCACCGAGCGCGGTGTCCGGCAGATCAGTGTCCTGCAGTTCACCACTGCCGCCACTGAGAAGTTCCAGGAGCTGATCGCTCCGTATGTGCCCGAGTCGATGGCTTATAAGCTGCTGCCTCGATTCCAAGGCCGGTGTGAGGTCGAACCGCAGTTCAGCGAGCCGGAACAGCGACTGATTCCGGCAAGGATCCTCGACGTGCACGTGAAGCCCAAGACTCGATCGATGAACCGGTTCGACATCGAGATCGAAGGCTCGCACAACTACTTCGTCGACGGCGTCATGGTGCACAACAGCCCCGAGACGACCTCAGGCGGTCGGGCGCTGAAGTTCTACGCCTCGGTGCGCCTGGACATCCGCCGTATCGAGACGCTCAAGGACGGCGGCGAGGCCGTGGGCAACCGCACCCGCGTCAAGGTCGTGAAGAACAAGGTCGGGTCGCCGTTCAGGCAGGCCGAGTTCGACATCCTCTACGGGCAGGGCATCTCCAAGGAGGGCTCGCTCATCGACATGGGCGTGGAGCACGGGATCGTCAAGAAGTCCGGCGCCTGGTACACCTACGAGGGGGACCAGCTCGGCCAGGGCAAGGAGAAGGTCCGGCTCAACCTCAAGGAGAACCCGGATCTCGCCAACGAGATCGAGAAGAAGATCCTGGAGAAGCTCGGCGTCGACGCCGGCTCGGACGTTTCCAGTGAGGCCGAGGTTGCGGAAGAACCCCCGGTCGACTTCTGAGCCGAACGATCCCGAGGCCGCCCGGCAGTACTGTCTGCGACTGCTGTCGGGACGGCCCCGCACGCACTCGGAGCTGGGTGAGGCCATGCGTCGCAAGGGCTTCGAAGAGGAGGTCGTCGAGCAGGTCCTTGAAAGGTACGCCGAGGTCGGCATGATCGACGACGAGGTGTTCGCGAGGGCCTGGGTCTCCTCGCGGCACCGCGGGCGCGGGCTGTCGAAACGCGCGCTGGCGGGGGAGCTGCGACGCAAGGGCGTGGAGCCCGATTTCATCGACGCGGCCGTGGAGGCGGTGAGCGACGAGGACGAACGCGAAGCGGCGTTGGAGCTGGCCAGGAGACGGTACCGGAGCCTGGCGGGGCAGCCCGCGGACGCGGTGATGCGCAAACTGGTGGGCATGCTGGCCCGGAAGGGCTACGGTGCCGGGATCGCGATCCCGGTGGTCAAGCAGGTCTTGAGCGAGGCGGACTCGGAGGCGGCGGACCTCCTCGACGAGGAGGCCCACTTCGACTGACCGCCCGCCCCGGTCCCGCTTCGAGGGAGGGCGCACGGCGATGGGACGCCACCCCGAGCCCGCGGTGAGCACGAGGAGCGCTTCCCGGCGGGCCCTGAGGCGCGCCCGTGGCGACCGGATAACGTGTCGCAGGTCTCAATGCGGTGCCGCCGCCTTCCTTCGCCCGCCTGCCGGGCCTTAGACCAGGGCCGATCCGCTCGGCGAGCCGGGGGCGCGGGGTTCCACGATCCGGACCGGTCAAGGTCGGTGAGGAGTTGTTGACCCGATCGACATACGATTGGCCGCGACGACGCAGCGCCGCGCCCGGTCCTCCGTCTTTCCTTACCTTTGCGAGGTATCCATGACCGAACCCAAACCCGTCGTGGTGGTAGCAGACCCACTCGCGCCCGCAGCGATCGAAGTGCTCTCCGGGGACTTCGACGTCAGGGAGATCGACGGAACCGACGTCGACTCCCTCCACGCCGCCCTCGTCGACGCCGAGGCCGTCATCGTCCGCTCCGCCACCACGATCGACGCCGCCGCGCTCGAGGCCGCGCCCAAGCTCAAGGTCGTGGCACGCGCCGGCGTGGGGCTCGACAACGTCGACCTCCCGGCCGCCACGCAGCGCGGTGTCATGGTCGTCAACGCCCCTACCTCCAACATCGTCTCCGCCGCCGAGCAGGCCATCACGCTGCTCCTCGCCAGCGCCCGCCACACCGCGCGCGCCGACGCCTCGCTCCGGGCGGGCCGCTGGGACCGCAAGAAGTTCACCGGCGTCGAGATCCAGGGCAAGACCCTCGGCGTCATCGGCTTCGGAAAGATCGGCCAGCTCGTCACCACCCGCATGCAGGCGTTCGACATGAACGTGGTCGCCTACGACCCGTACGCCCAGCCCTCGCAGGCCGCGAAGCTCGGCGTCAAGCTCGTCTCCCTCGACGAGCTCCTGGCGGCGGCGGACTTCATCACGATCCACCTGCCGAAGACGCCCGAGACCGTGGGGCTCCTCGGCGAGGACGCGTTCGACAAGGTCAAGCCGAACGTGCGGATCATCAACGCCGCCCGCGGCGGCCTGGTCGACGAGGCCGCGCTCGTCGCCGCCCTCAAGGACGGCCGCGTCGCCGGCGCCGGCATCGACGTCTTCGACTCCGAACCGTGCACCGACTCGCCGCTGTTCGAGCTCGACAACGTGGTGGCCACCCCCCACCTGGGCGCCTCCACCCGCGAAGCCCAGGACAACGCCGGCCTCGCCGTGGCCAAGAGCGTCAAGCTGGCGCTGTCGGGCGAGTTCGTGCCCGACGCGGCGAACGTCCAGGCCGGCGGGATCGTCGCCGAGGACGTGCGCCCGCTGCTGCCGCTGGCCGAGCGCCTCGGCAAGACCTTCACGGCGCTCGCGGAGAGCGCCGTCCAG
>DASRWD010000128.1:0-28886 GCA_035654755.1 Trueperaceae bacterium
GGTGGCGCACGGTGCGCGCCGCCTTCTCGGGAGCGGGGGCAGTCGGCGGGTTCATCGTCCTGGCCGTGACGCTGGCTGCCGTGTTCGCTCCGTTGGTCGCGCCCTACGACCCGGTGGCGCTCGACCCGCCCGCACGGCTACTGGGGCCCACGACCGAGCACTGGTTGGGTACGGACCAGTACGGGCGAGACACCCTCTCGCGCATCGTCTACGGCGGGCGCGCGTCCCTCTCGGTAGCGGCCGCTTCGACGCTGTTCGCCTTGCTGGTCGGGGGGACACTGGGCGTGCTGGCCGCCTTCTACCGGGGCTGGGTGGACGGCCTGATCATGCGTATCACCGACGTCCTACTGTCGTTCCCGGCGATCCTTCTGGCCATCGCGCTACTCGCCTTCCTTGGCCCCGGCTTCGTGAACCTGGTGCTGGCCATCGGCCTCGTGTACGTCGGGCCGTTCGCGCGAGTCGCTCGGGGCGCGGTGCTCACCGTGAGGGAGGAGCTGTTCGTGGAGGCCAGCCGGTCGCTTGGCAGTCGCGACTGGCGCGTACTCCTGCGGGCGGTGCTGCCGGCGGCCGCAGCGCCCATCATCGTCGAGGTGACCCTGCGACTGGCCTACGGCATCCTCGCCGAGGCGTCGCTGTCGTTCCTCGGCCTGGGCACGCAGCCGCCCGCAGCAAGCTGGGGGCTCATGGTTGCCGAGGGCCGTAGGTTCCTGTCCTTGAACGCGTGGGCCACGGTGGCGCCGGGCCTCGCGATCATGGTCACGGTCCTGGGCTTCAACCTCTTCGGCGACGCCCTCAGGGACGCCCTGGACCCGCGCACCAGAGGACGCTGAACGTTGACAGTCCCGGCCGACCCCGAGCGCGCCCGGGCACCGTAGGTATATCGTCTTCAGCACGCACGTTCGTATGGGAGGTTGGATTATGGCCCGCAGGTTCTTAGCTCTGGCCCTGGTCGCGACGCTTGGCGTCGCTCTCGCTCAGCCACAGTACGGCGGCACGCTCATCGCCGGCATGCAGACCGACCCCGTCGGCCTGGACCCGCACATCACCAACGCGACCTCCACGCGCAACATGCTGGAGAACGTGTACGACACGCTGGTCATGTTCGACTCGAGCCTGCAGATCGTGCCGGCGCTGGCGGAGTCGTGGGCGGTGTCAGAGGACGGGCTCACATGGACGTTCGACCTCCGCGACGGAGTTACGTTCCACGACGGCGAGGCGCTGCAGGCGTCGGACGTAGTGTTCTCGATCAACCGCATAAAGGACCCGGCCATCGCCTCGCCGCGGGCAGACGACTTCGCGGTGGTCTCGAACATCGAGGCGCCAGACGAGGGCACGGTCGTGATGACCCTGTCCGAGCCGTTCAGCCCGCTCCTCTCGAAGCTGGCTGCCACCCTGAACGTCATCGTTTCGGAAGACGTCGTGGCCGAGAACGGTGACCTGCAGGAGGTCGTCGTGGGCACCGGACCCTTCAGGTTCGTCGAGTACATCCCGCAAACCCGCATGGTCCTGGAGCGCAACGAGGACTACTGGGGAGCGGACGCGGACGGCAACCAACTGCCATACCTGGACGGCATCACGTTCCAGTTCTATCCGGACGCCACCGCGCGCACGACCGCCATACAGACCGGCAACGCCGACTTCATCGAGTACGTACCCGCGGCCGACGTCGAGATCCTGCAGACGGACCCCAACGTCGAGGTGGTGGGCGGCCTGTCCGCCAACTTCCGCAGCATCTACTTCAACGTCGAGCGCGCACCGTTCGACGACGTGAACGTGCGCCGAGCGATCTCGTACGCGATAGACGAGCAGGCGATCGTGGACCTGGCGTTGTTCGGGACCGGCGGCGTGGTCGCCACCGGCACCACGATCCCGGCCTCGAACTACTACGGCATAGAGTCCAGTCCGTACATCGGCCGCGACCTGGAGGCCGCCCGCGCCGCGCTGGCGGAGTCCGCCTACCCAGATGGCTTCGAGTTCGATCTGTACGTCACCAGCACGTACGACTTCCTGCGCACCCCGGCCGAGGTCATCCAGGCGAACCTTGCGGACATAGGCATCACGGCGAACATCGTCGCCGAGGACTGGACCATCTACCTACCCAAGGCGCTGGAGGGCGACTTCGCGGCCACGATCCTCGGTGAGTCCGGCCAGAGCGACCCCGACGACTTCCTGTTCAACGTCTTCTACACGGACAACGGTGGCAACCTCGGCAACTTCTCGAGCCCAGAGCTTGACGTGCTGCTGGAGGAGGGCCGACAGGTAGCCGACCAGGACGCACGACGCGAGGTCTACGTCGAGGCCCAGGAACTGATTCTCGACCTGGCGCCGCACGTCTTCCTCTTCCACTCCTCGCAGTTCGAAGCGCTGCGGACCGACGTGATGGGCTTCGAGCACTTCCCGAACACCAGCTACCTCGGGCTGAGGACCACCTGGCTGGATAGGTAAGGGACTCACCGGTCGCCGACCCTTCAGGGTGCGGGCCTCAGAACTCGACTCAGGGCGGGCGTCGCTTCAGGCGGCGCCCGCTTTACTTAGGCGGGCGTCGCTTCCCGCGATGGCGTCTCGTTCACGCCCCGTTCACGAGCCGCACCCAGGCCCTCCACAACACCTTTCTACGCTCCGAGACGAGCCGGGAACGTACCCCGCAGCGCAAGTAACCGCGTAGGGACATCACCCCGGCCGGAAGGAGCAGGACATGGCATACGCGTTCGGACACGGCGCACACATGGCGGGTTTCGGCTTCGGGTTCTTCAACTTCCTGGGGACGCTCCTCTTCATCCTCCTGATCGTCTGGGTCGTGAAGTTCTTCGTGCGCGGAGGGCGCGGCGGCCCGCCTTGGGCGGGTCGGGCCTACCGCTGGCGCGACCAGGGCACTGACGACGCGCTCCGCACCGCTCGCGAGCGCTTCGCTCAAGGCGAGATCACCCGCGACCAGTACGACGAGCTTCGGGGTGGCCTGGAGCGCAACGGTGAGCAGTACGGCGGACCCGGCCGCTGGTTCAACGGCGGCGACAGCGCCCTTGAGCTCGCGCGCATGCGCTTCGCACGCGGCGAGCTGAGCCGCGAGGAGTTCGAGACGATCCGCAAGGGCCTCACGGCCTGACCCACGAAGTTCTACCGTGACGTGGTGCCCGGAACGATCCTCATCGTGGAGGACGAGCCCAAGCTGGCCGCGGTGCTCGAGGAGTACCTGAGGCGCGAGGGCTACAGGACAGAGGTCGCGAGGGACGGGGCGGGCGCGCTGCAGATGTGGCGTAGCGCCGCCCCGGACCTCATCCTGCTGGACATCATGCTGCCCCGGGTGGACGGCCTCGAGGTCGCCCGGACCGTGCGGGCCAGCTCCGCCGTGCCCATCATCATGTTGACGGCTCGGGACGAGGAGGTCGACAAGCTCGTCGGCTTGGGCCTGGGCGCGGACGACTACGTCGTCAAGCCGTACAGCCCGCGAGAGGTGGTCGCCCGGGTGAAGGCCGTGCTGAGGCGCTCGCAGAATGCGCTCGAGCCGCAACGCGTGCTGCGTGTGAGCGACCTCGAGGTGGACGAGGCCAGGTTCCGCGCCACCTGTGCAGGCACCGTCCTCGACCTGACGACCAGCGAGTTACGCCTGCTCGCCGCTCTGGCGCGGTCCCCCGGGTACGTGCGCAGCCGCACGCAGCTCCTCGAGGAGCTGGCCGGTGACGAGGACCGATTCGCCGATGAGCGCACCATCGACGCCCACGTCAAGAACCTGCGCCGCAAGCTGGGCACGTGCTCTGATCTCATCCAGACCGTGCGAGGCGTGGGCTACCGCCTGCGTGACGACTGATGCCACGCCACCGCCGTGGAGCCCCTTTCGGCCGCCGTGGCGGTCCGCCGTGGCGCCGGCACTCGCACTGGCGTCGCCGAGGTCTACGGCGGAAGCTGACGCTGGCGTTCGCGGCGGTCGCTTTGGCTGCCGTCGGCCTCACGGTGTGGCTGACGTTGGGAGCGGTGTTCAGCGCCCAATCGGAGCTGTTCGAGCTCGGCTCGAGCAACCTGCCCGTACCTGACGCCCCGGAGGACCGCCGGGGCCCTCCGTGGTGGGGGCCCTTCGACGGCGACCGGGACGGCTGGTGGGACTCGCCCGACGCCACGGTCGCCAGGCGGGCGTTCGCGAGCGTCAGCCGCACGGCGTTCCTCGCAGCGTTCCTGGCCTTCCTCATGGCAGGCGTGGCGGCAGCCATAGTCACACGCCTGTTCACGAGGCCACTGGTGACGCTTACCTCCGCGGCAGAGCGGCTGGGCGCTGGAGAGCGTGGCATCCGCGTGCCGCAAGCCGGGGGCGACGACGAGCTGACGCGCCTGTCACAGGCGTTCAACCACTTGGTGGCGCAGTTGGAGCGGCAGGAGGAGTGGCGCCGCGACATGGTCGCGGACGTGGCGCACGATCTGAGGACGCCGCTGTCGGTGATGCGGAGCGAGATCGAGGCGCTGCAGGACGGCGTGCGTCCGGTCTCTCCTGAGAGCCTGCAGATGCTCCACGGCGAGGTGATGCTCCTCGCGCGACTGGTCGCAGACCTGCGTACGCTGTCGCTGACGGAGAGCGCGGCTATCGAGCTGGACAGGTCGGAGGTTCCGCTCTTCGGCTTCCTGCGGGACGTCGCCGACTACTTCGAGCCGCGGGCGCGTGCCGCCGGCACCAGCGTCGTGGTGGCGGGGGTGCGGCCGGAGGACGCCACGGCTTTCGTGGACGAGCAACGCATGCGCCGGGTACTGGTGAACCTCGTAGAGAACAGCCTTACGCACGGGGCCGGCGGCGCGGTGGAGCTGTCGGCTCAGATAGATACGTCCGGCACCGTCATCCGGGTTAGGGACCACGGGCCGGGGCTGGCCGAGGCCGCGCTGGACCGCGTGTTCGAGCGCTTCTACCGGGCCGAGGAGTCCAGGACGAGGCGCGACGCCGACTCAGGGGGCTCGGGCCTGGGCCTTCCCATCGCCAAGGCGCTGGTCGAGGCGCACGGCGGCAGCATCGCGGCGGCCAACCACCCGGAGGGCGGCGCCGTGTTGGAGATCAGGCTGCCGGCCTAGATCGGTGGCCGGAGCCCAGCGAACATGGGGTGGTGACGTACGTCGGTCGTGCGGAACGGGGTCTCCAGCAGCGTGCGGCGCCGTGGTTACCCCTCGGGATGCAGTAGCGGGAAGACAGCCGCCGCCAGCACACCGCCCAGCAACGGACCCACGATGTACAGCCACAGCTGGCCCACCCCGCCGCCGGCGAACGCGTCGACGACGATCGGCCCGATGCCAACGGCAGGGTTGAACGCCCCGCCGGAGATGGCACCGCCGGCGAACGCGCCAACTGCCACAGTGCCGCCGATGGCCAGTCCGTAGAACGAGTTGCCGTTCGTGTCCTTGGCCGTGGCGGAAGCGAGCACGACCATCACGAGCGCGAACGTGAAGAGGAACTCGGTGAGGAGCGCCGGCAGCCACCCGGCATCGGGGCCCGGCGCCACCGTGAACGCGCCGCCGGCGACCACTCTCGCGATCCACGCCGCGACCAGAGCGCCCAGAACTTGGGAGATCCAGTAGGGCAGCAACTCGCGCATGGGCAGCGCCCCGCGGAGAACGGCTCCCAAGCTCACGGCGGGGTTGTAGTGGCCGCCCGAAACGTGCCCGCCCGCGTAGACCATGACCATCAGGGCGAAGCCGATCGCGAGCGGCGCCATGGCGACGCCTTGGATGACGACGAGCCCGATCGTGAAGACGAGGAAGAAGGTGCCGATGAACTCCATCAGGTACGCACGCACAGGTTGACCCTCCCGTACTCCGAGGGCCGATTAGCGCCCTCCTGGATGAGAGGGTATCTCATATCGCCTGTGGCCCACGGGAGCGGAGGGCGACCCCGGAACGTCGGTCGAGAAGTCCTGCTGGCGCTCCCCTAGTCGGCTATGCGGGCGGTTGGCTCGTCGGCGAGGTCCCGGATATGGCTCAGGAGGGTGCTGAGGCGCACCGTTTTGGAGCCAGCTACTTCTCCCACGGGCACCTCTTCCGAGACCCCGTCGCTAAGCCACCTTCACTCCCCAGCCACGATCCTGTACACCTTGCCAGTGTCGCCCTGCGGCCCCGCCTGCATCGTCGTCAGGACGTACAGCTCGCCGGCGTCGTCCTCGCCGAACGCCAGGACGAACTCCTCGAGTTGTCGGTCGAGGACGAACTCCCAGCCACCCGTCTCCTCGGTCGAGGCAACGAACAGCTTGCCGCCCGGTGAGCTGAACGACTGGCTCCAGTCTCCGAAGACGTAGTAGCCGACCAGCTCAGGGATCGCAGAACCGCGGTAGACGTAGCCTCCCGAGATCGAGATGCCGCGCTCCTGCTCGTCTACTCCCTCCGCAACTCCAGGGTGGGCGTAAGTCAGCACCGGTTCCACGAGGTCCATGCCAAGCGCGCCGGTCGTTGCGCCTTCCGCCATGAACTGGTCAGGCGTGGCGGCGTCGAAGCCGTACGCGCCCTCGCGCAGGTTCCAGCCCAGGTTGCCTGACGCGGTGACGTGGTTAACCTCTTCCCACAGGTTCTGGCCGACATCAGGTATGAGCAGGGCGCCGGTCTCCCTGTCGACGCTGAAGCGGTACGGGTTACGAAGTCCCCAGAGGTAGATCTCGGGACGCGCCTCGTCGCCCGACCACTCGCCCTCCGGCAGGTCTATGCCGCCGACGAACGGGTTGTCATCGGGTATGGCGTAGCCCTCTTCCGCGTTCACGTCGATGCGCAGGACGCTACCCTTCAGTGTCGTCACGTCCTGACCGTTGCCCATGGGCGGATGGCCCTCGCCCACGTCGTTGGCGCCGCCTCCGTCGCCCAAGCCCAGGTAGAGCAGTCCGTCGTGCCCGAACAGGACCTGACCGCCGTTGTGGTTCATCTGCGGCTGCGGGATCTCGAGGAGCACGCGCTCGGACTCCGGGTCCAAACGAGTGCCGTCGTCGGCGAGCGTGAACTCGGAGAGGAGGGCGGTGTGGTTCCAGCCTTCTGGCGTACCCTCGCGCACCGGAGCGCTGTAGTAGGCGTAGGCCTTGCCGTTCTCCGCGAAGTCCGGGTGGAACGCGAAGCCCAGCAGCCCGCGTTCGTCGTAGTCGGGGTTCAGCTCGACCATGCGATCAGCTATGTCGAGGAAGGGCTGCTCCTCCCGTTGGCCGTCTTGGCTCAAGGCCAAGACCTGGCCAGGGCGGTCGACCACGAAGAGGCGGTCGTCGCCTGGCGCCGCAACCAGCGCCACGGGCGAGGTGAAGCCTTCCGCGACGAGCTGGAGCTCCAAGTTGTCGAAGTCGGGTGTGCCTTCTTGGTCGTCCTGCGCGAACACGGCGGACCCGGCGCCCACCGCCAGCAGAACCGCAACGAGCATGCGTAGTGCTTGCATTCGATCGCCACCTTCCGTTGAGAGGCTTTAGACACCATCCCTCCGGTGGCGATGAGCAAGTTCTGTTGGTGATGAGCTTTCTATGCGTCAAGAGAGGCGCGCGCCGGGTTCAGCAGCGCGCGCCCAAGTCGGTCAAGGCGCGCGCACCTCGAATGAGAGGGTGAAGGCGGGCAGCTCCTCGCCCGGGTGGTCTACGTGGTTGAGCATGGGGAGCTGCAGGAACGTGGCGTTGGCGTCAGGCGTCGACGGCCCGCCGGGAGACGTCACCTCGCCCTGGTAGATGGACGGGTAGATCGTGATGAAGTGGGTGCCGACGCGGCCCGGGGCCTTGAGGTACATCGTGACGTCGCCCTGGCTGTTGAAACCGCAGCCGTAGCCTACGTAGCCGTTGTCGATGAGCACCGTGTAGATGTTCGCAGTCTGCGTCCAGCCCACGCCCTTGATCGTGATGGTGATGTCGCCGCCCGGCTCCACGATCTGCGGTTCTATGAGCGCGACACTGGGCGTGATGACGTAGGCCACAGAGGCCTGAGCGTCACCGGACACGGCGCGCAAGGTGTGCCCGCCACCCAGGTCGTCCGGGGTCTCGAACGTGAGCGTGAAGGCGCCGTCCGCGTCGGTGTCCACGCTGGCCAGGCTGCTCTCGACCTCTTCCCAGCCGGCGCCGCTGATGCGGTTGCCTGTCACCGTGCTCCACATGAGCTCCACGGTCGCGTTGGCCGGGAAGCCGGCGCCAGTTGCCACCACGGGGCTGCCCACGATGCCGGAGCCGTGGTCCAGGCTGAGGGAAGGGCCGTCGCCCTGGGAGGTCACGGCCGCGTCGCGACCCAGCACCTGCGTCTCGGGTGCGGAGGGCGCCACGGCGGGGCCTTCGGTCACCTCGAACAGCGCGCTGACGACGGTGGGCACCGCCGGCTTGTAGTTGGGCGACTGCTGCTGGTTGAGGTACGGGACCGGGTGCGTGCCCGAGATCGCCTGGAGCGTGTGCAGGCCGACCTCACCCGTCGCCGGCAGCGTGAAGACCGCCGTGCCGTTCGTGGTGATGGCCGAGACCCAGCCGGTGTGCGCCCCGTCGTACAGCAGGTGCCACACGGACTCCCAGAAGCGGTACCCGACGCCCTTCATCGTGACGGTTATGGGCGTTCCCACGGGACCAGAGGTGGGCGAGATGCTGAGCGAGGGCGCCACGGTGAAGCCCTGGCGTGCCACCTGCTCGCCGCCTGATTCCACGAACACGTTATGCACGTAGCCGTAGTCGTCGGGCACGACGAACTCGAAGTCGACGGAGCCGTCGTCGCCAACCGTGCCGGTGCCGACGACGCTCCTCGTCTCCTCGGCTACGACGCCGTGAAAGGTGCCTTCGCCGACGTTCCAGGAGGCGTCGGCGCTCATCCAGACGAGCTCCACCTCTTGCCCCGGCGCCAGTCCGGTAGCCGTGCCGACGACCGTGGTGCCCACGGTCCCGCTTACGGGATCCAGAGCAAGCCGGCCGGTGCCCTGGGCGAACGAGACGCCCAGCAGCGCGGCAGCGATGACCATCAGAGCACTTCTCACACGTACCCTCCCCATTTCCGAAGAAGGCGCCGCACCCATGTCGGGCACGGCGCCTACTGTTGTGGCTCGTCTAGTGCGGCGCTATCAGTTGGCCGGTTGGACTATGAGGCTGGGCAGGCCCGCGCTGGCGCCGATCGGCGAGAACTCCGCGGAGTTACCGGCCGAATCGGTCACTTCGATGGTCCAGGTGTACACGCCCGACGGGAAGTCTGCCGGTATGGCGAACGGCCCGCGGAAGAAGTCGGCTCCTGGAGGAGGTCCGCCTTCACCCTCGCCTTCTGCTTCTCCTTCGGCCTCTCCCTCGGGCTCGCTGCCTTGGGGAGGCGGGAAGAACATCGCGAGCGGCTCGGCGCCGTCCATGTTCACGGTGGCCGTGATGCCGCGCTCCTGGATCTGGTCGAACGTCAGCTCTTCGCCTGTCGCGGCATCGTAGACGACGGCGCGGAACACGATCATCTCACCATTGAAGAACACGGAGTTCGGGACGCACGCCGGGCCCATAGCCCCCTGCGCGCCCCTCACCATATCGGCCTTGACGAAGTACGTCGGTGCCTGCGCCAGCGCCACCGAACCAAGCAGGCCCACCAGTAGCACCAGTGTCAGCTTCCTCATCGATTTGCCTCCCATTGAGCGAACTATCGCGCGAGTATAGTTCCAACCACTATAGAGAAATCAAGATGGGGGTCGACGACCATGCTTGCGTGTAACCCTTGGCGCGAGCCCGCAGGTAGCAGGTCAATGGGATAAGGAGCGAGGCTGCGAGCGCCAGCACGGCAAGTGGGTGGCCCGTTGCGATCAAGTAGCTCGCGACGCCCCACACCAGTGGAGAGAAACCCTCCAGGACTCCGAGCACCGGATCGCTTCACTCGAACTTCCCCTTCGCCGCCTGGCGCCCGCTAGACTGCCGGCCGGCGGTGGTCGGCTCCATCGTACGGGCCGCCGCTCGACCGGAGGTAGATGATGTCCGTACCGGTAGAACTGAAGCTGATCCTCGAGGCCTTCGACCGCAACGCCCGTGTGAACCGCGCGACTCTCGGGACTCTGACCATGGAGGACCTGAACCACAGCGACGGGGCGGGCGGATTCAGCGTCGGCCAACACCTCGCCGACATCGTCGATTTCCGGCCGGGCTGGCTGAGTCGGGTGTCCCCCGCGCACGCAGAGGGCATTCCGGACGTCACGGGCGACACTCCGACCTGGTTGACCGTATCGAGCATCGAGGAGTTGCAGCGAGCCTTCGACGCGGGCGATGCGGCCGTCAAAGAGGCAGTCATCAGCGCGGTCAACGAAGGTAGGAGCTTCGAGGGCGCCTACCCTTCTCACCCGGCTCACTTCCTACAGCACACCATCGTGCACGATTCACATCACAGGGGCCAGATTCTGGCCTTGCTCAGACAGGCCGGACGCCCGGCCGAGGTGCGTGAGGAACTCGAGGGCGCGAGCTGGGCCATCTGGCGCGAATGAGCAGAGGGCCTGAAGACGGTGTCTGACCCTGTGTCAGGCGCTTCCCCCACGCTCGCGCTTGGGGCTAACGGTCATGAGCTCGAGCGAGATGGCTACCACGTCACCTAGCTCGAGCTTCTCCTTACGTCTGGCGTCCGCCCGCAGCGGCACGATGTAGCCGCCGTCCTTCGGCCATAACGCCGTAGGCCACGTGGTTGAGCCGATCGTCACCCTCACGGGGATCATCCCCCAGCCGTACGTGACGAACGGAGCTGCCGCCTTTATGAAGTCGCATTCGGGCTCCGGCACGGAGACGAAGTGATGCGGAGCCGGGCCCTTCCAGTAGTAGATGGCTCCTTCGAACTCCAAGCGATCCACGCTCAAACTCTAGCCGTAGACTCTGCCGGTGGAGCAGGACTGACCTGAACCTGAGGGATGGCACGATGGACGCCGCGAGGACCACGTACGCACGATGTTGCCGCCGCCCGAGAACGGAAGAACGCCATGAGGTCGGTGCTCGCGGGCACGGTGCGCCTGCCGTGGCTGGCGGTCGTCTTGCTCGCTACGTCGCTTCCCGCCGGCCTGGCCGCCGGCGATGTGAACCGTATGACGCTGGCCGGGGGCCGCGTCTCTCTGGAGGCGCCGGTCGAGTTGGCGTTGGCCGTCACCCAGGAACAGCTCCTCGTGGAGGCGTCTCCACCTCCGTGCGACCCAGGTTTCACGTACTGCTTCTACCTGCCGGAGGAAGCGTACGCGGGCACGAACCTCCGCTCCGCCGGGCTCGCGATCACGCGCCGCCAGGACCTGAGGGCCATGACCTCGTGCCTGCTGGCTCAGCCGGCCGGTTGGACGGAGTTGCAGCCCGATGTCCGGATGGGCGAGGAGCTCGACACCTCACGTTTCGGCGACGTGGGCCAGGGCTCGGCCGGCAGCTTCACTCGTGGAGACGTGTTGCGGCTCTTCGACGGCGAGGAGTGCTGGGAGCTCGAGACGCGGTTGGGCTTGACGCGTTTCGAGAACTACGCTCCCGGCACGGTCGAGGAGTTCACGTCGGAGGACGAGGCAGCTGTCCTCGAGCTGATCTGGAGCGTGCTCGACAGCACTTCCGTCGACGGCGCCGCGGTTCGATGGCCGGCGGGCGGCTCCTCTGCTCTCGAAGACTTCGTGAGGGTAGACCTGCCCGACCAAGTTACTAGCCCCATGGTCCTTCGCGGCGAAGCTCGCGGCACCTGGTTCTTCGAGGGCTCGTTCGCCGTGAGCCTGATGGCGCCCGACGGCAGCCTTATCGCCAGCGGCCTCGTGACGGCCACCGACGAGTGGATGACCGAGGGCTTCGTTCCCTTCGAGGGCACCCTGGAGTTCGAGGTCGCCGGACCTACGCCGGCGATCCTCGTCCTGGAGCGCGACAACCCTTCCGGCTTGCCGGAGCACGACGCCGCCGTCAGGTTGGAAGTCGAACTGCGCTAGCTGAGCGGTTCACTAGGGACCGAAGATCGAGGCCAACCATGCGCCCTCGAACGACTCGTTGTTGATCACCGACGTCCCGGAGACCGGATCGATGTTGGCCGTGACCTCGTTCCAACCCTCAACGAGGTCTAGGTCGATCGTCGCCACTTCCGCCACGGGGTTCATGCCGTCGTCGAACACGCAGGCTCCTTCGATCGAGACATCCCCTTCCGCGAATACCCACGTCTTGAGGCGATACGGCACTGCGGGCAGCGGCATCAAGGAGGCCGCATCCGTGTAGTAGACGATGCCGGAGGCGAAGTTCAGCGAGTCGGTCAAGGGCCCTAGTGCGCCGGCCGGGACGACCGAATCGGGCAGGACGAACGATCTGAGCACGCTCACGGCGGCCGAGGCAGTGGAGCTGCATGTCGTGTCTGTGTTGTAGGCGGGCGTCTGGAACGCTTGCGATGCCGAAGTCAGGTAGGCGGCGGGGATGTCGGACCCGTCACCCAGGTCCCACTCGAAGCTTCCGTCAGCCTCCAGTTGGCTGCTGGAGATCGCGAGGATGCCGTCGTACTCCACGGCTTGTGAAGCGATCGCGCTGGTAGAGACCGCGTACAGACCGGGGTGAATCGCTATGAAGCTGGCGACGTTCGGCATCGGCACGTCACCGGCGTTGAGGAGCTTGCCTTCCACCAGGTACTCGGGCGTCTCTACAGGGGGCTGCGTCGTCGAAGTGCAAGCCGCGAGCAACAGGATGGCAGCCGGCAACAAGAGGACTTTGGCGAATCGCATGGTGACCTCCTTCTGGATCACGTGGACGGGTCGTGCTCTGGGCAGGTGTGGACGTCTCGTGCTCGAGGCAGGTTAAGCCGGGTCGCCGCGTCAGGCACGTAAGATCCCCAACTCCTCCCTAGCGAACCAGAGAAGTGCAATGCGCAGCCTTTCGACCTCAGCGTCCGGCCGCAGCCATGGCGATGACGGCCAAACGCACGATGGAAAGGGCGGTCAGTCCGTTGACGTCTCTGTCCGGGTAAAACTCTGCGAAGCCCAGGCCCACGATGCGGCCGCGCTCCTGCAGGCCCGTTAGTAGTTCGAGCCCGTGCTGATAGGTAAGGCCGCCGGGCGCCAGAGCTGCGGTTCCTGGCATGACGCTGGGATCGAAGCCGTCGACGTCCACGGCCACGTAGTAGTCCCCACCGGGCGGCACGTGACGCAGTGCCACGGTGACTCCCGACGTATGCACCTCTCTAGCGGTGACGACCGCGTTCCCGCGGTTCAGCGTGGCGTCTAGTTCCTCGCGCCTGGCGCTGCCGACTCCCCGTATGCCAACGTGCACGACCTTCTCGACCCACGGCATCTCCGCGGCACGGCGCATGGGGCTCGAGAAGCCGTCCCGTACGCCGCGCACCTCGTCGCGGAAGTCGATGTGCGCGTCTACCTGAACCACGGTGACGGGGCCATGGTTCTCGTACGCCCGGATGGCGAACGGCGGCGTCGAGTCGTCACCTCCCAGGACGATGGGCACCGCTCCGCGGCCGAGGATCGCCTTCACGACCTCCGTGCCGCGCACGCCGTTGCCCGGGCCATCGCCTGGCTGCGAGACGGAGTCCCCGACGTCGACCACCCGTACATGCCCCGGCAGCATCTCGCCGCCGGTGTCGAAGTCGTGATGCGAGCGGAACGCCCCGTAGCGCTCGGAGCGCTCGCGCACGGCTTGGGGCGCCTGGGCGGTCGTGGTGGCCGCGCCGGCCTCGTCGTACGGGACGCCGTGTGGTAGGCCGACCACCGCGAAGTCCGCCTCCAGCCGGCTGATATCGGTCTCCACGGGTGAGCCTAGGAAGCTGGGGTTGGGTGGGCGCGAAGAGGGCATCTCGGTCTTGGACTGGCGAGGCGCGCTATTCGACCGGCCTCTCGTCTCGTCCTGGCCGACGCTACCAGAACTCACTTGTACGGACACTTCCCGGAAGCAAAGCTCTTGGATCCGCTGGAGCCGAAGGCCGAGGCTGGCTCATGATGACGGCCATGGGAGAACAGCAGGCAGTGAGAGCGCCGCGGGGCGCCAAGAGGACGGCCAAGGGCTGGATCCAGGAGGCCGCCAAGCGGATGCTGATGAACAACCTGGACCCCGAGGTCGCCGAGAAGCCCGATGAACTGATCGTCTACGGTGGCCGCGGCAAGGCCGCGCGGACGTGGGAGGACTTCAACCGGATCGTCGCGGTGCTCGACCGCCTTGAGGACGACGAGACGCTGCTCGTGCAGTCGGGCAGGCCGGTCGGCGTGTTCCGCACGTTCCCGCAGTCGCCGCGCGTGATCATCGCCAACAGCAACCTCGTGCCCAAGTGGGCGACCTGGGAGCACTTCGACGACCTCGACAAGGCCGGGCTGATGATGTACGGCCAGATGACGGCCGGAAGCTGGATCTACATCGGGACGCAGGGCATCCTGCAAGGCACTTACGAGACGTTCGCCGCCGCCGCTCGCAAGCACTTCGGCGGCTCGCTGGCCGGCACGATCACGCTGACGGCGGGACTGGGTGGGATGGGCGGCGCGCAGCCTCTGGCCGTCACGCTCAACGGCGGCGTGGCGGTCATCGTCGAGGTCGACCGGTCGCGCATAGAACGGCGCATCCAGACCCGCTACCTCGACGAGTGGACCGCCGACCTGGACGAAGCGCTGCGCATGGCCGAAGACGCGAAGGCGTCGAGAACGCCTCTGTCCGTCGGCCTGCTCGGCAACGCAGCGGAAGTCTTGCCCGAGCTGGTGCGCCGCGGGTTCACGCCCGACCTGGTGACCGACCAGACCAGCGCCCACGACCCCATGTACGGGTACGTGCCGCCGCTCGAGCCGGACGAGGACCCCGTGGACGCGCGCGCGTCGGACGCCACCGCGTACGAGCGCCGCGTCCTGACTGCCATGGCCGACCACTGCCAAGCGATCGTCGAGATGCAGAGGCGCGGCGCCGTGGCCTTCGACTACGGCAACAACCTGCGCGCGTTCGCGAAGCTGGGTGGGTTCGACGGCGCCTTCTCGTACCCGGGGTTCGTGCCCGCCTTCATCCGCGATCAGTTCTGCGAGGGGCGCGGGCCGTTCCGCTGGGTGGCGCTGTCAGGCGACGCCGAGGACATCTACCGCACCGATCGCGCCCTGCTCGAGCTGTTCCCGGACGACGAGCACCTCAGGCGGTGGCTCACCGAGGGCGTGAAGAGCTTCGAGTTCCAGGGATTGCCAGCTCGCATCTGCTGGCTCGGCTACGGGGAGCGTGACCGTGCGGGCCTGATGTTCAACGAGTTGGTGCGCACAGGCCAGGTGAGCGCGCCCATCGTGATAGGTCGCGACCACCTGGACGCAGGCTCCGTCGCCAGCCCGTACCGCGAGACAGAGGCGATGCAGGACGGATCTGACGCCGTGGCGGACTGGCCGCTCCTCAACTTCGCGTTGAACGCCGCGTCGGGGGCCGCTTGGGTGAGCTTCCATCACGGCGGAGGGGTCGGCATGGGCTACTCGATGCACGCGGGCCAGGTGACCGTTGCCGACGGCTCGGCCGACGCCGCCGAGCGGTTAGCGCGGGTGCTACTCAACGACCCCGGGACCGGCGTCATGCGGCACGCCGACGCCGGGTACGACAGCGCCAAGAAGGTGGCGAGCGAGCGAGGTCTCGACCTGGCTAGGGGTTGACGGCGCAGGCGGCCGATGACGGGCCCTGGCGGGGTATTGCAGGCCGAGGCCCGCGGGTCTAAAGTCTCGCCATGAGAACGCTCGGGCACGTTTCCGCCCGGCGCCTTCACTTACCACAACGTGTTCTCGGCGCCGTCCTGCTCGCCGCGATCTTGTCGCATGCCCTGGCCCAGGGTTCCCGGGGCGACATCACGTTCACGCTCACGGGCGGGGACCACGACGGCGAGTACGTACTGACCGACGTGCCGTTGTTTTTGTGCGGCTTCGGGTACATGGGCCCGGGCTCCTACGCGATGCAGTACTACGCCGATGACCCCTCGGAAGCGCCCAGCATGGTGCTGCTCAACAAGCCGGGGCCGGACGGCGAGCTACCGCTTGGAGTCGTGGACCTGTTGATCGCCTTCGGCGACATCTCGGTAGACGGTGTGATCTACATGATCAACGTCGCGGGCGACCTCGGCACTGGCGAGGTGACGGTCATAGACGAGGGGGACAGCGCCTCGATGACCGTCGAGGGTGAGACGAACGACGATGTCCTCGTGGCGCTTCAGGGCATCTGCCGGGGTGTGGGCCGTTTCGAAGGGGAATAGGACCGGCTAGCGAACGCACGCTCAGAGCCGTGACGGCTCTATCCTCACGCCATGGACCCATGGGCGGGCGTGTGGCCGGCGGCCGTACTGCTGTTCTTCGTAATGGACTCGTTCGGCAACGTCCCCCTGGTGCTCACGCTCCTGAAGGACGTCGAGAAGGAGCGCAGGCGAAGGGTAGTGCTGCGCGAGCTGGCCATCGCCCTCGTCGTGCTGCTCTTCTTCCTGCTGTTCGGGCAACCGATACTCGGGTTCCTGGGTCTGCAGGAGGAGAGCGTCGCGATCGCCGGCGGCATCGTGTTGGGCGTGATCGGCCTGCGGATGGTGTTCCCGCGCGCGGACGGCGTGATGGGCTACCAAGCGGGCGGCGAGCCGTTCATCGTGCCGCTGGCGATTCCGCTGATAGCTGGACCATCAGCGATGGCGATGGTCATCCTGCTCGCCCGTAGTGAGCCGGACAGCTTGGGCAAGTGGGTGACGGCGCTGCTCATCGCCTGGTTGGGTACCGCCGCCGTGCTCATGGCGGCGCCATTGCTGCTCAGGCTGTTGAAGGAGAGGGGACTGCAGGCGATGGAGCGCCTCATGGGCATGTTGCTGATCATGCTGGCCGTGCAGATGGTCGTGAACGGGCTGTCTACCCTGGGCGCGTGATGCGCGGGTTCTCGATGCAGCGCAGGAGGCTGCCGTCGAGGTCGTTGCTTGGCAGGTTCGCCGTGACGCGGTCGTTGTGCCCGGGGGTCATCCTTTGACTTCCGGTAGCTGTTTCGCCAGGCTCTTCGGTGCCTGAGCCCGCCAGGCGTCCACGATCAGATGCCTCAGGACATCCCGCGCCACCTCGCCAAGGTCGCGGGCGCGCAGCAGTACCGCCGGCCACCCGTTGAAGTGAGGGGTCGTGAAGAGCGGCAGGGACCCATCGTCCAGCCACTCCTCCTTGCCCGCCAGCCCGAGCGTGCGGAAGACCAGCACGTCGTCCATTAGCTCGCCTGTGTCCGGGTCGACGGCGTCCTTGCGCGGAGCGCGCATGTGCAGGAACGCCTTGCCACGAACCTTGTACTCGGGCGTACCCGCAGACGAGAGGACGGCCTCCACCTCCGGCAGCGAGCGCGCCACCGCGTCCAAGTCTTCGAACGTCGCCATGTAGGGACGATATTCCAGGTGCGCACGCCTGGTTCGCTGTCCGCATGAGCCCGGCGGCCCCCGGACGCAGGGCGCACGGCCAGGCGTTCTCATCAGCTGACCGTTGGACGCTCACACCCCGCCCCTAACGTCATGAGCACGAGTCGCGGCCACCGAGCACACGCGCCGGTGGCCCGCAGGGCAGATGGCGCTGCGTCGTCCGCACCTGGCCGATTCGCGTCACCCCGGAACCAGGAGGAACGCATGTTCGGACGAACTTTCCACAGGTTGATCATGCTGCTATCGCTGGGGGCGCTCAGCGGCGTCGCCTTCGCTGCCGCCCCGCCCGCGGAGCAGCCGGTACCCGACGCCAACCAGGCGATGGTCCGGTTCCTGCACGCCGCGCCGAACGCGGAGGTCGAGCGCATAGTCCTTACCAGCGCTGAGGAGAACATCGAGCCGCAGGAGTTCTCTGGTCTGACCTACGGCGAGATGAGCGAGTACGTGCCGATCCAGGCTGCGGGGTACGAGGTCGCGGTGGCTCTCGCCGGAGTTCAGAGTGGAGATGACGAAGCTGCCGCAGGCGCCGAGACGGACGTTCCCACCGTCGCGCTAGACCCGTTCGGCGGCGAGTACTACACGATCGCGCTCATAGGCGTCGTGCCGCCGAGCGAGGAGGCACAAGAGAACGAGGGGTTCTTCGCGTGGCTCGAGAACCTCTTCACCGGTGACGACGAAGATCAGTACACGTTCCGAACCCTCATCATCAGTGACGGCACCACCGCCGCCGTCATGCAGGACGAGGCCGAGATCCGGATCGCTCATCTGGCTCCGGGCACTGACGCCGTCGACCTCGTGGCCGTCCGGTCGGACGGGGAGGTAGGCGTCCTGCACACCGTCGGTTACGCCGAGGTGAGCGGCTTCGCGCGCATCATCCCGGCCGAGGCGTCGCTTCAGCTCCGCGCCGCCGGCTCGGATGCAGTTCTGTTCGATCTGACGGACGCGAACCTCACGAACGGTCGTGGCCACACGATCTTCGTCACCGGCACGCCGGTCGAGCAGGTTCCCCTCGACGTCATCGTCGTTCCCAACCCGCAGATCGCGATCAACACGCCGGGAGTCGGCGCCGTGCCCCCGGGATCGGCCACGTTCGACGCCACCCAGATGGCCATGATGCGCGACAGCCTCATCGCGCTCGAAGAGCGCCTGATGGCGATCGGCGACCGGCTCGCCAACTTGCAAGGCGTAGAGGGCGCCCAGGACGAGGTGGCGGCTGCTCAGGAGGAGTTGAACGAGGCCATGGAACTACTCATGGCTGCCCGCGAACAGGTCGAGGCGCAGCCGGCGCAGCAGCCTGTGCCGCCCGCAGAGCCCGCGGGCGACGCTGACGGCGGCTGAGAACCAAGCGGTCTTATTACTGACAATAGGGTGAGAAGGGCCGGTCAGCGCGATCGGCCCTTCTCATTGGCTTCAGCGCGGGTGGTGGTCTATGCCCTCGTAGGCGTCGATGAAGCGGCGCATGCCCTCTTCGTCGATTTCGTCGAAGCGCTGCAGCCGCTGCCAGGCCGTGAGGACGTACTGACTGCCCAGGTTCTCCCGCGGGACGATGATGATGCGGTTGTAGCCACGGGACACGTCTTCCAGTTGGGCGACCCTCTCGGCGTTCTCCTCGGGAGTGCCCATGTCGTACCAGAGCACCACGCCGGCGTCCTCCATGTTGTGGATCACGTACTCGTCCGGCTGCGGTTCGAAGTGGGATCCCCAGGGCGCGAGGCTTGGCATGTGCGGGCCCGACGTGGGCGGATCGCTGTTGTAAGGAACGTGGGGCGAGTTCAGCGAGAGGAGGTGAACGTTGCCAAGGCTGGCGAACTTCTCGCCGGGGCGATTGGCTTCGAGGAGTACCTGAGCGGCGATGGCCGCGACGACGACCGTCGCGATCCCTGCGCCGATCGCGATGTTCAACCGCTGCTGCTTCCGCTTGCGCTCGCTGCGTACCTGGGCCGTGACGCCGCCGCGCTTGGGTGTAGCTGAGGAGCCGGCACTAGCGGCGCTGGCCGCGGCCGGCTTGGCGGGCTCACCGCCCGGCGTGGACTTGCCCGTCGACTTCGACTTCTTCTTCGCCATGGGTTACGAATCTACACGGTTAGAGCCGCTCGAAGGGTGGCGTTGGACGCCCGACGCCGGCTTCAGTTCGCGTGGCGGTTGAGGAAGGCCACGACGCCAGCTGTAGACGAGTCGACATCGCCATCGCGACTTCGGCTCTCGGATCCTTCCGCTGAGAGCCTCGCCAACGCGTCCTTGGCGAGCTCCTTGCCCAGCTCCACGCCCATCTGGTCGAACGAGTTGATGTCCCATACGACGCCTTGGACGAACACCTGATGCTCGTAGAGGGCGATCAGAGCCCCCAACGCCTGCGGGGTGAGCTGCGGGAAGACGAGTGTCGTCGACGGCCTGTCTCCCGGGAAGACCTTGGCGGCGGCGACCGCCTCGGTTGCCGCGAGCTGCCTCGCCTCCTCCAGGGTGCGACCCTGCATGAGCGCCTGCGGTTGTGCGACCAGGTTTGCGTTGAGAGCGCGGTGGTGATCGAGCAGCCCGTGGTGTGGCCGGGCGAAGCCGATGAAGTCGGCAGGTACGAGCAGGGTTCCTTGGTGGAGGAGTTGGTAGAAGGCGTGCTGCCCGTTCGTTCCCGGCTCCCCCCAGACGACGGGCCCCGTCCGGTACGTCACAGGCTCGCCACCGCGGCGTCTGCCCTTGCCGTTCGACTCCATGTCGAGCTGCTGGAGGTAGCGGGGAAGATGCTCGAGCGACTCGTCGTACGGCAGCACGGCCCGGGTATGGGCCCCGAGGAAGTCCACGTACCACAGGGCCACCAGGCCGAGGGTCACAGGCAGGTTCTCCTCGAGAGGCGCCGTCCGGAAGTGAAGATCCAGTTCGTGGGCGCCGCGAAGCAGCTCCTCGAACGTCTCGAAGCTCGTCGCCAGGCAGATGGACATGCCGATGGCGGACCAGAGCGAGTAGCGTCCGCCGACCCAATCCCAGAACTCGAAAACGTTGCTCTCGGGGATGCCGAACCGGGTCGCGTGGTCCACCGCGGACGAGAGCGCGACGAAGTGCCTGGCTACCGCGGACTCGTCGCCGGCAGCGTTCACGAGCCACTGCCGGGCGGTGCCAGCGTTCATCATCGTCTCCTGCGTCGTGAACGTCTTGGACGCCACGAGGAAGAGGGTGGTCGCCGGGTCCAGGTCGACCAGCGCGCGTGTCATGGCCGCCCCGTCGACGTTCGAGACGAACCGGACCTCGAGGCCCTCGGCCGCGTACGGCTCCAGCGCCCTGACCACCATCTGAGGTCCCAGGTGCGAACCGCCGATCCCAACGTTCACGACGTGGGTGATGCGCTCTCCGGTGTAGCCGCGCCACTCGCCCGTGTGCACGGCCCTGGTGAACCCGCGCATGCGCTCACGCATGGTGCTGACCGCAGGCATGACGTCCTCGCCGTCGACGACGTAGCTGCCGCCCGATAGGTCGCGCAAGGCGACGTGCAGCACAGACCTGTCCTCGGTGACGTTGATCCGTTCGCCGACGAACATCGCCTCGCGTGCCCGGTCCAGGCCCGAGGCGCGCGCGAGGTCCAGCAACAACGGGATGGTCTCGGTCGTGACGAGGTGCTTGCTGTAATCGGCGAGCAGCTCGGTCCCCGCCAGCTTCAGCAGGCGCGAGAAGCGGTCGAACCGGCTCGGGTCCTCGTCGAACGCCCGCCTGAGGTTCAGGCCTCTGACGTCACGGGCGTGGGTCTCGAGCCGGCGCCACGCTTGTAGCCAAGCTCTCTCGTCTCGAATCCAACCAGGCGAGTCGGCCACCGTGTTCAGTTCCCGATCCCCTCAGCGGCCTTCTCGCTCGCCTCGCGGGCAGCCAGCTCCTCGCGCAGCCGCGTAAGGGCTTCGGGTTCCACGAGATCGGACATGCGCACGTTACCGAAGATGTCGTGCACGAGAAGCGTCGTTCGCATCCACATGCCGTTGACGCTGCAGTAGCCCTTCCTGAGCTGAGTCGCGCACTGCTGGCGCGTCTGACAGTTGTCCATGAGCACGGGTCCGGAGACCGTCTGGATCACGTCGAGCAGACTCAGCTCCGAGGGGTCCACGGTCAGCTTCACCCCGCCGGAACGGCCCGGTCGGCTCTCCACGTAGCCGGCTCTCGCCAGTCGCGCGAGCACCTTGGCCAGGAACGCCGGAGGGAACTGCAGGTCCTCGGCGATACGCGCGTTGCTTGCTCCCGGGTTCTCCGCCACGTAGACGATCGTGTGAACGGCGTAGCTCTCCTCGCGCCGTAACAGCGTCCTGACCCCGCCTATCGCTTCCTGGTCCACGCCGGATGCTAGCACCGGTCATCCGCTCCTCGAGTTCCCGTGACCGCCGTCTGGGCTGCGCACGAACGCCGGTACCGCTCGGACATCTGTCCCTTACCGGTACCACGCCGCACTTCTAACCTGGATGCAGATGTCCAAGTTTGGGCAGGTAGGCCCGAACTGCGACGACCAAGCGAGAGGCGCCGCGCCGAAGCGGCCCTAGGAGGAAGCAAGTGAGGAACTTCAGAGGCAACCTGCACATCGGAGCGATCATCGGAGCCGCGGCCCTGGTGGTCGTCCTGGCCGTGGGGCTGACCCTCTTCGGAGACCGGGGCGGCTCGACAGTCACGGCTCAAGGGGACCCGGTCGTCCAACACACGCTGGCCGACACGACGGGCCAGAATCTGGGGCACGATCTCACGATCAACGCAGCCTGGGGCGAGCGCGCGCTCCGCGCCGACGACGAGGACCAGGTCCCGGTCGCCGACCTGCCCGTCATCGAAGGCGTCGTCGGCTACGCGCCCAACGCCGCCCCGCCCGTCAACCGCGACTTCCGCGCCCACGTGACCGTAGAGCTCGAGACGACCGAAGAGGTCATGGAGCTCGCCGACGGCGTCGAGTACCGCTTCTGGACCTTCGGCGGCAGCGTCCCCGGCCCCATGATCCGCGTCCGCGAGGGCGACTTCGTGACCTTCACGCTGCAGAACCACCCTTCGAGCATGATGCCGCACAACATCGACCTGCACGCCGTCAGCGGCCAGGGCGGCGGCGCCGAGGCCACGCTCATCTCCCCTGGACAGCAGGCGACCTTCGGCTTCACCGCGCTCAACCCGGGCGTGTACATCTATCACTGCGCCACGGCCCCGGTAGGGATGCACATCGCCAACGGCATGTACGGCCTCATCGTCGTCGAACCCAAGGAAGGCTTCACCCCCGTCGACCGCGAGTACTACGTCGTCCAGGGTGACTTCTACACGAAGGGCGACTTCGGCGAGAAGGGCTTGCAGGACTTCGACATGATGCGCGCCGTCGACGAGAACGCCGCCTACGTGGTCTTCAACGGCCGGGTCGGCTCGCTGACCGGCGACAACGCCCTGCAGGCCAAGGTGGGCGAGACCGTCAGGCTCTTCGTCGGCAACGGCGGCCCCAACCTGACCAGCAGCTTCCACGTGATCGGCGACGTCTTCGACCGCGTCTGGCTCGAGGCCGGAGCGATGATCAACCGCGACGTGCAGACGACGGTGATCCCTGCTGGCGGTGCGGCGGTCGTCGAGTTCGAAGCAGACGTTCCTGCCTCGCTCACCCTCGTCGACCACGCGATCTTCAGGGCCTTCAACAAGGGCGCTATCGGCTCGCTGGTCGTGACCGGCGAAGAGGACCACGTGGTCTTCACCGAGCGCATCGACATCCGTCCGTACAACCCCGAAGCCACGGCCGGCAACTGACCTCAGGTAAGGAACGAGAGGACACCTAGACATGACCCGCCACCTCGCCATCGCCACCCTGCTCGCCCTCGCAGTCCTGAGCGCGCCACTCGGCGCTCGGGCAGCGCAGACGGCGACCGTCGAGACCCAGACGGTGCAGGTCCCTGGCGGCGAGGTGGCACTTCTGTTCCCGGTCGAAGGCGAGGACCTGGCGTACGTGGAGGCGTTCGAGCTCGACGTGACGCCCGTGACCAACGCCCAGTTCCTCGCCTTCGTCACGGACCACACGGAGTGGGCGCGCAGCGCCGTACCGCGCGTGTTCGCGACCGACACCTACCTGGCTCACTGGGCAGGGGACCTCGTGCTGGGCTCTGTCGACCCGGCCGCCCCCGTCACGAACGTCTCCTGGTTCGCGGCTGCCGCCTACTGTGAAGCCCGGGGCGGGCGCCTTCCGACCGAGGCCGAATGGGAGCTCGCTGCCCGCGCCGGTCGGGACACCACCGACGGTTACCTCGAGCCCGGGTACCGCGAGCAGGTCCTGGCATACGTCACGTCCCGCGGCTCCGCTCCGGGGCCGGTGGGGCAGGGCGAGGTCAACGCCTACGGCGTGAACGACATGCACGGCCTCGTATGGGAGTGGGTGTTCGACGCGGGGGCTGCCATGAACACCGCTGACAGCCGCTCCGCGGGCGACCGGCGCCTGCAGCTCCTGTGCGGGGGCGGCTCGGCCCGAGCCACAGACACCGGCGACTACGCGGCGTTCCTGCGCTACGCGTTCCGCAGCGGCCTGTCCGGCGATTACGCAGGCGGGGGCCTCGGCTTCCGCTGCGCTTCGTGAGGGTGAAGAAGGTGACGAGATCGAGCACACGTAGCTTCCGCCTGGCACTGCTGATCGCGGCCGCGGGCCTCGTCCCGCTACTGGCCGCCTGCGGCGACGACAGCGCTGTCCGCGAGGTCACGCCCGAGGATCCCGCCGCCATCACCGCCATGTCGGAGCAGCCGTACCCTGTTGCGGCCACCCACGACCACGGCGACCATGCCGACCAGGCAGCGAACGCAGAGGTAGGCGCCCATGATCACGGCGACCACCAGCCCGCCCTGGCGGCCACGGAGCTGCCTGGCACCTCGCTCTTCCACCTCGGGAGCCACTGGACGGACTCGAACAACGACGCGTTCCGGCTACCCGACATGCGGGGTCGTCCGTCCGTGGTCGTCATGTTCTACGGCGACTGCACGACGGCCTGCCCGCTGCTCGTCAAGACGGCCGAGGACATCGAAGCCGCCCTCCCGCCGGAGCTGCAGGGCGAGGTCGACTTCGTGATGGTCACCTTCGCGACCCGGGCCGACACGCCGAGCAAGCTGAAGGCCTACGCGGTGAGCAAGGACCTCGATCGCGACAACTGGCACTGGCTGGTCGGCGGCGACCTCCAGACGAGGCAGCTCGCCACCCTGCTCGGCGTTCAGTACCGCGACCTGGGCAACGGGATGTTCGCCCACTCGAACGTCGTCACCGTGCTGGACGCTGACGGAGTGCCCTCCGCGCGGCTGGAGGGCCTGGGCGTGGACACGACTCCGGCCGTCCAGGCGCTGCTCGAAGCCCGCTAACTGCTTCCTCTCAAGCTCTCGACGGCGGCCCTCACCCGGCCGCCGTTCTCGTCCAGAGCCGCGGCAGCCGCCGCGGCGGTCGCGTTGGTCAGCCCCATCACGATCGCGACGCGCATGTCGCCGTGCGCTGACCGCATCAGCTCGGCGGCCTCGTCCCGCGAGGTGCCCGCAGCTCGAGCCACGATGCCCGCCGCCCTGTCGATGAGCTTGGCGTTGAGCGGGCGCATGCCCACCATCAGGTTGTCGTAGGCCCCGCCCAGACGCACCATGACCGTGGTGGACAGCGCGTTGAGCGCCGCCTTCTGAGCCGTGCCGGCCGCCAGCCGGGTGCTGCCGGCCAGCACCTCGGGCCCCGTGTCCAGCAGCACGCCCACCTCGGCGGCGGCAAGCAGGGGCGTGTCCGGGTTGTTGGCGATGCCGACGGTGAACGCTCCTCGTGCCCTCGCGTGCTGCACCGCCGCGACCGTGTACGGCGTACGGCCGCTGGCCGCGACGCCCACCATCACGTCCTTGGGCCCGATCTCCGAACTCTCCACCTCGCGCTGTGCCGCCGCGACGTCGTCCTCCGCACCCTCCATGGCCTGCGACCGCGCGTCTCCGCCGCCGGCCATGAGCAGCACGACGTCCTCGAACCCGAAGGTTGGGGCGAGCTCCGCGGCGTCCATGACGCCCAGGCGGCCCGAGGTGCCCGCGCCCACGTAAACGAGGCGGCCGCCGTCCCGCAGGCGCTTCTCCATGCCCTCTGCGGCGAGCGTGAGCTCGGGCGACGCGTCTTGCACGGCGCGGATAGCACGCAGGTTCGCCTCGGTTACGGCCTCGATGATGCGCTGCGGCGGCCAGGCGTCCAGGCCCGCGTACCTTGGGTCAACCCCCTCGGTGCTCATCCTTCGCCTCCGCTGACGGGCGGCCGGTCGCCAGGGGCCCGAGCCCGTTGGTAAGCGCGCCACACGCGCGCGCCGAGGCGCCCGTAGAACGTCCCCAAGGTGGTCCAGTTGATGATCACGTCGGTACTACCTCGCTCCTCGAGAGTCTGTGCCGCTGCCCTGACCATGGCGAGACCCAAGCCTAGGCCGCGGACGTCCGGGGCGGTCCCCAAAGGACCCATTCCCGCTGCCCTGCCGCCCGGGTACTCGCGCCGAAGCGCCTCTGCCCAGTGGAGCCCGGGCGACGTCACGGCCTCTCCGCCCTGGAAAGCGACGCAGAAGCCCTTGGCACGTGCCGACGTCGGTTCTTCTGCGGAGTCGTCGCGCTCTACGGTGAACACGGTGGCGCCGCCACGCAGGTAGGTGGCCAGCTCTTCCGCCCACCTGCCGGGGAACGTCGCGCGGACGAAAGCCAGCGCGCCCTCGTCGTCCCCCTCCCTTACCCGCCAGCCCGGCGGCACGGGCGCCGCGGGTAAACCCGCCCTCAGGTCCAGGTGCAGGTCCAGCTCGCAGACGGAGAAGGCCGCTCCCATCCGTCGCAGCAGGCGCCAGGTGGCCGGTGGCGAGTCAAGGGGGGGCCCGGGAAGGAGGTGGTCGGCGTCGGACCCGAAGTGAACCTCGGCCGGCGAAGCCTTGGACAACTCGCGTAGCAGTTCGCCTACCAGCGCGGTGCCGATGCCACGGCCCTGGAAGCTCCTGCGCACGGCGAAGGACGAGACCCAGGCAAGGTTCGCGGGCTGCCAGGCGGAGACCGGGCGCTTGCCGTGCGCGTAGGCGAGGACTTCGCCGTCGGCGATCGCGCCCAACAGCAGCTCGGGGTCGTGGTGCGGCGAGGCCAGCCTCTCTTGCCACAGAGGGGCGCTAAGCGGGTAAGGGTTCGGCTCTCGCCACGCCGCGTTCCAGACCTCCGGTACCTGCAACGCCTCCTCGGCGGACAGGGGCCGTAACTCCATGCCTTCGGGCAGGTCGGGGCCGGCGTCGCCGTGAGCACCCGCCGCTAGGTGGTCGGGCCGCACCTCAGAAGGACCGCAGGTCCAGGGCCATGCGGTAGATGTCGCCCCGGTACGCGCTACGCACGTACTCGAACGGGAGGCCGTCCTCGCCGTAGGTCGTGCGCTCCAACGCCAGCACCGGCACGAGCTTGCCTATGCCAAGCAGCCGGCACTCGTGGTCCGTCGGCAGCCTCGCGGCGATCGTCTGCCTGGCGCGCGATGGCGTGATGCCGAACTGCTTCTCGAGCGTGATGTAGAGGCTGCCGGTCTCCTCGAGCAGCTTCAGTGATACGCCGGAGAGCCTGGGCGCGAGGTGGGCGTCCTGCAGCGCCAGCGGCTCGGCCGTCGCCGTACGCAGCCGGGTGATCTGCAGCACCTCTACACCCCGAGCGATCGCGAGCGCTCGAGCCACGTGCTCGTCCGCCGCGAGGCGGTTGGTCGCCAACAGGCGCGACCCGGGCTCGAAGCCCAGGTTGCGGGCCTCGTCCGTGAACCCCAGGACCCGGTCGATCACCTGCTCGAGCGGACGGGGACGCACGAAGGTGCCGGAGCCCTGACGCTGTTCGACCACACCCGCGGCCACGAGCTCCTCGAACGCGCGCCTGACGGTCATGCGGGAGAGACCTAGGTCGACGGCCAGCATCCGCTCGGAAGGCAGGGCCGAGCCGGGAGCCAACGCGCCGTCATCTATGGCGCGCGTCAGCTGTTCCTTGAGCTGTAGGTAGGCGGGAGTAGGGCGCGCCTTGTCGATGGTGATGCTGAGGCCTACGAGCTGCCCGCCGCGGAGGTCCGCCGCGTCTACGGGGTCCTCGATGGCGAATGCGTCGCCGACCGTCTCTCGCCCCGCGCTAGCTGGCATGCGCCCGTGCCTTCCTGGCTCCGCGCACCGGTCGCTACCGACCGCCGCGTCGCCTGAACGGTGTCTCGTACCACTTCTATACCATCAGAACGGGCTTCGCTCACGCATCTTCACGTTGCACTTAACTGGCCCTCCCCCACTTGTGAGTGGTACGCGACTGGTCTATCCTGTGGCGCCAATAGCAGGCACGAACACTGGGAGGTACTGATGCACCGCAGACCGCTACTGACCGTGCTGGCCGCGACCTTACTCGTCGCGTTCGGCATGGCCCTCGCACAGCCGCGGGTAGTTGACTACTCGGGCCTGGGGATCGAGCCCGGCACGGTAGGCGGCAGCGTCACGCTGCCACTCGGCGCCGCACCGCCAACGTTCCTCTACTACGCTCAGATCGACAACGCCACGCAGACCCTGACGCAGCAGGTGTTCGACTCCCTGGTGGAGTTCAACCTCCAGACCTACGCGCTCGAGCCGGCCCTGGCCGAGAGCTGGGAGGTCTCGGAGGACGGCACCGTCTACACGTTCCACCTGCGTGAAGGCGTGACCTGGCACGACGGCGAGCCGTTCACGGCCGAGGACGTCGTGTTCACCTACGAGCAGATCATCACGAACCCCGAGGCGCGCGCCGGTGACGCTGCCCAGTTCACGTACACGGTCGATGGTGAGCAGCAGCAGGTCACTTTCGAGGCCGTCGACGACCACACCGTGGTCTTCACGCTGCCCGCGCCGTCGGCCGCGTTCCTGCTCCAGCAGCGCTTCTTCATCATGCCGAAGCACAAGCTCGTCGACTTCACGGTCGAGGGCGGCGCCGAGGCCGGCCAGGTCAACAACGCTTGGCCGACTGACGTGAGCCTCTCCGAGGTCGTCGGCACCGGGCCGTTCATGTACGACAGCTACACCCCGGGCCAGCTGGTCGTCCTTGCGCGCAACCCCAACTACTGGAAGCAGGACACGGCCGGCAACCAGCTCCCGTACCTCGAAGAGGTCCGCTACCTAGTGGTGCAGGGCACCGAGGCGCAGACCGCTCAGTTCCTCGCGGGCAACCTCGATCAGCTCAACATCTCGGGCGCCCAGTTCCCGAACTTCAAGGACCTCGAGCAGCAGGGCGAGGAGTTCCAGGTCGTCGTTAGCGACGCCCTGTTCGGCTCTCCGCCGCACGTCGCGTTCAACTTCGACGACGAGACCTTCGGCGAGCTGTTCGGCAACCACGAGTTCCGCAAGGCCATGGAGTTCGCGGTGAACCGCGAGCGGGTGATCGAGGACGTCTACAACGGCCTCGCCACGATCCCGGGCACGCCGACGGCTCCCGCGGACGGCACGTTCTACGAGGACACGACCGGCCTCATGAACGACTACGACCTCGAGGCCGCGGCCGCCGCCCTCGACGATCTGGGCGTCGTGGACTCCGACGGCGACGGCATCCGCAACATGCCGGACGGCGGCCCGAACCTCCAGTTCGGCCTCACGTACGCCTCGGACTCGCAGACGTTCACCGACATCGCCACGATCGTCCAGAACGACTTCAGGCAGATCGGCGTTCAGGCCGAC